>NZ_AP023181.1:2040678-2380791 GCF_013426915.1 Paraburkholderia sp. PGU19
GAGATACGCCGACAGCGCACCTGCAAGCCCCCAGTTCAGTTGCGTATTGGTCTGCATCGCGATCAGCTGGCTGATCATCTCGTCGCCTGCTCCACCGAGTAACGCTGGCGTGATGTAGTAGCCGAGCGCGAGCACGAATACGAGGAAGCAGCCCGCGCCGACACCCGGCAGCGTTTGCGGCACATACACGCGCACGAATGCGGTGAACGGATGCGCGCCGAGCGACTGCGCTGCGCGCACGTAAATTGGCGACACACTTTTCATCACCGAATAGATGGCGAGGATCATGTACGGCAACAGCACGTGCGTCATGCCGATCAGCACGCCCGCGCGATTGAAGATGAGCGGGACGGGATGCGTCGCGAGCCCGAGTCCCATCAGCAGGCTGTTGATGACGCCGCCCGGCTGCAACAGCACATACCATGCGGTGGTACGCACCAGCAGCGACGTCCAGAACGGCACGATCACGAGCAGCATCAGACGGTTGCTGCTTTTTGCGGGCAGATTGGCGAGCATCCACGCGACGGGATAGCCGAGCAGCAGACACAGCACCGTGACCGTCGCGCTGATCGAGATCGTGCGCAGGAACGCCTGCCGATAGACCGACGAGTTGTCCGGCACGAATTCGACCGAGCCTTGGGGCGTGACCTGCGCATCGATGGCGGCGAGCAGATAGTCCGGTGTCGGCGATGCGGCGGCGCGTTTCAACAGACGCCAGGTTTCCGGCGAGTTCCAGCGCTCGTCCATTTCAATGAGCGCGGGTTTCCATGCGGGCGGCGCGTCGGCCGGCAAGTTGCGCGCGGTGCGCATCAGCAGGCTGCGAAATTCGGCCTGAGCGAAGTTCAGGCGTCGCGCAACCGTGCCGAGTTGCCCGCTCCCTTGCGCCTCCTTCAAGCCCGACGCAAGCAGCGCGAAGGTGCGCTCGTCGGGGACGCCGCGCCCGTCCCATGCATCGAGCGCGCGAGTGAGCGCGGGCATGCTGTCGGGCACCTCGTGGTTCTGCACGCTGCGCGCGAGCAGCAACGCGATGGGCGCGATGAACGTCGATAGCAGGAACAGGATCAGCGGCAGCGCAAGCAGCAGCGCCTGAGCCGACGCGCGGCGCTGCGCCTTCTGGAACGAAGCGCGGCCGTTGGCTCTCGTCGGAGAGCCCGAAGCCGCGGCTTGGGCCGATACGGGCATGCTGGTAGTCACGTCGGGCTCTCTTTGCTCTCGTTGCGCTGTTTAAACAGCGAAGTTACTGCCGGGGTTACTGAGTAAGCCAGGTCTGGAAGCGCTTGTTGATCTGGTCCGCGTTGTCGGCCCAGAAGCCCGCATTGATCTGCAACGCACGTTTGAAGTTCTGCGGCGAGGTCGGCAGATCGGACAGGCGCTGCTTGTCGACGAGCGCGATCGCATCCTTACGCGGCGGCGCGTAGGCGATGTACTTCGACAGATCGGCATACGCTTTCGGCTGCGAAGCGGAAACGATGAACTTCGCCGCCGCGTCTGCGTGCTTCGCGCCCGTCGGAATGCCCCACCAGTCGAAGTCGTAGACCTGCGCGTCCCAGACGGCCTTGAACGGCTTGTTGTCTTTCTTCGCGGCATCGTCGATGCGGCCGTTGTAGGCCTGCGTCATCACCACCGCGCCGTCCGCGAGCAACTGCGGCGCCTGGGCGCCCGATTCCCACCAGACGATGTTCTTCTTGATCGTGTCGAGCTTCTTGAAAGCGCGATCGACGCCTGCGGGCGTGGCGAGTACCTTGTACACATCCTTCGGATCGACGCCGTCGGCAATCAGCGCCCATTCCATCGATACCTTCGGCGACTTGCGCAGCCCGCGCTTGCCCGGGAATTTCTGCAGGTCGAAGAAGTCGGCGACGGTGGTTGGCGCGGTCTTCAGCTTGCTCGCATCGTAGGCAAAGACGGTGGACCAGACCATGCTCGCTACCGCGCAATCGCTGATCGAGCCGGGAATGAAATCGCTCGTCTTGCCTATTGTTTTCTTGTCGAACTTCTGCAGCAGGCCTTCGTCGCAGGCCGTGATTGCATCGTTCGTTTCGAGGTCGATCAGGTCCCATGTGGTGTTCTTCGCCTGTTCCATCGCGGAAAGCTTGGCGAGGCCGCCGTCATAGGATTCCGTCGAAAAGCCTACGCCCGTGGCTTGCGTGAACGGCTCGAAATAGGCTTTCTTCGCAGCCGCTTCATAGGCGCCGCCGAACGTCACGACGGAAAGTGTTTCCGCAGCCTGAGCACCGGCGGCGAAGAAAGCGACGACGGAGAGGGCGGCAAGTGCGGCACGTTGTGCCTTGATTTGAGTGCGCATGTCAGTTGGCTCCTGCAGGTGCGGTCGTAATGATGGTAGGTAACGGAGACGGCGGGGAGTAATTGGCAGGCGCGTTGCGATGCGCGCTTGCCGTCATTGCGAGAATCTTGCAATCGTCGTGGCGCCATGCGACCTCGACCATGTTGCCTGGCGAGGGCAGTGCGTGACGCTGCGTGTTGGGCACCTTGACGACGATGCTATCGCGCGCGCCGAGCTTCAGATGAACGCGGTGATGATCGCCGCAATACACCAGTTCTTCGACACGGGCTTGCACGACGTTGCTGTGTCCGTCGACCTGCGTGCCTTCGGCGCTCGGGATATGCGCGCGCTCGGGGCGCAGCGCGAGCATCGCGTCGTCGCCTTCGCGCAGGCCGTTTTCGCAGCGCCCGCGAATGATGCTGCCGTCCGCCAGCGCGAGGGTCGCGCTGTCGTCGCTTACGTTGGTGACGCGTCCCGTCAGCCCATTGTTCTCGCCGACGAAGTTCGCGACGAAGGCATTCTGCGCATTCTCGTAAAGCTCGCTCGGCGTGGCGGCCTGCTGGATGCGGCCATCGGAGAAGACGGCGACGCGGTTCGACATCGTCAGCGCTTCGGCCTGATCGTGCGTCACGTAGACGATCGTCAGCGACAGCTCACGATGCAGGCGCATGATTTCGTATTGCATCGTTTCGCGCAGACGCTTGTCGAGCGCGCCGAGCGGCTCGTCCATCAAGACGACGCTCGGCTCGAACACCAGCGCGCGTGCCAGCGCGACGCGTTGCTGCTGTCCGCCCGACAGTTGCGATGGGCGGCGGTTTGCCAGATGCGGCAACTCGATCATCTCCAGTGCGCGCTTCACGCGCGTCTTCTGCTCGGCGCGGCTCACGCGACGAACCGAAAGCGGAAACGCGACGTTCTCAGCAATCGTCAGATGCGGAAAGAGTGCGTAGTTCTGGAACACCATGCCGATGTCGCGCTGATGCGGCGGCTTGTCGTCGAGCCGCCGTCCGTCGAGACGAATCTCGCCTTGCGTGGGCGTTTCGAAACCCGCGAGCATCATCAGCGTGGTGGTCTTGCCTGAACCCGACGGCCCGAGCAGCGACAGAAATTCGCCCTTGCGCACGTCGAGGTTCAGATCGTCAACGACGTAATGCGCGCCGTCATACGATTTGCTCACGCCCGAGAATGAGATGAAGGAAGGGTTTGACATCGTGCTGGCGTCCTGTCGGTGTTGCTTCGTAATCAATGCGTGCCGATCTTCGCCGCGAGATAGCGCGCGAAGTCATAGTTAGGGCGTTCGAGATGGCTCAGATGACCGGGCTTGGCAAGCGGTGCATGCACGCCGCGAAATACAGCTTCCACGCCGCGTCGGTCTTCCGCGTTCACGTCGTCGAGGAGCTTCTTGAGTGTCGCCATATACGCATGGGCCTGCGGATCGGCGACGAACTCCGGCGCCAGTCCGCCGCCGAAGCGGATATGCACGCGCCCCACGCCTTCAGGCTGAAGCACGAGATACCAGAAGTAGCCCGGCGTCAGCGTCACGAGATGCGTTGGGTAAATCGCAAGCAGGGCCGTGGTCTTGCGCCAATGTCCCGTCAGACGCGTGTTGTCCGGATGCGCGTTGCCGATCGGCAAGGACGCTTCCTTCGTGATCCAGTGATAGTTGAAGGCCGGAAGGCCGGGCGGGCATTCCATTTCTTCGAGCCGCGAATGCGGGCCTACCGTCGCGCGATGCAGCATCGGCAGGTGATAGCTCTCCATGAAGTTTTCCGCGAGGATCTTCCAGTTCGTGTCCCACACGTGCTCTTCATAGAAAGTTTCGATGTAGTCGGACATGCCGTATGCGCCGATCAGCTCGTTCAATTCAGCGAGTTGTGCGTGAATAGGCAGGGCGTTCGCATCGAGCGTCACGTAAATCCAGCCTTGCCATTCTTCGCAACGCACGGCAGGCAGTCGATAACTTCCCTTGCAGAAACCTTCTTGCCGATCCATCAGCGGTGCGCCTTTCAGCGCGCCATCGAGCGAATAATTCCACGCGTGATAGGGGCACACGATCCTGCGCACATTGCCGCGTCCTTCGAGCAGCACCGACATGCGATGCAGGCAGACATTCGACATCGCCTTCAATTGCATCTGCTCGTCGCGCAGCACGACGATCGGCTGGTCGCCGATCCGTGCGGTCAGGTAGTCGCCGGCATCCTTCAGCGCGCTCGCGCGGCCGGCGCATTGCCATTCGCGCGAGAAGATATCGCGCTCTTCCAGCGCGAGAAATTCGGGTGACGTGTAGACACCGGGCGGCATCGAACGCGCTTCGCTGAAGGGCCGATCGCAACCGGTCAGCAGATCATCGACCAGCGCTTCGATTGCGATCGTCCTTGCCGGGTGTGCCATGTCGCCCTCCTTGTTTCGAGCTTGCGAGAGCGCGCCGACGCTGGATTGCGTGGTGTTGCGCTCGACATGGACATCAATCTATCAAGCCAAATTCCCAGCCAAAATATTGTTTTTGGATGCAAAGCAAAGCTTTTTACTATGTAGCGCCGATGCTCGCTTGCGCGAGCTTTGCCGTGTGTTTCGAACAGGGTTTACGTGTCCAGATGCAGCCGCCGGATATAGGTCTCGCAATACGACGCAAACCGTTGCACCACTTGTCTGGGCCGCATCGTGCGCGATTGCGCGATGCCGAGTGTCGTCGCGTTGACGTTGTCCTTGAAGCGCTTCACGACGAAGTCTTCGCCGTCCACGGTACGGTTCGACTTGAGCGGAAAGTTGAGGATGCTGTAGCCGAGTCCGTTCGCCACCATGCCGCGCACGACCTCCGGCTGCGACGAGCGGAACGCCGGCACGGGCCGGCTGCCCACGGCATCAAACAGTGCGGCGAAATATTCGCGGCTATGCGGCAGATCCAGCATCACGTAAGGCTCGTGCAACAGGTCCGTCAGCGACACCTTGCGCGCGCGGGCAAGACGGTGAGAGGTCGGCAGGATCACGTACGGCGGCAGCGACAACAGCGGCGTGAAGGCGATGTCTTCCGTCAGGTCGAGGCTATAGGTCAGAACTATGTCGAGCGAACCGTCGTGCAGACCTCTTAGCAGACCGTCCTGATGCGCTTCGACCGTTCGAAACGAAATGCCCGCATGCTCGCTCGCGAACCGGCTGATAAGCCTGGGCATCAAGGGCGGCGCGAGCGAGACCAGGCAGCCGAGCGCAATCGAGCCCGTCATGCCGCCGTCCATCTCTTTGGCGGATGTCTGCAATTCTTCGGCGATCTTCAGCAGATTGCGCGCCTGTCCAAGCAGATCGCGACCGGCTTGCGTAAGCGACAGGCCGCTTGCGTGATGTCTGATGAAAAGCTGCACGCCAAATGACGATTCGAGGTCGGCGAGTGCCGTCGAGATGGACGGCTGCGAGATATGCAGGCGCTTCGCGGCGGCCGTGAAGGACAGCGCTTCTGCCGTGACCACGAAATAGCGCAACTGACGAAGCGAGTAACGCAGGGGATGGTTTTCCATCGGCAATGCTCCAGATTCGGGCGTTCATTGCGCACCATTGTGAGGCGTTCAAAAAACGCTGCATAGGTAAATCCCATGCGATGCATTTTTTAAATATATTTTTCAGATTCGAGGGGCGCGCGTAGATTCTGCACCAGGACAGCAGATACACGGTGCTGCGCGCCGATCGACAAGTCGCTTCGCCCGCATCGAACGCGACATCACGACGGCTCGAATCAAACCGCCTTTGAGAAGGACTTAGCCATGGCAGTGAAAAGAACGTCAATCGACACGCTCGTAGTCGGCGCCGGTCAGGCCGGCGTGGCGATGAGCGAACATTTGAGCAATATCGGCGTGCCGCATATCGTGCTGGAACGCGCCCGTATCGCCGAGCGGTGGCGCACGGGACGCTGGGATTCGCTGGTTGCCAATGGACCCGCCTGGCACGATCGCTTCCCTAATCTGGAGTTCGCCGAAGTCGATCCGGATGGCTTCGCGTCGAAGGATCAGGTTGCGGATTACTTCGTCGCCTATGCGAAGAAATTCGATGCGCCGATCCGCACGGGCGTCGAAGTGAAGAAGGTCGTGCGCAATGCGGGCCACCAGGGCTTCATCGTCGAGACCTCGGACGGTACGTTCGAAGCCAGCCGTGTGGTCGTCGCGACGGGACCGTTTCAACGCCCGTTGATTCCCGCCGTTGCGCCGAAATCGGATCGGTTCACGCAGATTCATTCCGCCGACTATCGCAACCCGCAGCAGTTGCCCGAAGGCGGCGTGCTCGTGATTGGCGCAGGTTCATCGGGCGTACAGATCGCGGATGAACTGCAGCGTTCGGGCAGGCAGGTGTATCTGTCCGTCGGGCCGCACGATCGCCCGCCGCGCGGGTATCGTGGCCGGGACTTCTGCTGGTGGCTCGGCGTGCTCGGTGAATGGGATGCCGAAGTCATGCGCCCGGGCAAGGAGCACGTGACCATCGCGGTGAGCGGTGCGCGCGGCGGCCATACAGTGGACTTCCGACGTCTTGCGCATCAGGGCGTCACGCTCGTCGGTCTGACGAAATCGTTCGACGATAGCGTCGTAACGTTCGACTCGGATCTCGCGGACAACATCGCGCGCGGTGACGAAAACTATCTGTCGCTGCTCGATGCAGCGGATGCCTACGCGGCCCGCAACGGTCTCGATCTTCCGGAAGAACCGGAGGCGCGCGTCATTCCCGCAGACCCTGATTGTGTAATCAATCCGATTCTCGAACTCGATCTGGTCAAGGCAGGCGTCACGTCGATCATCTGGGCGACCGGCTATGCCGTTGATTTCAACTGGCTGCAAGTCGATGCCTTCGACGAGAAAGGCAAGCCGAAGCATCAGCGTGGTGTTTCGAAAGAACCAGGCATCTATTTTTTGGGTCTTCCGTGGCTGTCGCGTCGCGGTTCTGCATTCATCTGGGGCGTGTGGCATGACGCGAAGCACATTGCAGATCACATCGCCACGCAGCGCAAATATCTCGCGTACTACGACGCGCCCGATAGCCACTCCAAGGCGCCGAATGACGATGCCGTAGCCGATTCACGCATTCACAAAGTCAGCGAACTCGACCTGAGTTGACTCGCACGCGAACGCGATCCGCATTCTCCCTTTATTTCGTATCAAGGTGCATTGATGAGCCAACCTACGCATACCCGTATCCGCATGTTCAACACGAAGGACACGTACCCGAACCAGACGCTCGACAACGACCTGTGTCAGGCCGTGCGCGCGGGCAATACGGTGTACGTCCGTGGCCAGGTAGGGACCAGTTTCGACGGGCAGCTCGTAGGACTCGGCGATCCGCGCGCACAGGCCGAGCAGGCGATGAAGAACGTCAAGCAGTTGCTCGAAGAAGCGGGCAGCGACATGTCGCACATCGTCAAGACTACTACGTTTCTGACGGACGTGAGGTATCGCGAGCCCGTGTATCAGGAAGTCGGCAAGTGGCTCAAGGGTGTGTTCCCGATTTCGACGGGCCTGGTCGTCACGGCTTTGGGTCAACCGCAGTGGCTGATGGAGATCGACGTGATCGCCGTTATTCCGGAAGGATGGACGCGGTCTCAGGATTGAGGAACACGACATGACTTTTTCTATCGTCGGACGTTGTGCGCAAACCGGGCAACTCGGCATCGCGATCAGTTCGTCGAGCATCGCAGTGGGCGCGCGATGCCCGTGGTTGCGCGCAGGCGTCGGCGCAGTGGCGACGCAGAACGTGACGTTGCCCGCGCTCGGTCCGCAGATTCTCGATCTGCTGGAGCACACGCTACTCGAACCCGCCGCGGCGCTGGACCGTGCGCTCGGGGCGAACGACTGGAGCGAGTATCGACAGGTCACGGTGATCGACGCCAGCGGACGCACCGCGTTTTTCAGCGGCAAGCAGGCGCTAGGCACGTATCACGCGGTGGCGGGCGAGCAATGCGTCGCGGCGGGCAACATGCTTGCGGGCATCCACGTGATCGAGGCGATGGCGCCTGCATTCGCGAGTGCGAATGGCGCGCTGGCCGATCGCCTGCTCGCGGCGATGCATGCCGCGATGGCGGCGGGCGGCGAAGCGGGCCCTGTGCATTCGGCGGCGCTGAAGATCGTCGGCGATCAGAGCTGGCCGATCGTGGATTTGCGCATCGACTGGGCCGACGACGATCCCCTCGGCAAGCTCGACGGCCTCTGGCAAGCGTACAAGCCGCAAATGCAGGATTACGTGACCCGTGCGCTCAATCCAACGGCCGCGCCGAGTTATGGAGTGCCGGGCGATGAGTGACAATTCGAGCCGCGCGCTGCTCGAACGGCTGATCGGATTTCCCACCGTCAGCCGGGACTCCAATCTGGAGATGATCGGTTTCATCCGGCACTACCTCGGCGATCTCGGTGTTCGAAGCGAGCTGTTCTACAACGCCGAGCGCACGAAGGCGAATCTGTTCGCGACGATCGGACCCGATGATAGCGGCGGCATCGTGCTATCCGGTCACACCGACGTGGTGCCTGTCGACGGACAGCCGTGGACGGTCGAGCCGTTCCGCCTGAGCGAACAGGACGGGCGCCTGTACGGACGCGGCACGGCCGATATGAAAGGCTTCATTGCATCGGTATTGGCAGCGGTGCCTGCGTTTCTTTCACGCGATCTGAAAGTGCCTGTGCATCTTGCGTTCTCCTATGACGAGGAGGTGGGATGTCTCGGCGTGCGGCCGATGCTCGCGGAACTCGCGAAGCGCGCGCACAAGCCTGCGTTGTGCCTGATTGGCGAACCGACGGAATTGAAGCCGGTGCTGGGTCACAAAGGCAAGCTGGCGATGCGCTGCCAGGTCAAGGGCGCGCCTTGCCATTCGGCATACGCGCCCTATGGCGTCAATGCAATTCAGTATGCGGCGCGGCTCATCAACCGTCTCGAAGAGATCGGCGAGCAGTTGTCCTTGCCTGAACAGCACGACGAACGCTTCGACCCACCGTATTCGACGGTGCAAACGGGCGTCATCAAAGGTGGCCGCGCGCTCAACATCGTGCCAGCCGAATGTGAATTCGATTTCGAGGTGCGGGCGCTGCCAGGCTACGACGCAACGCACGTGGCCGACGAATTGCAAAACTACGCGCAGACCCAGCTATTGCCGAAGATGCGCGCGGTGAATGCCGAAACCGATATTCGCCTGGAGTCGCTTTCGGCTTACCCCGGACTCGCAACGCCGCCCGACAGCGACGCCGCGCAGTTGCTCGCGCTGCTGTGTGGCTCCCGCGAGTTCGGCACGGTGGCATTCGGCACCGAGGGCGGACTTTTCAATCAGGCGGGCATACCCGCCGTGGTCTGCGGGCCGGGCAGCATGGATCAGGGACACAAGCCGGACGAATTCGTGACGGTCGAACAACTGGAAGCGTGCGACGCGATGTTGACGCGACTCGCGGATTACCTCTCGACCCGGTCCGACTCGTGATTCGAATGGATGAATGCAAGCAACGAGCGCGCTCGGGCCACGCCTGAGCCGCTGAATATCGCAGCGCAGCTGCGCGAGACAGGAGACAGCATCTTGGCCACCACGGACAGCAAAGCTTCCCAATTGATCGAAAAACACACGATTGGCTATGTGCCACGCGAGGATCGTCACGGCAAGGTGCGCGATCTGTTCACACTCTGGTTCGGCGGCAATATTGCGCCGTTGCCTATCGTGACGGGCGCGCTCGGCGTCCAGCTTTTCCATCTGAACCTGTTCTGGGGGATCGTCGCGATCATCGTGGGGCAGGCTGTAGGCGGCGTGCTGATGGCGCTGCATTCGGCGCAAGGCCCTCAGATGGGCATTCCGCAGATGATCCAGAGCCGGGCTCAGTTTGGATCGTGGGGCGCGCTGCTGGTCACGGTCATTGCGGGCGTGATGTATGTGGGCTTCTTCGCTTCCAACATCGTGCTGGCGGGGAAATCGTTGCACGGAATCGAATCGACTGTTCCTGTACCGGTGGGCATCGTGCTTGGCGCGTTGGGTTCGGGGCTGATCGGCATCATCGGTTATCGCTTCATTCACATACTGAACCGGATCGGCACTTGGGTGCTCGGCATCGGCATCTTCGTCGGCTTCTGGTACATCCTGACGCACGTTTCGACGGCGGACTTTCTGACGCGCGGCGGTTTCAATATCGCCGGCTGGCTCGCGACGGTCTCGCTGTCCGCGCTCTGGCAAATCGCGTTTGCGCCGTACGTGTCCGACTATTCGCGCTATCTGCCTGAAAACGTCAGTGTTGCGTCGACGTTCTGGGCGACGTATCTGGGCTGTACGATCGGCTCGACGCTCGCGTTCGTGTTCGGCGCCGTTGCCGTGCTGGCCGTGCCGCCCGGCGTCGATGCAATGGATGCCGTCAAGCTTGCGACGGGACCGCTCGGCTTGCCGATGCTGGTGCTCTTCCTGCTCAGCGTCATCAGTCATAACGCGTTGAATCTCTACGGCGCGGTGCTCGCGGCGATCACATCGGTGCAGACCTTTGCGTACCGCTGGATTCCCACGGCCAAAACGCGAGCGGTGTTTTCGTTCGTCATTCTTGCTGCGTGCTGTTATGCCGCGCTCGGGGCTTCGACGAACTTCGTCGGCAATCTGGTCGATCTCGTGCTTGCGCTGCTCGTCGTGCTCGTGCCGTGGACGGCAATCAATCTGATCGATTTCTACGTCATCCATAAAGGCAAGTACGACATCGATTCGATCTTTGAGGCGGAAGGCGGCATTTACGGACGCTTCAATCCGCAAGCGCTCATTGCGTACGCAGTCGGTATTGCCGTGCAGATTCCGTTCATGAACACGCCGATGTACGCCGGTCCTGTGCCCGGTTATCTGGATGGCGCGGACCTTTCGTGGGTGATCGGCCTCGTGCTGACGTCGCCGCTGTACTACTGGCTGGCAACGCGGAATACGACATATCGGCGCCGCCTGAATGCAGGGATGCGGGCGACAGTTCGTTAGGCAAGTGTCGATCTGAAGCGACAGTATGAAAGGAGCCCCGCGCATCGCGGGGCTTCGAACATTCGGACGTGCCACAACAAATGGCTGACGTGAAAAAAAGGACGGCACGTGGGAGAAGGCCGTCGATGAGTCGGGATCGAAGCTTGTTCTACCGTACGCGTGATGCTTAATGGCGCGCCTTCGGACATTTGGGCCTATGCTGTGACATTGGTCGGTGGGTTCGCACTGGCAACGCCCGCACACGCGTTGCTTGTGGCAGAGATTACAAAAGCCCGAATTCACATCCTGATGCTGGAGGTGGCGGATGAAAGAGGAACAGATTCGTGAAGTCCTGAATACGCACTGGCGAGCGTCAGCGGAAGGTGATCTGGACCTGGAACATGATATCTATCACGACGACGCCGTCTGTGATTACCCGCAGTCAGGTGAACGTATTGTCGGACGAATCAATTTGCAGGCGTTGCGCGGTCATCATCCCGGCCGGCCTTCTGGTTTCGATGTCAGGCGAATTCAGGGAAACGGCGATCTGTGGATCACGGAATACACGATCAACTACACGGATCGCGCGACATACGTCGTGAGCATCATGAAGTTCCATGACAATAAGGTCATGCACGAGACCCAGTACTTTTCAGATCCCTTCGACGCACCAGACTGGCGTAGTCAATGGGTTCAGCGAATGGGGTGACGATACCTCTCTGGAAAGCACGCGCTCGCCAACCCTTCTTCCGCGCGCATACCACCCGGACTATACGGAAGTATGAGCCGTCCAACCTATTGCAGTGACGGTTTCAAACAATAGTAGGGTGGTTATCTGTAGGCTATACGACTAGCTTTGACAACAAGGTCGACGTGATTGCGATCATGTCGATCTGGGTGAGTCATGCGAAAGATCATGTCGTTCCAGTCGCACACGTGCGGATCCGGAAAAATGAAAATCGCTATTGTCGTGCTTGACGGTGTGCAAGCGCTGGATATTGCCGGCGCACTCGATGTCTTTTCCGAAGCGAATCAATGCCTGCGGGCAAGCTGTCAGTATCAGGTTTTGTTAGTCGGTGAGCGCGCGGGCCATATCACTTGCTCGAATTCGATGCAGCTTTCCGTCCCGTTCGACTACACAGCGTTTCAAACATCTGTGGATGTTTTGCTGGTAACGGGCAGACCGCACTTGTCGAACGCGCGCCCGAAACGCGACTTCCTGGACTGGTTGCGCGATCGCGCTTTCCAGTCGAAGCGCATCGGCTCGATCTGCAATGGGGCGTTTCTATTAGGGCATGCAGGTGTGCTCAATGGTAGAGAAGTCACCGCCAGTTGGGCCAACGCTAGTGCGCTGGCACGGGAATTCCCGCTGGCTCGAATACGTCCCGACAAAGTCCTGATTCGCGATGGCAACCTGGCCTCTTCCGCCGGTGCGACGGCGGGCTGGCATCTCTGTCTATCTCAGGTCGCAGACGACTGGGGCCATGAATTCGCTGCACGGATCGCGACGCGTCTCGGTATGGACATGGATCATGAGGGCAGACCGTATATCGATCCCGCCGCGGGAAAGACCACGCTCATAGAGAGGGTACAGCGATACGTCACCGATCATATTGCCGATGAACTGTCGATCGAAGAGCTTGCCAGCGCCGTCTCGGTTAGCAGAAGAAGTTTTTCGAGGCATGTTTGCGAAACATGCTCAGATGACTCCATCCGCATTTGTCGAAGAACTTCGTGTGGACGCAGCGAGAAGGATACTAGGTGGGACCGACGACCCGCTGAAGACCATTGCATTCAAATGCGGTTTCCACAATGCCACGCATATGCGAATGGTCTTCCTTAGGCGTATCAATGTGACACCGATCCAATGTCGACAGCAAATGCGGGGTGTCCAGAGCGTATATGGCATGCCGCGACGTATGGAACGGGCGGATCAATCCGTCGACTTTGAGGCTACTGCGTAACGCGCACTTGGATACGCCCCACCATTACATGGCGTTGCCCGTTCACCCTGATCGCATGATCGAAGTCACGATTGGGCAGCGCTTCGCAAGCGCCGGTTGCCACCAAGCCAGTGGTATGCGGAAGCGACGATCCCCAATGCAATGCCGAAGATCACGACGCCCGTCCAGCCGAAGCGCATCATCAGCCAGCCGCTGATCATGACGCCGATTGCGCCGCCGGAAAAGGTGGCCGTCATGTAGAGACTGTTGATGCGGCCCTGCGCCTTGGGATCGACGGCAAAGGCGCGCGTCTGGTTGGACACGAGACCCGACTGCACACCGATATCGAGCACGATGACCCCGATGATCAGGAACGTCAGCGACGACTCCGCGCCGGCCAGCAGCAGATACGCAAGCGTAACGATGCCGATGCTGGCCGCGATGACGGTGCGCGAGCCGAGTCGATCTGCCGCGCGGCCGCCGAGTGAAGCGGCTAGTGCACCCGTCGCGCCAATGATCCCAAAGCCGCCAGCCCACGCGCTGCCAAGATGCTGCGGGCCGTTTGCCAGAAGTGCCGCCAGATTGACCCAAAACGCGTTGAAGCAGGCCCACAGCAGCGCCTGGACAATCATCGATTCACGAATAGGGCGATTGTCCCGAACCAGTGGCCAGAGTGATGCGAGCAGACGTCCGTAGGAAAGATCGGTGGAAGGCACGCCGCGCGGAAGCAGCGACGCGGCAGCAATCCAGACAGGGATCATGAACAGGGCTTCCACGCCGTAGACCGCGCGCCAACCGTAGGCCGCGCCGATCACACCGCTGATCGTGCGACCCAGCAGAATGCCGACCATGATGCCGCTGACGACCGTGCCGACTGAACGCCCGCGCTCACTCGGTAATGACATGACGGCGGCGAACGGTACGAGCTGCTGAGGCACGCAACTGACGATGCCAAGACCGAAAGACGCGCCGATCAGCGGCCAGATGCCGGGTGCAAGCGCGGAACTCAGCGCGAAGACGAAGGCGAGCGCAATCTGCGCGAGCACGAGCTTGCGCCGGTCGAAGCGATCGCCCAGCGGTAACAGCAAGGCGAGGCCCGTCGCAAAGCCGAGCAGCGCCGCGCCGGCGACCAGATCGACGGTGGTCAGATCGACGTGCAGGCCGGAAGCGATCAACGGCAGGATTGGCTGCGTGCAGTAGATGTTGGTGATCACCGCGCCGGCGATGACGGCCATCATGACGATCTTCGCGCGTGACGCGATTGCGTGGGTCTGGGAATTCTTGGACGTATCTGGCAGGCCGTTCACGGCACTCTCCTTTTATTTCGATCTTCAGGGCATGTGCGGCAAGGTGCCGTGGCCCACAGCAAGAAGGTTATGCGCTTGCATTTATAAAGAGAATCTCTCAACATCGGGAATCATCCTTCCATTTTTTGATAGGGCCATCCGATGAATCGGCTTGATTCCATGTCCATCCTTGTCGCTGTCGTTGACTCGGGCAGCTTGTCGGCCGCCGCGCGGCGCCTCGGCATGCCGTTGGCAACCGTGAGCCGCAAGGTGGGAGAACTGGAATCGCATCTGAAGACGCGTCTTATCCAACGCACGACGCGGCAACTCTCATTGACGGAAGCGGGCGCCTCGTATGTGGCGGCGTGCCGGCGCATCCTCGATGAGATTGCAGAAGCCGAGCGCGCGGCGACGGGGGAATACGCGTCTCCCAAGGGCGAACTTGTGGTCACGGCGCCCGTCGTGTTCGGGCGCTTGCACGTCGTGCCCGTGGTTGCGGAATTTCTCGCGCACTATCCGGAAATCGACGTGAGCCTCGTGCTCACGGATCGCGTCGTGCATCTGATGGAGGAGCAGGCGGACGTCGCCATCCGCATTGGAGAACTGCCCGATAGCACGCTCATGGCGACGAGAGTGGGAACTGTGCGCCGGGTTGTCTGCGCGAGTCCCGCGTATCTGGCAACGCATGGCGTGCCCGTCAAACCGCGCGATCTCGCGGCGCATGAGTGCATTACGTTCGAGGTGCTCGCATCCACGCGTGCCTGGGTGTTTGGGTCCGGCAAGTCAGAAGTGTCCGTGCCCGTGCATTCACGGCTTGCCGTCAATACGGCGGAAGCGGCGATCGCAGCCGCGATGCTTGGCGTTGGACTGGTACGCGTGTTGTCCTATCAGGTCGCGGACGCTATTCGCGACAACGCACTGAGCGTCGTGCTCGACGCGTTCGAGTCGGCGCCGTTGCCCATCAGTCTCGTACATAAAGGACAGACGCCTCTGCCACTCAAATTGCGCGCTTTTCTCGACTTCGTGGCGCCGCGTCTGCGCAGCCGTACATCGCGCATACTCGAAGACGCCACGACAAAATGATTGCTATCGATACGACAGTCGTGACGCGTGCATCGGCATGAAGCGCGATTGATCGCTCACGTGTGCTTTGGAAACGGCTTGCTCCAGAACTTCGACGCAGCGAGTCCAAAACGCCAGGGCAACGCGATTGCCTTGGTAATGCCGATTCGCGGCCCCCCACGACGGGTGCCGGTTCCTGCGGCGCTTCGACGTGAAAAGGCGCTTCGAGTAACGACATGCCGTTGTGCCGGTGTGTGATGCCAAGTGCCTGTCCAACGCGGCCCGGTCCAGAACAGAGCAGGCGGATCGGTTCGAGCCCGCGCCGCTGGCGCATCGCGTCCAGGCCGGTCAACGGTTCGATTGCGCGGATCAGTACCCCGGCGCCGTGACCTTCTTCTCGACACACGAAATTGAGGCACCAATGAATGCCGTACGAGCGGTACACGTAGACATGTGCGGGCGGCCCGAAAAGCACGGTGTTGCGCGTCGTCGGCCCGCAGAAAGCATGTGATGCGGGTTCCTCGGGATCGTACGCCTCCGTCTCGACGATACGGCCGCCCACGCCGTCCACCGTCAGGATAGCGCCGATCAGCCGCTGTGCTACCAGCGCTGCGGGCGCAGAAAAATCGATTGGTTCGACGTTGGAAGGAAGGCGCAAGGTCACGGTGGGTAACGATTCTGCTGCAAAGCTATGCAGCGTCACAGATGGTTTTGCGGAAAAGACAGCTTACTCATGTCATAGCCTGCCCGTGAATGCGGCATCGCGTCGACGGGAGTATTCACTATCGCGACTGATGTTTAAAGACGCGCATGGAAAAGACAGGTTTCGCGTTGCTCAATAGTCTCGCCTGATATGGAGTACCTTGATTGCACGAATACGTGGCATGCGTGCTGGCGTAGTAAATGGTGCTACTCTCGTTCCATGCTATCTAACCGCATCGGCATAGCTGCGGTAGCTGTGCAAGCGCGCCGGGACTCATCAAGGAATTCCACACATGTCTCATTCTGCTCTTTCCAAGGGAGCCGTTGCCGTCATCACGGGTGGCGCGGCCGGTATCGGCCTGGCTGCGGCAAAGCGGTTTGCCGAGCTTGGACTTCGTATCTGCATTGCAGACCGCGATGCCGATCGAATTGCGTATGCCGTGGAAGAAGTCGCCAGGTTGAGCGCGAGCGGCGCGCGGGACGTCTTTGGACTCGAAACCGATGTCAGTGCCATTGACGATGTCCGTCGTCTGCACTCAGCCGTTGTCGAAAGATTTGGCGGCACCGACGTCTTGATGAACAACGCCGGCGTTCAACCGGGCAGCGGTATGTTCGGTCCCGACGAGAACTGGACGCGCGTGCTGGGCGTGAATTTGTGGGGCCCAATTCACGGCACGCAGGTTTTCGTACCCGACATGATCACGCGCGGTCGCCCAGGGCTTGTCATCAATACGGGTTCAAAGCAAGGCATTACGACACCGCCAGGGGACCCGGCCTATAACGTGTCGAAAGCCGGATTGAAGGCGTTCACGGAGGCGCTCCAACACGAACTCCGTAACACCCCCGGGTGCAACATAAGCGCACACTTGCTCATTCCCGGTTTCGTGTTCACGGAGTTGACTCGCAAAGGCCGGACGGAAAAGCCCGCTGCGGCATGGACACCCGAGCAAACGGTCGAGTTCATGCTCGAGCGCCTCAGCGCTGGCGACTTCTATATCCTGTGTCCGGATAACGACGTACCGCGTTCGCTCGACGAGCGCCGCATGTTATGGGCGATAGGGGATATCGTAGAAAACAGGCCCGCCTTGTCTCGTTGGCATGCGGACTACGCGGCGGCGTTCGAAGCGTTTATCGAACAGCCTCGCTAGTTGGAGCGGCTTGCACGCGCTGTACATGTTCGGCCGTCTGTTTCGCGCTCGCGCTTCACTCCCACAATCCGCTCTTGTGCGGTGTTCGTCGAGCCTCGCGCCAGCACCACCGGCTCTGAATAGCGATCGTCATTCGCGACGGCTGAACCCCATTGAACGCGGCCCACGCCCAGGAAGTGGAACCGGCAATGCGGTCACGCGCAGAGGCCGCGCAGATCCAGCATCACCATGTCAGGCCGGGACGCGCGACCGATGTGCAGAACAGCGCTGAACTCACGACCTGACCGCCCATTCCAGCGCACCCACCGCATTCGAAAATGAACGCGACGGGCAGGGTGACATCGCGACACCGGCCATGCGGCTTGAAACGCTCTGACCCGACGTAGCACCTCTCAAACAAGCAAGTCTTACCTGCTTGTTGTTCTTTTGATTAGCCCACGTGTGCTCGACCGCGTGTCGTGCGAACGCTAGGCGGGCGGTCGCGTAGCAGCAGGGGCATCAAACGCCGGTTGGCTGTCTGCGCCGCCCACTCGCAATACGCGGCGCTGCCGAGCACCCAGCCCTTGAGCGTCGACTGCATCAGGTTATCGACCTCGAGTTCGTCGAGGGGCTGTGCGCTCAAATCGCGGTAAGCCTCGTGGCGCTCGAACGGCGTGTTGCCGAGCGCCCGATAGAGCGGATGGTCCTTGATGAAGCTATCGGCACGCAGCCCGATGTGATGCGTGTAGCTCGACCACGGGTACTTTCCCGGCTCTGCCACAAGGCGGTTGCGCACCGGCGCATGATCGATGACCTGGCTCGCGAACAGAAAATACCGGTCGGGCTCGATCACTGTTGCACAGTAGTTGCCACGCCACATGGTACCGCGGCGTCCATGGCGGCGGTTGAAGGTCTCGACGTAGCGACGGCAGACCGCCTGCATCGCCATGGCCACGCTCGACTCGTACGAAGGCGTGACGAGGAACTGTACTGCGTCAGGCATGAGTACCCACGCGTGGACTGCCAGATCGGCGACGCGCGCTGCGTCTGCCAGGCAGGCGAGGAAGTACAGGTAGTCTCCTTCGTCCAGGAATGCGGGCCCCGTGAGCCCCTGCAAGATAACGTGCTGCGGTTGTTCTGGGACGTAGTGCCGTGCAAGCCGTGTCATGCTGAATTAACCGGAAATCCGATGTGAGAAAGCGATCCGACAGGTATCGGACGCGTGACGGAACATAACGAAATTCTATCGACTATTTGCGTGCTTTACATCACGAACAGGCCTTTTTTCTGGCCTCTTTTCGCTGATTTGACGATCGCGACCAACATCGCTTTTATGCCGGCGCTGAATAGCGGCGCTGCGTTATACACCTCCACTGCATGCGCGCCATCTGGCACCAATACATCCGTAGCGCGGCGGTACGGCGGTCGAAGCGCACCGTCTCCATTCGCCTCCCACCTGCACCGGCAAAGCCCAGAAAATGGGGATCGATAATTTAATCGATAGGTATCCGAACGATAATGATCGCCGCGAATCCAGGAGCCGTCCAACGCCGTGAATTCCAATGATCGGTCGTTCGCAAGTCGTCACCGGGAGCAGCCATTCGACGGTATTGACCTGCGCAGCCAACAGACGTTACGATTCCTGTCATGTCTAGTCACGCCAAACTCCTCGCTTCGCTGATCCGTGCATGTTGTCAGAACATGCCGGGGGGAAGCTGCGTCTAGCAATCTAGCTATACGTTGAAGCCAACGCCTTCTGGCCGCCCGTTGCAAAACCGGCGGCCTTTCTGTTTTTGGGCCTGTACCTTTGGGGATGGAGAGACTCGATGCCGCTTGCGCTATATGACACCTGGTCGCGTACCGTGCGCCCGTTCACGCCAATCCACGCCGGTCGGGTCGGCATGTATTGCTGCGGACCCACCGTCTATGACCATGCGCATATCGGCAATCTCAGGACTTACGTGTTCGAGGACATCCTGCGCCGCGTACTGATGCGTAACGGTTTCGAGGTCCGGCACGTCGTCAATATCTCCGACGTCGGCCATCTGACTTCTGATGCGGACGAAGGCGAAGACAAGATGGAGAGAGGCAGCCAGCGCACCGGGCAATCAGCGTGGGCCATTGCCCGACGCTACACCGACGCCTTCATCGCGGACTGGCACGCCCTCCACCTGCTGGAGCCGACGGTCTGGTGCCGTGCAACCGATCACATCGCCGAACAGATCGCGTTCATTGGCGAGCTGGAACGAGCCGGCTACGTGTACCGGACGGATGACGGTCTCTACTTCGACACCAGTAAGCAGGACGATTACGGCTATCTCGCGCGGCTAGACCACGCAGGTTTGCACGCGGGGAAGCGGGTCGCGCTCGGCGCGAAGAAGAACCTCACGGACTTTGCCTTGTGGAAATTCAGTCCCAC
The DNA here is from genome assembly GCF_013426915.1 of Paraburkholderia sp. PGU19. Classification (GTDB taxonomy): domain Bacteria; phylum Pseudomonadota; class Gammaproteobacteria; order Burkholderiales; family Burkholderiaceae; genus Paraburkholderia. The sequence continues at coordinate 2,060,422 of NZ_AP023181.1, forward strand.
CGACGTCAGGCGGCAGATGGAGTGGGAGAGCCCATGGGGTCGCGGCTTTCCTGGTTGGCATATCGAGTGCTCGGCCATGTCCGCGAAATGCCTCGGCACATGGTTTGATATCCATTGCGGCGGCGAGGACCATATCGCCGTGCATCACAACAACGAGATTGCGCAGACGGAAGCGGCATACGGCACACGCCTTGCGAACTTCTGGATGCACGGACACTTTCTGACGCTCGATATGAACACGAAGATGTCAAAGTCGAGCGGGGATTTCATTCGTCTTCAGACCTTGCAAAGTCGAAGCATCGATCCGCTCGCCTACCGTTATCTGTGCCTGACAGCCCATTACCGGAGCAAATTGCGCTTCAGCTGGGCGTCTCTCGATGGCGCTCAGACGGCATTGAACCGGCTGCGCCATCTCTATTCGACCTGGCCGGAGGCCGGCAGTGTCCATCCGGAATTCGCCGTCCGCTTCGACGCTGAGGTGAACGAGGACCTGAATCTGCCGAGGGCACTTGCCGTACTTTGGGATCTCACCAGGAGTCACCTGCCACCCGCGACTCTGAGAGCAACCGTGGACAGCTTTGATACGGTACTTGGTCTCGGTTTGCACGAATGGAGACCTGTCGTGTCGGATATTCCGGAGGACGTTCGCGTATTACTCAGCGAACGTGAGCGTGCTCGATCTGGAAAGGATTGGGAAAGAGCCGATCACATACGGGCAGCGTTAAGCGCGCGAGGCTGGAGAGTCGAGGACAGCAAAGAAGGCCAACGCCTGGTCGGAACCACGCCGGACCAGGCACAAGTCGGGGGCGGTTGATCACTGCATGGTCGGTGATCTGCACGTCCGCTTCGGATACGTTCCACCCGCCGCTCAGGATCGATCGCGGGCGGCTGGTGTTTTCCGGCCAAGGTGCGTCATTGCGGCCTGAGGTGCAGATCGTTGCTCACGGATTGCGCCCCCGGGACGCCTCGCGCCACGGCAAGCGCGCTCTGAATCTGTACTTCTGAATCCACGTAGCCCGACAACTGCACGACGCCTCGATACGTCGCGACGCTGATCGGCAACGATCTCAGCCCCGAGTCCGCGACGAGCGCCTGCTTCACCCGGGCGGCGAGCGCAGCGTCGTCAGTGGCGATCTGCCCCGGTGCGGTCGCAGTCGCAGTCGACGTCGCCGTCGAATGACAGCCGTTGATGAATACAGACGCGGACAACGCGAACGCCGTGACGATCAGCAACCGGCCTTTGCCGTATCGCGCGTTTCGCATGTTGGCTATGACGGCCTGATTCGTGCACGACGAGCGTCGTGCGGGGTGGATTCGCAGACTCCACATGTGCGCCCTCCTGAGCCCACCATGATAGTGCAGAGTGGCGGACTTTGACTGCGCCGGCCCGGCAAAGCCGCAATAATTTGACGGAAGCGACGATCGGAAGATTGCCTTAAATAAACCGGCGGCAACCCGATCCCCGATCAGGCACTAGCTATAATGCAACATTGACTCGTTGCTATGTCCCGAATAGTCCGCGCGAGGCGGTACTGGGAGGTAATCGTTCATGGTCACGCCAACGCACGACCCCAACGTGCAGCCAACCGCGGCGCAGACATTCGGCCGTTTCTGCGCCGGCCTCGAATATGACGCGCTGCCACCCGTCGTGGTCGAGCGCGCCAAGCATTTCTTCATCGACTACATTGCCATCGCGCTGCACGGTTCGACTCTGGATTCGAGCCGACCCGTTCGCATGATGGCTGCTGCGCGGCCGATCCCGGGTGGCGCAACGCTGCTCGGCCGCCCCGACACGGTACACGCGGCCTGGGCCGCATTGGCCAACGGAATGGCCGCGCACAGCATGGAACTGGATGACACATTTCTTCCAGGCTCGATCCATAACGAGTCGTTCGTCTTTTCCCCGGCACTGGCGTTAGCGGAAGAGCGGGGCGCCAGCGGAAAACGCTTCATCACTGCCGTCGTCGCTGGATTTGAGGTTGCCTGCCGTGTCGCCGCCGCCCTTAAGCCGGCAGTGACGAACGCACGCGGCTTCCATCCTACGGGCACCACGGGCGCGCTCGGCGCGGCCGCTACCGCCGCCACGCTCCTCGGGCTGGATTCGACGCAGGCTACGAATGCACTCGGGGTTGCATGTAGCCAGGCGGCGGGGTTGCTCGAATTCGTCACCGACGGGGCCTGGACGAAGCGCTTTCACGGCGGCTGGGCCTCGCATGCGGGCATGGTCGCCGCGGAACTGGCGCAGTACGGGATCACGGCGCCGCCTACCTCCATCGAAGGCAAATACGGCTACCTGCATGCTTATTCCGGCGATCCGTTGCTGCAGGCGCTGTCGGTGGGCGAAGGTGAGAGGCTTGCCATTGCGCAGACGGCGATGAAGTACTACCCCTGCAACTACTATATCCAGTCGATCAACGATTCCGTGCTGCAGCTTGCCGTGCGGGCGGACCTTCCTCTTGAAGCGATCGAAAGCATCGTCGTTTATACGGTGCAGGCGGCAATACCGCTGGTATGCGAACCAATCGAGCAGAAGCGCCGCCCCAAGCTGATGATTGACGCGCAGTTCAGCGTGCCGTTCAACGTCGCCCTCGGCCTTGTCAAGAGACGCGTCTCTTTCGTGGATTTCACGCCGGCAGCATTCGCCAACCCCGCGATCGAGCGCCTGATGGATAAGGTGACGTGCCACGTCGATCCGGTGCTGGACGCACAGTATCCGCAGGCATGGCCTGCACGTGTCGAAGTCAGACTCGCCGACGGTCGCACGCTCGTTGCTGCCACCCAGTATGCCAAGGGCGATCCACGGAATCCGCTGTGCCTCGACGAGGTGATCGCCAAGCATCGCAGCATCGTCGCCGGTGTCGTAGACGAGCGCACCGACGATGCGATCCTCGACTTCATTTTGAGTCTTGAAACACGATCGGACTTTGGTGAACTGACGCGCATCTTGAGCAAGGTTGTGCTGACTGGTTGAATGGTTGTCGAAGAGCAGTATCGAGGACATCGTGACCGACGGCTGCATCCTGGACTTTGATGGGATTCATGCGGGTATTGCCGGGTCGTCCACATGCGTTCGTTTCATAGCAAAAGGAGAAACGATGGAATGCATCGAGATCTACACCGGCGGCGACGGACACTCGCTATTCAGGCACATCGAGGCTTTTGAGGTTAGCCCAGTGTATTTCAAAGGCATTACGGTGTCGTTGTCTTCGCCGCAAGCATGCGAGAGCGTACTTCTGCACGAGTTCAACAGCGACTATTTCCTTGGTTGGCACAATCCACCGTCCAGGCAATATGTGGTTGTGCTCGCAGGGGAGCTCGAAATTGTCGTGGCAAGCAGTGAGACTGCGCAGCGCTTCGCGGCGGGCGCTGTTTTCATTGCAGGTGATTTGCACGGTAAAGGCCACACGACGCGCGCGATTCAGGCGGGCCGCGCACTAGTCGTCAATTTGCGAGGATGAGGCGATGCTACTCAAGCATGCTTTGGCTGTGGTGACAGGCGGCAGCAGTGGCATTGGCTTCGCAACTGCCGAACGATTCATATCCGAGGGCGCGCGCGTCGTGATCAGCGGGCGTAATGCTGACAAACTGGGTCAGGCTGCGAAGAAGCTCGGCGAAAACGCTTTGGCTGTCGTCGCAGATGCCGCAAGCCCGAAAGACATGCAAAGGCTATACGAGAGCGCAGTTGGCCATTTTCAACGCGATGTAAACGTGGTGGTCGCGAATGCCGGTATTTCCCGGCAAACACCCGTGCGCGAGACTTCATGGGAGGAATTCTCCGACGTGCTCAACGTCAATGTCGGCGCAGTCTACGCGACGGTACGCGAGTCGCTGCCGTTTCTCGCTCGACCTGCATCGATCATCCTTGTTGCGTCGCTTGCGGCCAATCAGGGCACGAAAAATTTCTCCGCGTATTGTGCGTCGAAAGCGGCGGTGGTTTCGCTCGCCAAGAGCTTTGCTGCCGAGTTCGTCGAGCACGATATACGTGTCAACAGCATTTCACCCGGCGTTGCGGATACGCCGATCTTCGATACATTGGGAATATCCAAGGCGCAACTGCTGCAATGGTCGAATGTCATTCCGATGAAGCGGCCTGCCAAGCCCGATGAAATTGCGGCGGCCATCCTCTTTCTCGCGTCGGATGCATCGCGGTATATGACGGGCGCCGATCTGGCAGTAGACGGGGGGATGTCAGGGATCAGCCCGTTCTGATGGTGCTCACGCAAGCTTTCGGGGTGATGCGCGCACGGTTCTGATCGGGTCTCAGCGAGTCAAAAAAGGCGCACAGACCTTTGAGGTCTGTGCGAAGCCGTCGAGAGGGACCTCGACGGCGGAGGTGATTTAGAACAACTCGGGCTTGCTATCAGTTCGGCAACGACGGCAGGCCCGTTTCCTTATCAGCTCGCGTGCATGTTACGGACGGTTGTACATCGCGTCCCAGTCCGCCTTCGAGACGGCCGCGTGTCCCGCGCCGAACGATCCGCTCGTGACGCCACCGATGCCTGTCGCATTGTTCTGCGCAGCGACCTTCGCTTCGGCTGCCTGAATCTCTTCCGGATAAGTGGTGTTGTCGCCATCGCCGGGATGATACCCAGCCTTCTCGAGTTGAACGAGTTCGGCGCGTACCTGTGCACGGGTGATGGGTTGGTTCGACTGCGCGAATGCGGCTACGGGGGCAGCAAGGGCAGCGGCAATAACAACGGCTTGGATCAGAGACTTCATGATAGTTACCTCCAGTATTTGGTTCGGTCTTCAAACAATCCCGTTTGCGATCCGTTGAATGCAGTGTAGGTATCCACCAGAGCGAGATTAAGGTGGATAACTGGAAAGCATTGTTGTTGGGTCTGTGTGCGCGCGTCTGTCGAACGAGCCAAGGACACTCACGATTCGCCTGGACCGGCGGCTCTCGCCCAGTGGGCGAAGGCCCGCAAAGTTGTGAACGCACGAGGCAATACCGCAGTCATTGGCGATTTATTCCCGACGGGCAAAACTGTTGTGCCGGCAAAAGAGGCGCCGGCGTGGCCGCCGTTCAGGGCGATGACTCAACAATGCAGACGCAGATCGTGCGGCCAACAGTCCGAACCAGACGGCGTTTCGCATCGGCGTGCATCACCTCTTCTGACACGTACTCACGCTAACGCATGCGAACGCTAGTGGCCCGCGCGTGAGGACATCATCTGCCACGAGTTCATTCGGTTGATGCGAAAATCGTGCTTTGCTCACCGACTCATGTTTCGGAGGACTCGCGTGCACGACTTCCCGCGCATCAATCCCGTTCGCCTGCTCGACGATCTCAAGACCTTGCGCAGCTTTGGCGCCAATGGACCCGGCGTGGTGCGCCTGTCGCTCTCACCGGTCGATATGGCGGCGCGTCGCTGGCTCGCGGGGCGCATGACGGATGCCGGGCTGGATGCAACGATCGATGGCGTCGGGACGGTGTTCGGGCGCTCGCGCAAGTCCGGCCCGGCGCTGGTTATCGGCTCGCACACCGATACGCAGCCGACTGGCGGCTGGCTGGATGGCGCGCTCGGCGTGATTTATGGCCTCGAAATCGCACGCGCCCTTGACGAATGCGCTGCGACCCGCGACTTCGCGGTAGATGTTGGATCGTGGATCGACGAAGAGGGCACGTTTTCGAGTTTTCTTGGCAGTCGCAGTTTCGTCGGCGATGCGATCGATGCGTCGCTACAGCACGCGCGCAATCGTGACGGCGTGTTGCTCGGCGATGCGCTCACACAGGCGGGCGTGGCAAATGTGCCGCGCGTGGTGCTCGATCGCGCGAGGCAACGCGCGTATCTCGAACCGCATATCGAGCAGGGCGGCCGGCTGGAAGCATCCGGGAAGTCGATCGGCGTGGTGACGACGATTGTCGGCATCCGCGAGTTTCAGTTGCGCTTCACCGGGCAGCGGAATCACGCGGGCACGACGCCGATTTCCATCCGACGGGATGCGGGCGCGGCGCTGGTTGCGTTCATCGCGCGTATTGACGCTGTGTTTGGCCGGCTGGCGGACGCGGATACGGTGTGGACTGTCGGCCGGATCGATCTCGATCCGGGTTCGTTCAGTGTGGTGCCGGGCAAGGCCGATATGTACTTGCAGTTCCGTGACGGTAAGCCCGAGCGGCTGCATGCGATGGAAAGCGCGCTTGCTGCGCTAGTGGATGAGTGGAATGTGCAGCATGCCGTGCAGGTTGAACTGATACCTTGCGATGGTCCAGAGGAGCCTGTCGTGATGGATACGGCGTTGCAGCAGCATATTGCGCAAGCGGCCGAGGCAGTCGCGCCGGGTCAGTGGATTCGCATGCCGAGCGGTGCGTCCCACGATGCGCAGGTGATCGCGCATCACATTCCCGCTTGCATGCTTTTCGTGCCGAGCATCGGCGGCGTCAGTCACGATTTCATCGAGGATACCGCCGAGGCGCATATCGTACTCGGGTGTGAGGTGGCAGCGCGTGCAGCGGCGGGGATCGTGGAGGCGTTGCGGGGTTCAGCTTAATGGCTGATGCCTTCGGCGGTACGAACAACGCTTGGGCTTGAAGAACCGGCCGTCAGCACCTAACGTGCTCTTTACGACCTTAGGAGACGGCGATGGCCAAAATCGAAGCGAAGTTGGCGGAAATGGGATTGATATTGCCGCAGCCACTACAAATGCCGGCCAATGTCCAGATGTCATTGCCCTTTGCATGGGTACGCGTGAGCGGCAAGCGGGCATTCGTCTCAGGACATGTGCCGCTGAGCGCGGACGGCACAATCGCACAACCCATTGGCAAAGTCGGCGCCGAAGTCTCGCGAGACGAAGGTTATTTTGCTGCGCGCCGCGTGGCGCTTGCTCATTTGGCGAGTCTCCAGCGAGCGCTGGGCGACCTGGATCGTATTACAGCATGGCTGCGCGTTCTGGCAATGATCAATGTCGCGCCTGGCTTCGACCAGATGCCACGTATCGCAAATGGCTTCTCGGATCTTATTCTTGAGCTATTTGGCCCAGACATCGGGACACACGCGCGCTCCGCAGTCGGCATGGCGTTGCCTTTTGGGGTGCCCGTCGAATGTGAAGCGGAGGTTGAGATCGACTGATCGCACGGTTGGAAGCCAAAGCCGCCGTCTGCATCGTCAGAAAAAATGCGCGATCAGCAGTCCCTCGGTGATGACGCCGAGAATCGTGCTGACCAGGATCGTCGCGGTGGCGTCGCGCGTGTAGGTATTGCTCTCGTTGTACGCATCGCTGTGCTTGCGTAACGTGTTCGATAGCCCCGTGTAAGCGGCACTTGCGAGCAGCGCACACTGGGAAGCAAACGAAGAGAGACCAACTGCTTTACATAGGGCCAACAGGAAGACTCAGCGCAACTCCTTAAGGAAGAAATCGACCACATCTGCATTGAACTGCTCGTGGAAAGCAGCGCGATCGAAGCCCGGCAAGCTATTGCAAAGGGCGGGCATTTTGCGAGCAAGGCGCGCGTCGCAGGGCGGCAGAAAGTCGTAGTGTCCTGCGTTCGCGATAACGTGATACTCCGGCGGATCGGGCAGGTCAGCGCGCACCGCCTCTTCATAGTATGGGTCCGGCTGATGACGGTCATCGGCGGCTCGCCACAGTTGGACGGGGACGCGCACGCCGCTCAAGCCCGCGCGTCCAAACGCAAATCCGAAAGCGGGAGCGGCAATCACGGCGGCCTTGATTCGAGAGTCTCGCACCCACACGCTGGCCGGCACAGCCGCGCCCTGGTCGGGATCGACGCTGGCCCGCGCCAACGCGCTGCACAGGTCGTGGTCCGGGTGGGCGTGACAATATGGAGCGATCTCGGACAGGTTCGGCACGCCACCGACCATCACGAGCACGGTGAAGCCGCCATTGGAGAAGCCGAATGCGCCGACGCGCGCCTTGTCCAGATGCTGATGATCGATCCACTCGTCGAGCATGTAGTCCACCAACCGGTGCAGTTGAACGGGACGACGCCATAGCTCCAGAACGCGGCTCTGATCGTCGAACGTGTCACCCGCATGGCTCACCGCCGCTGCCACGAAGCCGGCGTGGGCCAGCGCGATGGCAGTGTCGTAATGGCTGTCGTACCAGCCACCGCCGCCGTGGGACATCACGACTAATGGCAACCCGCGGCCTGCGATGGGCGCATCTCGTGCGACGGTCTGCGTGACATTGCCGACGGTCTGCTCGACTGCCGCAGCGTTCGTCGGATACCAGATTCCAACCGTCAATGGTGGTTCTGTGCCATTGTCGACCTTGACTTCCGCAAAGCCGACGTTGGCAGCAAATGCTGGCGCAGCAAGCAGACCGAAAACGACAGCAACCACGGCAAATAGCCTCACGACAGCAATCTCCCTCATCGCGTTGTTCGCGCCGCGCGCAGTCGCAACTTCCCTGACCTGATTGAATCAGTTGCGGTCCGGCTTACCCCACAAAAGGGACTCCGGATGCCGTTGCAGATACTCGGACAGTGATCCAAGACTGGCAAGCGTTCGACGCAATTCGTTCAGTGCCTGATGGACATCGGATTCAAGCGGAGAATCCTTCGCAAGGGTAGCGTTTGCCGCGTCGAATGAACGCTGCGCAGCTTCCAGCGCCGCCCGGGTCTCGGGGACCAGTTCGCGATCGACCTGCTGGAACAGCGACGCCGAGTTCCGGAGAGCCCTGTCGAGATTGCGTCCGATCTCATCGAAAGGCACATCGTCGAGTTTTTTCACGATGCTGGCAAGCTGGTCCTGAAGTTCTTCGAGTGTATTGGGTACCGTCGGCAGTTCGACAGGCGTTCGCTGTGTATCGATTCTGACCGCGCGAGCATGCGGAAAGAAGTCGAGTGCGACGTATCGCTGGCCGGTCAACACACTGCCCGTACGCAATTGTCCGCGTAGCCCGTCAGCAACCAGTTGATGCAACAGACGTCTGCCCTCGGCACCGTCGCCGTTTCCGAGCGCTTCGCGGTAGCGTCTTCCGAGCCGCGACGCGTAAAGGTCGAGTGTAGCGACCATGTCGACTTTAGCGGTTCGAACATCAATGTCGACATCGATGGCCGTGACCTGACCCAGTTCAACACCGTGGAAATCCACCGGTGCGCCGATCGACAAGCCACGCAACGACTGTCCGAATCTCATGAGTACGCGTGCGGCCGGACCATCCTCCGCTTTTCGCCCGGCCTCCGTCCGTGTTGCGGAAAGTGCGAACGACATGTCGTCCGATGCCGGAAATTGCGTCGTTGCGGGGCCAACGGTATCGAACGCGACGCCTCCGGAGAGGATCGACGCGACCGACTGGGTGTCCAGTTGCAACCCGTTGGAATCAAAGCGCAAGTCGATTCCGCTTGCGTGCCACCAGCGGGTATTCGAGGTGACGTACTGGTCATAAGGCGCGTTGACGAAGACATCGACAACTACCTCCGCGCCATCCTTCGAGAGCGAATATCCGAGAACCTGACCGGCCTGAACGCGGCGGAAAAGGACGGGCGAGCCAGGTGTCAGCGACCCCAGAGAGCTTGTGTGAAGCACAAAGCGTTTTCCCTTCTGATCGGATGTCACGGAGGGCGGCATTTCCAGGCCCACGAAGTCTTTGCAAACGTTGGACCTGCGCCCCATATCGGCAGCGAGATACGATCCTGAAATGGCCGTTGTGAGTCCGGAAATACCTGTCATGCCGATGCGCGGACGTACCACCCAGTATTGCGTATCACATGCCGCAAAAGCTTTTGCGGAGTCGTCCAGTTGCACGTCGACAAGAACCCGTGTGCGGTCGGCGGTGAGATGCAGGCCGGTGAGCGTGCCGATTTCCACATCCCGGTATCGCACGCGCGTTTTTTCCCGCTTCGAGTCCCTCAGCGCTCGTGAAGCTGATCCTGATGTGAGGTCCGCGTTGCACAACGGACGCAATGAGTAGCGCGCCGCAGATGAGCAGCGCGGCGATAGGGATGAGCCATACAGCCGACGGCCGGCGCCGGCTGTTCATCAGAGCGTTCCAGTGACCACGTCGCACAGCCGCCTGCCGAACCGGCGAACGATGGCTGCGCACGCTTTGAACCGGCGACGGAGGCGCTTCACCGTTGCCCGATCGCCGTGACTAGTGAACGTTCGCATGCGAGTCGATGACCAGCGCGATGTACACAAGCGCAGCGAACACGCCCGCCAGCGTCCCGAGCACATCCCTATCGCCGGCACCGCGCGTGAAGTGAACCGGTAGTCCCACCACGAAGTAGGTGACCGCGAATACGATCACGACCATCAACGGCGGCGGTGTCGTCATGACGAGGTCGGCCACGGCATGCATCATCGCGAAGCCGCCAGGTTGTGAGAGATCGCCGGCATCCACGGATCGCTTTGTGCGTCGACACCTCGATGCGCGGCGAACACTCGTTCTCCGGCGTGGCGCATGTCGATGTGGCTCGCCGGGTGTTATTCTATTTCTAATTCAACAGTGAATTAATGATCCAAGGCCACGCGACGATGGAGCGAACCCGTTGATGGTCCAGCTCAAGGTCGCGAAGCGAGTCACACAGATGGTGTTCGAGCGCGTCGATGCTGTCGAAGACACGGTTGTGAAAGGACTTTTCCCGCAGATCGTCCCAGAGATGTTCAACTGGATTGAGCTCAGGCGAGTACGGCGGGAGCGTGAGCAGGCGCAGATTGTGGGCCAGCCTGAGCGAAGCACTCTGATGCCACCCGGCGCCATCGAGGACCATCACGATTCGGTCGTCGGGATGACGCGCGCAGACCTCATCGAGAAACAGCTGCATGCAGGCGCCATTGACGTGCGGCAGGATCAGCGAGTCGAGTGCGCCATCAGTCACGGAGACGGCGGCATAAGCGTACGTGTACTCCTGCGTCACCATCGCCTGACACAGCGGGCGAGTGGGTTTGGGGCACCAGCAACGCCGCGTGTCGGAGATGCGACCGAAGCGCGCTTCGTCCTGAAACATCAGGCGGATCGCCCCTTGGCCCGGCCACGCGCGCTCGATTTCGAGGATGACGTCGGGGAGTTTTTTTTCCAGGCGTCCTGGGCGGCCACATCGGCCTGGGGGTGTCGCTTGTCGGGTGCCAGCTTGCGCCAGCCATGACGGTGTAGCAGGTTGTAGGCGGAAGCCAGGGCAACCTTGCGCCCAAGTCGTTCGTCCAGCGCCTGCTTGATCTCGCCCACCACCAGGATGCCGCCCGCACTGGCCTTCTCGAAGAAGGGCGCAAGAAAGGCCGCCTCTTCTTCTCGCGTCATATTCTCCCGGCGGCGACCACCTGGCGTGGGGCGGTCGACCTCAGGCAGCCCGCCCGCCAGGATGAAGCGCCGGCGCAACTGACAGGCCCAGCCGACCGACACGCCAATCGCTTGCGCGGTCTGCGCGAGCGTCAGCCCGAATTCCAGCGGTAACAGTACTGCTTGTGCCTGCCGCAATTCATCTACCGTCCTGGCCTCGACCACGAGCCGCTTCGCCCTTTCGAGAACTTCACCACCACTCGCTTGACGAACCATCGCACATCCCTCAACACAAGAAAGGTGCGCTTATTATTTCACTATTGAATTAGAAATGGAATTACTTCAGTTGAGCGACGAGGGCATCCGCACCCTTGTCGATCCCCGTCTTGGCCGCGCTGAGCGATCCGAATGCAGCGGGCAGATTCATCGCGTTCGGATACTGCTTCGTCACATATGCCTTCAACAGGTGCCCATTGGAACTGTCGTACACCTCGACTGCATACGACACCGAGCCGCTGAACGCGCCCTTGCCGCCGCGGATGGCCTGCACGCCGTTATAGAGATTTCCGGCGATATCGAAGTGCATCACCTGTCCTACGAGTGCCGTGGTTTGTTCCGCGCCCGTCAGCGTGAGCTTGATGCGCAGGGTGGCAGGCGAGGGCTGTGCGGCGATTTCGAAACGCTTCGACAGTTCCGACGCGAACGTCTTGCCCATGTAGTCAGCGAGCATCGCCCTGTCGTCATCTTTCACATCTCCGAACTGGTTGTCATTGCCCCGATAGACATCGACGGGATCGACGATCACCTGGCTGTAGCGCGACCAGACGACGGGGGCCGCATACCGGTACGGCACTTTGGCGGAGTCGTCATCCCGGTTCTGCTTCAGTTGCGACGACGAGGCGATACCTGAGTACGCAACGGGCTGCACGCCAGCACAGGCCGTTAAGGCCAGCGCGGTTGCACCGGCGAAGAAAAGCGGAGTCAGTCTGAGCTTGAACATGTCGTGTTCCCTGGAGGCCGATGGAAGGTGTTGGAAGCGTGTCACGTCGGGTGAATCCCGATGTGTGGCCGAAGCGTAGCATCGCCGTTTTCAGATGTAAACCGTCTACCCGGTTTGTTTTTAAGGAAAACTCGGGCGTACAATTCAGGCTTTACCAGCATGAACGCCCGGTTTGCTTCGGATTTCAGCGGCTGGCGGTGCCGGCTACAGCCGCCGCCAGGTTCGCAACAGATGGCATGACCGGTTGATGCGACGACATCTTTACTAATCAATGGACAATCAGACCCGTTCCGAGACGACCCGCAAGAAGGCTATTGAAGCCGCATTCACAATCCTTGCGCGAGAGGGCGTGGGTGGCCTTACATTCGATTCGCTGTCGCGCGAGAGTGGCGTGAGCAAGGGTGGGCTGCTGCATCAGTTCCGCACCAAGCACGGGGTGCTGACAGCGCTGCTTGATTATCAGCGGCAACAGTTCGAACAGATCCGGCTCGACTACCTGGCGAAGGAAGCAGGGAAGAAAGCCGAACCCAATCTTTCGGCGCATATAGCCGTCTATCGTGAGTCCATCAAGCAGCCGCATTCGGTCGCGCGGGCCGTGCTGGCCGCGTTGGTCGAGAGTCCGGAACTGCTCGACGACTCTAAAGCGGCGGATGCAGACAGGATGAAAGCGCTTCAGCGCGAATCGGGCGACCTTGAGCTTTCCTTGCTTCGCTATTTCGCTGCAAGCGGCATCGCGTTCAATTCATTGCTGGGACTGGCGCCACTGCCCCAAACGATGATCAATCGTCTGTTTGACCGATTGCTTGACGACGACAGCTGGCAGTCTCAGAAGCAGCAGCCGAAAGCGCCGAAGCGGGCTGCGCGATAAGCGGTGCCCGCCTTGCAGATGGCACTGAAGCCTTGCGGAATTGATGCCTCGCAATGATCAGCCCTTGACTGCCCAGAAACTGTATCGGCCCTGAATGTTGATGTTGCGGTGCGACAAAAACCAGCCTATAACCATCCATATGGATGGTGGATGGATGGAAAAATGAAGAAGCCCGCAGCAGTCGACACGATTCGCCCCAAAGGCGGCGAATCGGAAAAAATCACGATCAACCTCGGCCCCGTCGATCTCGGACAAATCGATCTGCTCGTCGAGGAAGGCTTTTATTCGAACCGGACCGACCTGATCCGGACAGCGATTCGTAACCAGCTTGCCCTTCATGCGCAGGTGGTCCAGGTCACGGTTACCCGCCGTGCGCTTGTGCTCGGACTTCAGCACTTTTCCAGGCAGGATCTGGAAGCGCTTCGCGCTGCGCGGCAGCGACTCACCATTCAGGTGCTGGGACTCGCCAGCATTGCCACCGACGTCACGCCGGAGCTTGCGCTCGCCACGATCGAAAGCGTCACGGTGCTGGGCGCCTTTCACGCTTCGGCCGCCGTCAAGAATGCGCTCGCGGACAGAATCCACTAGCCACGCGACGCCCAACGCCTACTTCCGCTCACCGGACACATACGATGAAACTCGACGAAGGTTTCCTGAATTCAATGCGCGAAGCGATGACCCTGCTGCGTACCCGCGGTCCCGCCATAGCGACAGAAGCGATACAACGCGCGCTGCGAGGAGGCGCCGTTGATGGATTGCGGGACACGGCGCAGGTTTCTCCGTTCGCCGAGACACAAATAAGCGAGGTCACACCGCACACGGCACGAGAAGACATCAATGATGTCGAAGACCGGGGGCATTTCAGCACGCATGCGTATTCGAACGCGGCAGGCTCCCGGCAGTATCGGCTGTACGTGCCGGCGAGCGCAGCCGGCGAGCCGCTCCCACTGATTGTGATGCTGCACGGCTGCACGCAGAACGCCGACGATTTTGCCGCAGGGACGCAGATGAACGCGCTTGCCGAGCAGCATCGATGTCTTGTCGCTTATCCCGTGCAGCCGCAACAGGCCAATCCGTCGAAGTGCTGGAACTGGTTTAAGCCAGACGATCAGCATCGCGAGCATGGCGAGCCGTCATTGATCGCAGGTATCACGCGAGAGATCATCGCGGTCCACAACGTCGATCCTGCGCGCGTGTATGTGGCGGGCCTGTCTGCGGGCGGCGCGATGGCGGCGATCATGATCGCCACGTATCCTGACCTGTACGCTGCAGCGGGTGTGCATTCCGGTCTGCCCGTGGGCAGCGCGCACGATTTGCCCTCTGCGCTCGCGGCAATGAAAGGCGGCAAACGCCGCAGCGCGACCGCGCAAGCGAAGCGCGCTAAAGACTTGCCGAAACGACCCATGATCGTCTTTCACGGCGACGCGGACGCGACGGTTCACGTCGCGAATGCTGCGCAGTTGGTTCAGGGCTTCGACGCGCGAGTAGACAACAGCAGTGAAGGGCGTCGGGCCGATGCGGGGCGGCGTAGCTGTACCGTTTCGAGGCTGACTTCCCCCGATGGTATCGACGCCGAATTGTGGACCATTCATGGCGCGCCGCATGCGTGGTCAGGCGGTAATGCACGCGGCAGTTACACGGACCCAAGCGGCCCGGACGCGAGTGCTGAAATGCTGCGATTCTTTCTTGACCATCCCAAACGGGGATGAGGCGCGACCAACGCTGCTCTTTGCAGGAAGAGCAGCGTCTATCTTCTGCGTCCTTTCAACCTCTGTTAGCTCGACTGTTTTGCCGATGACTGTGCTTTCGGCACAGACCCAGCCTGTACGAGGCGTGCGTCTTCCTGTGTCACAGCGCCGACGTATTTCCAGCCGTCCGGCAACTTCACAAACGTGTAGCCCGTGGGCGTATCGACGAACACCGTAAAAACGGGCGAGTCAGCCTTCGCCTCGGAAACTGCTTGCGCGTGCGACACCATCGGCGCGGCCAGCAGCGTGACAGCGAAAAGTGACGAGGAAATCAGCTTCATTGCACAATCCTTGAGATATTGAACCGCTCGACCATCGAATCTGACCGATGGTCACGCTATTTCTGTGACGACCGTTACAGATATTGAAGCATAGGCGGAGCGTGTGCGTCCATAATTTTGTTATGATCGACATAGAATTCAGTATTCGCGGGTTTGCGACAATCGCTTGCCAGGAGGGGACATGGAGCCGGCCAGTTACGGCGAAACCAAAGGACGCGGCAGACCAAGAGCATTCGAGCGCGAGGTGGCGCTCAGGCGCGCGATGGACCTTTTCTGGGAAAAGGGCTTCGATATGTGCTCGATGTCGGATCTCGTCGATGCAATGGGCGTCAACTCGCCGAGCATCTACGCGGCGTTCGGCAACAAGGAAAGCCTGTATCGCGAGGCGATCGAGCTATACGTCCAGGCCGAAGGCGGCGCGGCGCTAAGGAACTTCGAATCGCGCGCGACCTTGCGCGAAAGCCTCGAAGCCATGTTCGACGCAAGCATCGAGCTTTTCACGGGCGGACAGCGTTCCCGTGGATGCATGATTTTTCTCGGCGGCGCAGGCATTGGCGCGGAGCACGTCGAGCTGCGAAACTTTCTTCAGGCGTTGCGGCTAAAGGTGGCTCGCACTGTCGAAAAGCGCTTGAAGAAAGCCGTCGAACAAGGAGAACTCGCGCCTGACGCGGACGCTGCGGCGCTTGCTACATTGTGCATGTCGGTTTTCTCCGGTCTGTCCGTCCAGGCCGCCGACGGCGCCAGCAAACGCAAGCTGCGCGCCGGAGTTGCGCAGTTGCTGGCGATGATGCCTTTTCGTCCCGCGTCGCATCGAGCTAGAGCCGGTTTGTAGTCGATGAGCGAACGGGTGAACGCTATCCTGTCGGATCGCCAGGTAATCACACGCAATATCGAACCATGGACCTGAACCTGATCGGCCTGTTCGTCGAGATCGTCGAATCTCGCAGTCTTAGCGCCGCGGCGCGCAAGCTCGGCATGACGCGCGCGAACATCAGTCAGCGGCTCAAGCTGCTGGAGCGCGAAACGGGCGCGCAATTGCTGCGCCGCTCGACGCGAAGCCTCGAACTGACGCAAGCGGGACACACGCTATACGACTGCGGCCAGCGCATGCTGGAAGACCTGAGCACGGCTCGCGCATCGATCGACAGCCTCGGGCAGACCTTGAGCGGCCGTGTTCGCATCAGTGTGCCGACTGGCTTCGGCAGAATGTTTCTCGGAGAACGACTGCTCGAGTTCGCACGCATGCATCCGGGCATCTCGCTCAATGTCACGTTCAACAACCGGATCGAAGACCTCATCGCCGCTGAAGTCGACGTCGCGTTGAGGATCACGGCGACACCGCCGCTGGAATATGTGGCGCGCAACATCTGCTCGATTGACTGGAACCTGTATGCGTCGGCTGAGTACGTCGAAAAGCACGGTCCAATCAATTGCCCCGGCGACCTCGAAAAGCAGACGCTGGTTGCGTCACCGTACCCGGCACGGCGGGTCACGATGACGCTCACGCATCGACAGGACGAGTCGGACGTTCACGTGATTGCGATTCAGCCTGCGCTGCAGTCTTCGGACTATCCGTTTCTGACGGAGGCGGTGTGTCGGGGCATGGGCATCGGGCTGTTGCCGGCCTATGTGCCGCACGCGCCGATGAGCCGCGGGCTGCTGCGCATCCTGCCGGATTTCCGTGTGGCTGGCTTGCAGAACACGTTGTATATCGTGACGCTTCCGAACCGCTATCCGTCGCCGGCGACGCAAGCGCTCATCGACTACCTTCGAGCCGAAATCCTGTTGCTCGCGCAAGCCTGGAACTAGGGTGGTTTCCGCGCCGCGCCGCCTCGCGCAGCAAACCCGCCATCCCGGCATCGAACTTCAATGGCGAATCACTTCGCACCATAGGACGTTGTCGCGGTCACTGTCAATTTTCAGTTAACAGTTCGTCAACTGCCAGTTGGATTGTCAACGCGTCTCCCGCATTTAACAATCAACCCATACGAAATACATGGAGACGCGGGCAATGACACCCGAATCGACCGGACACGCCGCCAGGCGTGAGCTGCGCAACCGCATTCTCGTCGTCACCGTCGATAACCCCCGTCAACGCGCCTGGCGCCAATGTGCGGCGCCAACTACCCGACGCTATCCACCCCGCCGAGAAAGACCCTGACGCCGACGCCGTGTTGCTGGTTGGCGCGGATATGAGGGCGTTCGTCAACTCAACGAAGCATTTGCATCGCAGGCGATCTACTGCCAGCCGCGTCTCGGCATTTCCGCCGGGCGGCTCGACGTCAACGGCGGCGCCATCTCGATCGGTCATCCGTTCGGTATGACGGGCGCGCGTCTCGCGGGACACGTCCTCATCGAGGGCCGCCGGCGCGGCGTGAAGTACGCGGTCGTCACGATGTGCATCGCCGGCGGCATGAGTGCCGCTGGCCTGTTCGAAATCTATTGTGAGAAACGAGATCATGGATCTGAACTTCACCCCCGAGGAGGAAGCCTTTCGCGAGCGCGTGGTGCGCTTCCTGAAAGAAAAACTGCCTGCGAGACTTTCCGGCAAGGTCCGCAACGGCTTGCGCCTCACACGCGCGGACATGGTCGAATGGCACGCGATCCTGAACGAACAGGGCTGGCTCGCGAATCATTGGCCGGAACAGTATGGCGGCCCAGGCTGGAACGCCGTGCAGAAATTCATCTTCGAGAACGAATGCGCGCTGGCGGGCGCGCCGCGCATCGTGCCGTTCGGCGTGAACATGCTCGGGCCCGTGCTCATCAAGTACGGCAGCGAAGCGCAGAAGCGCCATTGGCTGCCGCGCATTCTCGACGGCTCCGACTGGTGGTGTCAGGGCTATTCGGAGCCGGGCTCGGGTTCGGATCTCGCGTCGGTGAAGACGAGCGCGGTGCGCGGCATCGACGATGAAGGCGAACACTACATCGTCAACGGCCAGAAGACGTGGACCACGCTCGGCCAGCACGCGAACATGATCTTCTGCCTCGTGCGCACCGCAACCGATGTGCGCAAGCAGGAAGGCATCAGTTTTCTGCTGGTAGACATGAACTCGCCAGGCGTCGAAGTGCGTCCGATCATCACGCTCGAAGGCGAGCACGAGATCAACGAAGTGTTCTTCACCGATGTGCGCGTACCCGCCGCCAATCTCGTCGGCGAAGAGAACAAGGGCTGGACGGTTGCGAAGTATCTGCTGACGTACGAGCGCACCAACATTGCGGGCGTCGGCTTCTCGGTCGCGGTGCTGGCGCGCCTGCGCCGGATCGCAGCGAAGGTCACGCGCAACGGCCGGCCGCTTGCCGACGATCCGTACTTCGCGGCGCGCCTCGCGCGCGTCGAGATCGACCTCGAAAACATGAAGACCACGAACCTGCGCGTGATCGCCGCCGTCGCGGGCGGCGGCGTGCCGGGCGCGGAAAGCTCGATGCTCAAGATTCGCGGCACGGAGATTCGCCAGGAGCTTTCGTCTCTGACGCGCCGCGCAATGGGACCGCATGCGCAGCCGTTCATCGAAGAGGCGCTGCACGAAGGCCATGACGAGGCGCCCATCGGCCCCGAAGGCGCCGCGAGTGCCGCCGCGCTCTACTTCAACAACCGCAAGCTGTCGATCTTCGGCGGCTCCAATGAAATCCAGAAGAACATCATCTCGAAGATGATCCTGGGACTTTGAGAGGATCACGATGAATTTCCAGCATACCGAAGACCGCCGCATGCTGGCCGATACGCTGAACCGCTTCGTGCATCAGGAATATGGCTTCGCGACGCGCGATGCGCTCGCGCGCAGCGACTCGGGCTTTAGCCGCGAACTGTGGGTCCGCTTCGCGGAACTGGGCGTGATCGGGGCGCTCTTCAATGAGGCCGATGGCGGCTTCGGTGGGGAGGGCTTCGATATTGCCGTCGTTTTCGAAAACCTCGGGCGCGGCCTCGTGGTCGAGCCATTTCTCGGCGCGCTGGTGGCGGGGCGCGCGCTGGCCAGTGCCGGCAGCGGCGTGCAAAAAGCGCTCATCGCGAGCCTGATCGAAGGCCACGCCGTTGCAGCGCTCGCGCACGACGAACCCAGCTCGCATTACGAACTGAGCAAGGTGTCGACGCGCGCCGTGCACGGCTCGAACGGCTGGGTGCTGACGGGCGCGAAATCAGTCGTGCAGCAGGGCGCCGAGGCTGATTTCTTCCTCGTCTCCGCGCGCACGAGCGGCGCGGCCGATGCCGAGGACGGCATCTCGCTCTTTGTCGTCCCGCGCGACGCGGTGGGCGTCAGCGTGCGTGGCTACGGGAAGATCGACGGTGGACGGGCCGCCGAAGTCTGTCTGAACGAAGTGTGCCTTCCCGATACCGCCTTGCTTGGCGAACGGGACGCAGGCTTCGTGACGCTCGAACACAGCATCGGCGCAGGCGTGCTCGCGTTGTGCGCGGAAGCGCTGGGTGCGATGGATGTCGCGAAGGAGCACACGCTCGACTATCTGCGCACGCGCAAGCAGTTCGGCGTCGCGATCGGCAGCTTCCAGGCGCTGCAGCATCGCATGGCCGACCTGCTGCTCGAAATCGAACAGGCCCGCTCGGCCGTCATCAATGCTGCCGCAGCGTTCGGCGCGGCGCGCGTCGAGCGCGAGCGTGCGTTGTCGGCGGCGAAGGTCACGATCGGGCGCATCGGCGCGCTCGTTGCCGAAGAGTGCATCCAGATGCACGGCGGCATCGGCATGACGTGGGAACTGCCGCTTGCGCACTACGCGAAGCGCCTTGTGATGATCGACCATCAACTCGGCGACGAAGATCACCATCTCGAACGATATATCACCTTGGGCCGGAGCCAACGCCATGAATGAACCTATCCTTGCGCGCCGCGACGGCGCGGTGCAAGTGCTGTCCTTCAACAACCCGGCTGCGCGCAACGCGCTCACGCCCGAGGTATACGCGGCCCTTCCGGCTGCCCTCGCTGAGGCCGGACGTGATCCCGAGGTGGGCGCGATCGTGCTGACGGGTGTAGGCGGCGCGTTCTGCGCAGGCGGCGATCTGAACCGGCTCGCGCAACGTCGCGCGATGACACCGCCCGAGCGGCGCGCGAGCATCGAAAGCCTGCACGACATGATTGGTGCGATTCGCGATTGCAGCAAACCCGTGATCGCCGCAGTCGAAGGCGCGGCAGCGGGCGCGGGCCTGTCGATCGCGCTGGCGTGCGACATGCTGGCCGCCGCGCGCAATGCGTCGTTCTCGGTCGCATACATCAAGGTCGGCCTCTCGCCCGATGGCGGCGCGACCGCGTTTCTGTCCGGGCTCGTCTCCCGGCAACTGCTGACCGAGTTGTGCCTGACGGGCAGGCCCGTCACGGGCGAGCGCATGCACGCGCTCGGCGTCGCCAATCGCCTCGCCGAACCGGGCAGCGCGCTGACGGAGGCCATCGCGATGGCGCAGTCGCTCGCGGCCGGCCCGGAACGCGCGATCGCCAGGATCAAACGCCTGTGCCGTCAAGCCGGCGAGAACACGCTCGAAGCGCAACTGGATCTCGAAGCGCAATACATGACGGAGTCGCTCGGCGACGACGAATCCGCCGAAGGCATCGCCGCTTTCTTCGGCAAGCGCCCGGCTGATTTCTCCGCGTTGCGTCGTGTTTCGCCCGTGGATTCGCACTAGACGTGGCGCGCCCGTCACTCTCCCTTGTCACTCCGGATCAGCCATGTCGAACCTGAATTCTCCTCTGCCGCTTGCCGGCGTACGCATTCTCGATCTGTCGCGCGTGCTCGCGGGACCGTGGTGCGCGATGGTGCTCGGCGACCTCGGCGCTGAAATCATCAAGGTCGAGCACCCAAAGCGCGGTGACGACACGCGGGACTGGGGCTTGCGCGTCGGTGCGAGCGAAACGACCTATTTCAACAGCGTCAACCGGAACAAGCGCTCGGTGTGCCTCGATCTGCAGACGGCCGAAGGGCAGCGGCTCGCCCGCGAGCTGGCTCAGCAGAGCGACGTCGTGATCCAGAACTTCAAGTTCGGCGGCGCGGAAAAGCTCGGCCTCGGCTATGAACAACTCAGCCAGGGGCGCGAAGATCTCATCTACTGTTCGATCTCCGGCTACGATCGCCGCGGACCGGAAGCCTCGCGTCCCGGTTATGACGTGGTTGTGCAGGGCGAGGCGGGACTGATGGCGCTCAACGGAGAAGCCGATCAGCCGCCCCTCAAATTCGGCATCGCCGCCGTCGATCTGTTCACGGGCATGTATTCCGCACAGGCCGTGCTCGCGGCGCTGTTCGAGCGGCAGAAGTCGGGCAAGGGGCGCCACATCGAAATGGCGCTCTTCGATTGCGGCCTGATGATCACGTCGTACTGCGGACTGGAATCGATGCTGATGGGCGACGATCCACCGCGCTACGGCAATGCGCATCCTTCGATCGTGCCCTACGGCGTGTTCGATGCGGAAGATGGGCCGCTCGTCATCGCGGTCGGCACGAACCGGCAGTACGAGCGCTTCTGTCGCGAAGTGATCGAACGCCCGGATCTCGTCGACGAAGAACGGTTCCGCACGAACATCGTTCGGGCCGCCAACCGCGAAGCGCTCGTGCCCGAAATCAGGCGCGAACTCGGCAAGAGGAAGCGCCTGGACCTGCTGGAGCGTCTGACCCAGGCGGGCATTCCGTGCGGCGAAGTGCTCGGCCTGCACGAGGCGCTCACGTCGAAGCGCGCGGCCGAGGGCGGACTCGTGACGACCTATACGCATCCCGAGGCCGGCAGCACGCATGTGCTCGCGCCGCCGTACCGCTTCGACGGCGTACGCCTGCCTGTGCGCAGCGGCCCGCCGAAACTCGGCGAGGGCACGAACGACGTGCTTCAGTCGCTGCTCGGACTGTCCGACGAACAACTTTCACAACTCAAGGCCGAGGGCGTCGTCTGACGCTGCATGGCGCGCCGGGAGTGTGAGCCGTTTCGAGCGAATACGGCTCGCTATCGCCTGAACGGGTTCATTCAGCAGGAACATCTGAAACAAGAGCTGCCGAAGCAGCCAGCAAAGCCGTTGTTGCGAACCGTGAAGTTTCATCCGTCAACGAAGACGTCCGCAAATAACAGGGAGGAGACAGTCCCATGCAGCAGGACCACATCGATTCAATCAAGGCGAGCGCCGCGTACCGGCGGCTGATTACGTCACGCCGACGTTTCAGCTTCACGCTGACGGCGCTGATGATCGTCATCTTCTACGGCTTTATTCTGTTCGTCGCGCTTGCGCCGCACATGCTGGCCCGGCCGCTCTATGCGGGCGCCACGACGAGCGTGGGTATCGTCGCGGGCGTCGGCATCATCCTGATCTCGATCGGGTTGACCGGCTGGTACGTGCTGCGTGCGAACCGCACGCTCGATCCGTCGATGAGCGCGCTGCTCGCCAGCGTCCGGAAAGGAGACTGAATGATGAAGCGCATTCGCTCTCTGTCCTGCGCGAGCCTTGCCTCGCTGCCCGCGCTCGCTCACGCTTCCGCCATCGAAGGTCCTGTTCCCGATCGCGTCGCGCTGAATCCCGTTGCGATTGGCATGTTCCTGTTGTTCGTGCTCGTGACGCTCGGCATCACGCGCTGGGCGTCACGCAAGACGCGCACGACCAAGGATTTTTATAGCGCGGGTGGCGGCATCTCCGGGTTTCAGAATGGCCTGGCTATTGCCGGGGACTATATGTCGGCGGCCTCGTTTTTGGGCCTCTCGGGCATGGTGTTCATGTTCGGCTTCGACGGCCTGATCTATTCGATTGGCTTTCTGGTCGGCTGGCCGTTCGTGATGTTTCTGCTCGCCGAACCGTTGCGCAATCTCGGCAAGTTTACCTTCGTCGACGTGGTTGCCTACCGCTTCGAACAGGCGCCGATTCGGCTGCTGACAGCCAGCACGTCGCTCGTCGTCGTGATCTTCTATCTGGTCGTGCAGATGGTCGGCGCGGGTAAGCTGATCCAGCTGCTGTTCGGTCTGCAGTACTGGATGGCGGAGGTGATCGTCGGCGCGCTGATGGTGATCTACGTGTTCTTCGGCGGCATGACGGCGACCACCTGGGTGCAGATCATTAAAGCCGTGCTGCTGCTGTGCGGCGCGACGTTCATGGCCGTCAGCGCGCTGGCGCAATTCGGCTTCAGTCCCGAAGAGATGTTTCGTCGAGCCGTCGATGTTCACCCCGGCGCGCTCAGCATCATGGGTCCCGGCAAGCTGCTGAAGGACCCGTTCAATGCGCTTTCGCTCGGCATCGCGCTGATGTTCGGCACGGCAGGCTTCCCGCATATCCTGATGCGCTTCTTCACGGTGCCCAGCGCGAAGGAGGCGCGCAAGTCGGTGTTCGTGGCCACCGGCTTTATCGGGTATTTCTATCTGCTGACCTTTATCATCGGCTTCTCGGCAATTGCATTGCTTGCGCAGCATCCCGAGTTCTTCAAGACTGCCGCCGACGGGCATTTCAATCTGACGCATGATCTGCTCGGCGGCTCGAACATGGTCGCGGTTAAGCTGGCGCAGGCAGTGGGCGGCAACCTGTTCTACGGCTTCATCGCCGCCGTGACCTTCGCGACGATACTCGCGGTGGTGGCGGGGCTCACGCTCTCGGGAGCGACCACGGTTTCGCACGATCTCTACGCATGCTGGCTCGCTCGCGGCCATGCTAACGAAGCGCGCGAAATGCGTATGTCGCGCATGGCGACGCTGACGTTGAGCGTCATCGCGATCGGACTCGGTATTCTGTTCGAGCACGTCAACGTGGCATTCCTGGTCGGTCTTGTCGCGGCGATTGCGGCGAGCGCGAATTTTCCGGTGCTGGTGTCGTCGATCTTCTGGCGCGGCATGACGACGCGCGGCGCGGTCATGGGCGGCAGTCTCGGACTGATTTCCTCCGTGCTGCTGACGGTGATTTCGAAGTCGGTATGGGTCGACGTGCTGCATCAGGCACGTGCACTCGTACCGCTCGATAACCCCGCGCTGGTTTCAGTGCCGCTCGCGTTCGGAGGCATCTGGTTCTTCTCGATGCTGGATCGCGGCGCCCGTGCGCAGCGGGAGCGGGAGGCGTTTGCGCTGCAGGAGTTCTATGGGCAGACGGGGTTGTTGTCGGTGAAGGCTGTCGATCATTGAGGCAACTCGCAGGCCGTGTGGCGCAGCGGGTGCGCTGCGCCACTACCGGAAGCTGTCGTGCAGATAGTCGCGCACGGCCGTGAGTATTTCATCAGAGAGCGGATCGCCCCGCACCGCACGCGCGAGCGTGGCCGCGCCCACCAGCATCGAAAGGCGGGCGATCGCGCGCTGACGCGCTTTCTTCGACGGGCGCGGATCAGCAAACGACGCCAGTCTGCTGAACATCGACTTGAGACCCTGCACGTACGCACCGCGCACCGGCTTGGTTGCGTCTTCGCGGGCCACATCTGCTGCGAGCCCCACGGCCGGACACCCACCGCCGGGCTCGTCACGCTGCTTCGCACTGAGATAGTGCTTCGCGAGCGCGTCGACGAAAGCCTGTTCGCCCGCATCTTCCCTGACGAGCGATCTCCAGCGCACAACGGATTCACCGAACGCCCGCTCGCACGCCACGGCCGCGAGTTCGTCCTTCGATTCGAAATGGCCGTAGAACCCGCCATGCGTGAGCCCTGCGCTCGCCATGATGTCGGTCACCGATACGCCATTCAGCCCGCGCTCCTTGAACAGACGCGCGGACGCCGCCTCGATCAGCCGGCGGTTCTCGTCGGTTTGTTCCCTCGATACGCGAGGCATCCGCGCCCTCCGTGGTGAGTGCAACGCAAGCTGCCTTGACGGCAGCGCGCGTCGACCATGCGTTTATTGAGCGTACTGTGCTTCGCCGTTACCGAACGACCAGTTCTCTTTCGGCACTTCGACGAGACTAATGAACAGGTCTTCGCGGCGCAGTCCGACGCGCGCGTGAAGCCCTTCGCTGAGTGCCTTGTAGAAGGCTTTTTTGATCGCGAGATCGCGGCCCGCATTCAACGTGAGTTGCACGATGATGCACTGAGGCGAGCGCTCGATACCGAGATAGGTCGGATCGGCGATGAAGTCGCCGGGCTTATGATCGTTGATCACCATGAACCGGTCATTGGCGGGGACGTTCATCGTCGTGGTCATCGCCTTGTAGACCTCGTCGGCGACGGCGCTGCGATATTCGGCGGATTGGCCTTCTGCGAGATCGATGCGTACAAGTGGCATGGTAATTTCCTCGATTTGAACGTCTATGCCGGCGCGCGGCGTCAGATTGCGCACAAGAAAAGCCCGATCAGCGGGCTTGGGTACAACCCGATATTAAATGATGACCATCATTTATACAATAGATGATGGATGTCATTTATAAGACAATCGAGGTGAATTAGAGTCACCTGTCGTTGATCTCTCATCCGGACAAGATCAGCAGACTGATTCTTGAAGCTGCTCGACCATTAGCCTGACGGGCAACGTCGTACTGGCGTGGCCGAACGCTGTGTGCCGCTGTATCGCCGGGACAGGGGCTGCGTTTGAATGTCGGGCGGTTCAAGTCCCGACTATCTTCGCGCCATCGAGTCCACGACATCCTGGGTCCTGACAACTGCATGCGCGAGAAACGCGTAGTTGACCAACGCCGCCTTATAGCCGTCGCCCCAGGTCGGATGACGCGGCCCCGCCGTAGCGTCGGCGACGACGTAAACTTCGAAACCCTGCTCGATCAGGTCGCGCAGGTGAGACTCGACACACATATTGGCGAGCATCCCGCCCAGCACGACTTTCTGGACGTTACGCTTTCGAAGCTGCAGCGTCAGGTCATTTGTCTGCGGTCCGAACACCTTGTGCGGGCTTACTACGATAGTCTCGCCGTCTTCGATAAACGGTTTGAACTCATCCAGCCAGTCAGCACCTGATTTCTCAAAACCGCTCAGGTTCAGCGTACCCGTTCGTGCGAACGTGCCCGTTGCAAATTCGTCGGCCTCCAGTGGGCCGTTGAATGTCCATGCACGGTCGGTCGGAAAGAAATAGTGCGGGGAGATGAACACGCTGAACTTCGATGCTTTCGCTACCTTGAAGATTTTCACCATGTTTTCGACCGTTCGGTTTTCCGTCACGCTTGCACCAACGGCGCCCCAGTTTTTGCCTGTGGGGCTCAACACGTCGTTCTGTGGATCGATAAACACTACTGCCGTATCGGCGGGGTTGCAGTTCATGATCGAACTCCAGTGAGTGAATGGCGGGACGCGGACATGCAGTACCAATGTAGGTGATCGGAGTCAACCCTGCCGATTGATTCCTCGCAGATCCCTTGCACATATCCGCTTTTGTTTAGCCGACGTTTCAATACGTATCCGCAGGCACACGCTTACGGACTTGTCATGAATGAAAGGTCACTGTCCGGCTATCTACATGTTTGCGGCGTTCTCGCCAACGTCTTGCGCGACGTAGCAAGCACAGTTGGCACGGCTATGCTCGCCGCTGGATTTCCCCTGAGGACAGGTCTATAACTGGAGAAAAAGAAAAGGCGCGTCCCTAAACATGTGCCCATGTCACCTCTTCAGAGGATGCCTTCAATAACAGAAACTCACGCTGTTATCCGCGCGTGCCGCCATTGATCGTCTTCCGCGGCATCGTGCTTGAGGCGACGTATTGCGAGCCTTGCCGTAGCAGGTTTTCTTCTCTGCGATCGGCAAGCTAAATTCTGTTGTTCTTTGGAATCCGTGTATTTCGATTCGTCATCCTGATCGGATAGATTCGAATTGCATTCTCGATAAAGGTGCAGAAATGAGAGTTCCTTTTGCTTCATTATTGGTGGCTTCTGCATTATCCGCCGTCACAGGCCTGGCATATTCGCAGACATCGCAACAGCCAGCCGGAAGCGCCGACCCGCAAATGGCGCCCGCCGCGACGATGTCACAACCACAAATGGCACAGCCTGCCAGTTCAATGAATCGCTATGAATACGATTCGGTCGGTCCTCAGCCAGGTGGATCGAGTGGAAGTGGACGAGGAAGGAATGGCGCGCCGTGTGTCGTCGGCTTGTCTTGTGATATTTACCAGGGGAGTTGAGTTCGGGACGATTGCCTAACCCTTTGGTAACGTCGTCACGGAAATCCCGCTAGACGAGGCCATGAGGTTGGATTCCTGGCGACGCGCCGGATCTGCATGACAAAGCGGCACGTCGCACAGCAAGTTCGTCACTCTTTCGCCCACGCCGCCGCGCAACTGATCGCAAAGTCGCGATACGACCGCGGTGGTCGACCTGGGGCTGAGTGAGTCGCAGTGACGCGTCCACCCGTCAACGCAGCAACTCGCGCCGCGGTGTTTCCGACGGAAGTTCGCCAAACCGTTCGCGGTACGCCTGAGCGAACCGGCCGAAATGGGTAAAACCCGAATCCAGCGCAATAGTCGCAACCCGCACATCGGGCGTGCTTTCCCGAATCGCCTGACGCGCGCGGTCAAGCCGCATCTGCCGCATCAGGCTGATCGGGCTGACGTTGCGAAACCGCAAGAATCCCTCGGTTAGCGTTCTGACGGGCACGCCCGCGGCACGGGCGATGTCCTGCAATTGCATCGGCACGGCGAGGTTGGCGGCCATGAACTCTTCGGCGCGGCGAACGAACAAGGGCGCGATGTTCGAAGGCGGGGATGTCGCGTGGCCCATATCCTGACTGCACAACAGGCCGACCAGCAGCGATTCGACATGCGCGCCCACAGCGGGATTCTGAGCGGCCACGTTCAGCAGATCAGGCGAACTGGCGACCAGCTTCAACTGTTCCTTCCACGCGCGCATCGGGCCGCTTTCGAGCGACACGGCAGCACCCGCGCCGAAGAGGGAAGCGCTGTCGCCGTTGAGCGCCGCCGCGTCGATCCGCATCACCAGTTGCTCGCAATCGGGCGACAGCAGCGCGCTGAACGGCTCGCCGGGTGCGCGAATCACGGCGTGCTGGTCGTCCACGACGACTTTCCTGCCAGCCGTGTGGACCTCCGCATTGCCGGCGACGCAAAACATCATCAGAAAGTATCCGTCGACGGCTTCGACATCCACCTGGATCGCGCCGCCGAATTGAATCGTGCCGATGCCGAGCCGTCCCACCCGTACGAAGTCCATGTGAGAACGACCGTGCGTGTGGCCGCGCGGAAACAGCGAATGCGGCTGCATGACGCGTGAAATCAGTTCGCGCGTCTCGTCGAGGTCGACCGATTCGAAGAGCCGGTGGCGTCGCAATGCGGGCAGTCGTAGAGCGGATCTCATGGTTATTCCAGCGCGCTCGGGCGGGGATTGAACGGAGCCGGGTTCATAAAACGGCCTGAACTGGATATCAGCGCCGCGTTCGGCCAGAAACGGATAGACCCTGCATTTTCCGCCTCCAAAAATGTGTTCACCATGCAGCAGCGATTTTTCGTTGCTGCAACGGGCCCCCACAATGCGGAGAAAATAGCATGGAAATGGTCGAGACGCCTGTCAGCTTCAGAAACACGCCGGACACGGACATGGTGCAGTTCCCGCGCGACGATGGCTCGCGCGTGCCCTATAAGGTGTTCAGCTCGCAAGCGGTGTACGAGCGCGAGCAGGAGCGCATCTTTCGCGGGCCGACGTGGAACTTCGTCGCGCTCGAAGCAGAGATTCCGAAGCCGGGCGACTTCAAGAGCACCTTCGTCGGCGATACGCCCGTCGTCGTCACGCGCACCGAGGATGGTTCGTTGTCGGCATGGGTCAACCGTTGCGCGCATCGAGGCGCATCCGTTTGCCGCAAGGCGCGCGGCAACGCGACATCGCATACGTGCGTGTATCACCAGTGGAGCTTCGACAACAGCGGCAACCTGCTGGGCGTGCCGTTCCGCCGTGGACAGAAGGGCATGACGGGCATGCCGCCCGACTTCGACCCCAAGCGGCACAGCCTGCGCAAGCTGCGCGTGGACAGCTATCGCGGCCTCGTCTTCGCGAGTTTCAGCGACGCAGTCGCGCCGCTGCCCGACTATCTCGGCGCGGAAATGCGCCCCTGGATCGATCGCATCTTTCACAAGCCTGTCGAGTATCTCGGCTGCACGCGGCAATACTCGAAGTCCAACTGGAAGCTGTATCTCGAGAACGTGAAGGACCCGTATCACGCGAGCATGCTGCATTTGTTCCATACGACCTTCAACATCTTCCGTGTCGGCATGAAGGCGCGATCGATTCCCGATGCGACGCATGGCCTGCACAGCATCATCACGGTGACGAAGACGGGCGAGGACACATCGGCGGCCTACAAGCAGCAACAGATCCGCTCGTTCGATGAAGGCTTCGCGCTGGAAGACGATTCGATCCTCGGTCTCGTTTCCGAATACGAGGAAGACACCACCAATCATATCCAGCCGATCTTTCCTCAACTGGTGATCCAGCAGATCCACAACACGCTGGTCGCGCGCCAGTTGCTGGCAAAAGGTCCGGACAGCTTCGAGCTGATCTTCCATTTCTTCGGCTATGCCGACGACACGCCGGAACTTCGCGCGCTTCGCATCAAGCAGGCGAACCTGGTCGGACCGGCGGGCTATATCTCGATGGAAGACACGGAAGCGACCGAACTCGTGCAGCGGGGCACGGTGCGCGACGCGGACGCGACGTCGGTGATCGAGATGTCGCGCAGCAATCCGGACCAGCAGGACACGGTGATTACCGAAAGCCTGATTCGACGGTTCTGGGTCGGATATCAGAAGCTGATGGGCTATTGAGAAAAGGACACGAAAATGGAACAGATGAAGCTTTGGTTCGAATTGAACATGCTGCAGAACCAGTACATCAGCAATCTCGACAACAACAGGCTCGAAGCGTGGCCGACGCTCTTTACGGAAGACTGCCTGTACGAGATCGTGCCGAAAGAAAACGCGGATATGGGCTTGCCCGTCGGCATCATTCACTGCACGAACCAGAAGATGCTGCGCGATCGCGTCGTGTCGCTGCGTCACGCCAATATTTTCGAGGAGCACACCTACCGGCACATGACATCGGGCCTGACAATCACGAGCGACCAAGACGACGTGATCGAAACGGAAAGCAGCTATGTCGTGGTTCAGACGCTGGCGAACGGCGAGTCGAATGTGTATCAGGCTGGGAAGTACTACGACCGCGTCGTACGGACGGCGGGCGGGCTGCGCTACCAAAGCAAGCGGGTGGTGTACGACACGTCGCGCGTGCAGACACTGCTCGCAACGCCGATCTGAGGAGCGGACATGGAAGCGAAGATTGATAGCTGGCAGACGATCGGCACGCTCGATGACTTTGCCGAAGGCGAGCCGGCAGCCGTGATCGCAGGCGATCGTCAGATTGCGGTGTTTCGTATCGGCGACGAAGTATTTGCGTTGAACGATCTCTGCACGCACGGACATGCGCGGCTTTCGGAAGGGTATGTAGAAGACGGCTGCGTCGAATGTCCGCTGCATCAGGGGCTGATCGACATCCGCACGGGTGCGCCGCGTTGCGCGCCCATCACGGACGCGGTGCGTGCTTTCCCGATCCGGATCGTCGAGGCGAGGGTGGAAGTCAATGTCGAATGAACGGCACGTGATAGTTGGCGCAGGGCATGCTGCGCGGCGCGCGGCGGAGACGCTGCGCGCAATGAACGCGGACGTGGACATCGTCATGTTCGGCGACGAGCCGCACGCGCCGTATGACCGCCCGGTATTGTCGAAGGATGCGCTGACCTCCGAAGAAGGCGAGCGGAAGGCTTTCATCCGGCAACATGACTGGTATGCGGCGCAGCGGATCGATTTGCGTCTGTCGTCTGCCGTCGTCGAAATCGACCGGACGCGGGCGTGCGTGCGGCTGCGCGACGGCAGTTCTGTCGGCTATGACAGGCTGCTGCTCGCGACGGGCTCGCGTGTGCGCCGGTTCAGCGGCCCTGTGGATGAACGCGTGCAACTGCACTATGTCCGCACGCTCGCCGACGCGCGGGCGTTGCGCGCCGTTCTTTCGCCGGGTAAGCGTGTTGCTATCCTCGGCGGCGGCTTTATCGGGCTCGAAGTGGCCGCGGCCGCGACTCAGGCGGGCTGCAGGGCGACGGTGGTCGAGCCTGCGCCGTCGCTGCTGCAACGCGCGCTGCCGCAGAGCGTCGCGCGACACATTGCGGCACTGCACGAGCGAAACGGCGTCGAACTGCGTCTCGGCACGATGCCGGCTGCCATCGCGTACGAGAACGGATGTGCATCCATCCAGAGCGATGCGGGCGCCCTCAGCGCGGATGTGGTCGTTGTCGGAATCGGCGTCGTGCCGAACGTCGAACTCGCGGAAGCCTGCGGGCTTGAAGTCCGCAACGGCGTCGTGGTCGATGAACAATGCCGTACCAGCGACCCCGCGATCTTCGCGGCAGGCGAAGTGACGATGCACGTCAATCCGTTGCTTGGCCGCAGCGTCAGGATCGAATCGTGGCAGGTGGCGGAGAACCAGCCCGTCGTCGCGGCGGACAACATGCTCGGCGGTCGCGCGATATACGCAGAGCTGCCCTGGCTCTGGTCCGATCAGTTCGACTGCAATGTGCAGACGCTGGGCATCGTGGAGCCACAGCACCGTCTCGTCATCCGTGGGGACGCTGTCACCGGTTCGTTCTGTGTCATGGCGCTGGACGACACGTCGCGGATGAGGGCGGCGATTGCCGTCAATGCGGGACGCGAAATCGGCGCGTGCAGGCGTTTGATTTCGGCAGGTGTCGTCATGGACGAAGCGCGGCTCGCGGATTCATCCGTTTCGCTGCGGTCGATGCTGTGACAGGGACCGGGAACCCGCATCGGTGTGTCGAGAATCGCTGGCGTGTGCCGTAGCATCCAGGCAGTCCGGGGCCGCTTTGGTACATACTCGCTCCTGCGATTGATGACTGCCTCTCTTTCATGCGTCCATTCAACGGCTTTCTCGTTCTCGTCGGTACCCTGCTCACGGCGGCAGGGTACGGCGGGACCTTTCTTCTTTCGATGCGCTTCAGGTATATCGGCGGCAATGACGTCGACACCGGGCTCACGCTCGTGGGTGCGATGGTAGGCACCTTTGTCGGCGTTCCGCTGGTTGGCTGGCTTTCGCATCACCGCATCGGCGCGGCGCGGATGGCCGCGCTCGCGGCGTTATGCGTAGGCATGGGCGTCGCGGGTTTCGCACTGATCGAGCGCGTCAGCGTGCTCGATGCGATTCCGGCGTTTCTCGTGGGCTTGGGCTGGGGCGCGTTCTATCTCGCGGCGCCGATGTCGCTTGCCGAGCGAACCAATGATTCGGATCGGGGTTACTGGTTTCTACGCTTTGGCACTTTCCAGATGGCGGGAATTGGCGGCTGCCCGGCGCTGGCGGGCGTCGCCATACATTCGTTGCACTGGTCGCTCAGCGGTGTGCTCTATACGGTCAGCGGCCTTTGTGTGGTCGCGTCGGTGATACTGGAAATGTTCGCCCGGCTGTCGCCCCTTTCGTCCGTGCCACCCGTCCAGGAGCAATGGTGGCGTGGTATCGGCGCCATTGTGCGCACGCGTGCCATGTATCCGATCATCATGGTCGCGCTGGGCGCCTGCGTCTTCTCAGGCTTGATGACGTTTCAGATGTCGCTGGTGCAGGGAACGCATGCGCAGGCAACCACCTTCTTCAGCCTGTACGCGATCACCGTCGTGACCGTACGTTGGGCTTTCGCCCGGCTGGTCATCAATCTGCGCCGCGAAACTGCGACGAAGGTGCTGCTCGTCATGATGGTGCTGGGGATCGCAGCGATGTTCGCGGTGCCGTACCATGGATCGGCTCATCCAGCCGCCGCCGTTCTGCTTGGTACCGGATACGGGCTTGCCTATCCCGTCATCCAGACCCAGGCGGTCAACGATTCCGCCGCCGCGCATCGTCGCGCCGCACTGACATGGTTCGTTGCGGCGTACTTCATCGGGGTCTTCGGCTTTCCGTCTGTGGGCGGGTGGGTATTGGTGCACGCGGGCAAGGACGCGCTACTGACACTGATCGCGTTATGCGGCCTGACGGCTCTCACGCTCGCATTCCTGGGCGACCGGGGCGTGTCGACGCGCGTTCTGCAAAAGCGTAGCAACCGCCGCGCTCAAGCAGGGCGCAACTGGTTGCGTCCGTTGCTGTCTTTGCGCTTCTTCGCCTCGGCTTTCTTGCACATATCGAGCAATACCCAACGCGCAACGGTCTCCGGACGATCCATGCCGCACTGGGCAGACCGGATGTCCGCACCTGAATAGACGATGACGGTTCCTTCGAGCACCCGATATGAACCCGTGTGCGTAATACCGGCGAGCGTGACGGAAACCGGTCGCCTTTCATCGTATTGAGCTGAAGCCACTTTTTTGATTTTATTAATTGCAAAGCAGAAACTTAAACGTACGATTATCCGTCGTCAACAACATATACCTTTTGAAGCAAATTCAGATTGGAAGCCGGTGGCGCGTCGCGCTCGTTGCCAGCGCGGTGCAACGTGAGTCGATCCATGTTTGAAATCGCAGCGGGCACGAAACCGACCGTGCCCGCTGCAACGCTCCAATTTACTTCGTCACGGGCATCGTGAATTCGGCGCCTGTAGCGATGCTATCCGGCCAACGCTGCATCACGCTCTTGTAGTGCGTGTAAAAGCGCACAGCCTCTTCGCCATACGCGTGATGATCGCCGAACAGCGACCGCTTCCAGCCTCCGAACGAATGCCACGCGGGCGGCACCGGACTCGGGATGTTGATGCCCACCATGCCAATCTGAATTTGCCGGGAGAACGCGCGTGCGGCGGCGCCGTCGGATGTGAAGAGCGACACGCAGTTCCCCAGTTCGTGTGCGTTGACGAGCGCGATCGCGCTGGCCAGATCGGGCACGCGGACAACCGACAGAACCGGCCCGAAGATCTCTTCGCGATAGATGCTCATATCGGGCTTCACGTCGTCGAAGAGCGAGCCGCCGAGAAAGAAGCCTGCTTCATGGCCTGGCACGGTATGGCCGCGGCCATCGACGACGAGCCTGGCGCCTGCGGCGACGCCCGCCTCGATATAGCCCGTTACCTTGCTGCGATGCGCGGCGCTGATGAGCGGCCCCATGTCCAGATCGGGCTCCATGCCGCCGCCTATCTTGAGCGAACGCACGCGCGGCGCGAGACGCTCGATCAGTTCATCGCCGATACTGCCCACTGCCACCGCGACGGACGTTGCCATGCAGCGCTCGCCTGCCGAACCATAGGCTGACGAGATCAGCGCATCGACCGCTTGATCGAGATTGGCATCAGGCATCACGACCAGATGGTTTTTCGCACTGCCCAGCGCCTGCACGCGCTTGCCGCGCTTTGCGCTTTCGCTGTAGATGTATTCAGCGACGGGTGTCGAGCCAACCACAGACATCGCGGCCACATCGGGATGTGCGATCAGCGCATCGACGACGCTCTTGTCGCCATGCACAACATTGAACACGCCTTTGGGAAAGCCCGCCTCGATGAACAACTCGGCAAGCCGGATCGATGCTGACGGCGTGCGTTCCGAAGGTTTGAGAATGAAAGTGTTGCCGCACGCGGCCGCCATCACGAACATCCAGCACGGCACCACCATCGGAAAATTGAACGGTGTGACGCCGGCAGCCACGCCGATGGGTTGGCGCAGATTCCAGTTGTCGATGCCGCCGCTGACGGAATCAGTGAAGTCTGTCTTGAGCAGCTGCGGAATGCCACACGCAAATTCGACGATTTCGATGCCGCGCACCACTTCGCCCTTCGCGTCCTCAAACAGTTTGCCGTGGTCGCGCGTGATGAGTTCGGCGAGTTCGTCCGCGTGCGCCTCGAGCAGTTCCTTGAACTTGAACATCAAGCGGGCGCGTTTGAGCGGCGCGGTTTCGCTCCATGCCGGGAACGCGGCTTTCGCGGCGGCGACGGCGGCGTCGACTTCGGCGGATGTTGCGACGGGCACCCGGGCCGTTACACGGCCTTGCGCCGGATCGAATACCTCGCCAAACCGCTGGCCCGCACCAGCGGTGCGCCGACCGTCGATGAAATGATTCAACTCGCGCACAGCGCTTTTATCTGCTTCGCTCATTACATGCTCCTATCGAGGGCTGCTGGCGCTGTCCGTGCCACGCCGCCCTATGTTGTCGAACGTTGGTTGTTCGGCCTTTATGCCTCTTGCCGATCGATCCAATAGACACAATGTAGGCGGACGAACATGGAGGTCGAATATCCACGTCGGACAAACAGTCTTGCGCGGAAGGAACAAGTGACAGCCAGCAGGAAGGCTTGCGCGGCTGCACTGGACAGTGAATTTGTGCGTGTTGGAGCCGCTAAAAGGAGAGGGCGATTTCGATGCACCGGACGTGCTTCAACGTCGGCTTCGCCTTATCGGACAAGGCGCGTCGGAGTGGCGCGAAGGTTTTTGCGCCTCGGGAAATTGAAGCCGCCACGACCGGATGTGCTTGAACATCTGATCGAATTGATGGCCTTTGCGGCGGCAGGAAGTGTGCGTCAGGCCTTTTTTGCTGGCTCAAAATCCACCTAATTTGGCCGGAAACCTGTCGCGCCGCGGCCCGTGTGTATCTTCAATCGTCGTCAGAAATGACCAGACTCGTTTCTGCCGGGTCTTCCACGCGTTAGCGCCAACCGAGACCGGGAGCGACATGCGTGAGAATCGATTCGATAACATGCGCGCAGTACTCGACACCCAACTGATTGGGCACGGTGAGCAGCAACGTATCGGCGGCTGCGATGGCTTCGTCTTTTGCCAGTTCCTCGATGAGGACATCGGGCTCCGCAGCGTAATTCCGGCCAAAGATCTTCTGGACGTCGTCGTCGAGAAAACCGATCGTGTCGTTGCTCTGCGTGCCCCGACCGAAATACATCCGGTCCTGCTGATTCACGAGCGCGAAGATGCTCCGGCTGACCGACACGCGCGGCGCTCGCGTATGCCCGGCCTCTTTCCATGCATCACGGTAAGCCTGGATCTGCTCGGCTTGCTGGATATGAAGCGGTCGGCCCGTTTCGTCGTTCTTCAGCGTGGAGGTCTGCAGGTTCATGCCCATCTTCGCTGCCCAAACGGCAGTTGCGTTGGAGCCCGAACCCCACCAGATGCGGTCACGAAGTCCTTCGGAATGCGGCTCGACGCGTAGAAGTCCCGGCGGGTTGGCAAACATGGGGCGCGGATTCGGCTGTGCAAAACCCTTGCCTCGCAGCACTTCATAAAACACTTCTGTGTGACGGCGTGCCAGATCGGCGTGTGTCTCGCCTTCATCCGGCGCGTACCCGAAGTGGCGCCATCCATCGATAACCTGTTCGCCCGAGCCTCGGCTGATACCGAGCTGCAGCCGTCCACCAGCGATCAGATCGGCTGCGCCGGCGTCTTCCGCCATGTAGAGCGGATTCTCGTAGCGCATGTCGATGACACCCGTTCCAATCTCGATCGTGCGCGTCTTCGCGCCGATTGCGGCGAGAAGGGGAAAAGGCGACGCAAGCTGTTGAGCGAAATGATGCACGCGAAAGAAGGCGCCATCCGCGCCGAGTTCTTCGGCGGCGACGGCGAGGTCGATGGATTGCAGAAGAACATCGGCTGCTGATCGCGCTTGTGAACCCGGAGAATTGGCCCAGTGACCAAAAGAGAGAAAGCCGATCTTTTTCATAGCAGTGGATTCGGTCAGCCGGTATCTGCGATGTCGGCTGCGAGAAAAGGAAAGCTGTAACACTACAGCATCGATCTGCAACGCGCCGGCACACGCCATTTCAGATGGCCGGCACGCAGGTTCTCGCGGCCTGTTTAGACCGTGAGCGAGGCGTTCTGCGGGAACAGCGCGCGGCGCGTCTCTTCATCGAACTCGGCCTTGAACGTGAGCCGGTCTTTCAGCGCCAACGCGCGGACAGCGGCCGGGCGCGCCGAAATCTCATCGACCAGGCGCTTGACGTGCGGATAGTCGGTGAGTCCCTTCTCGCCCAGGATATAGCCAGCAAAATTCGCCCAGCCCCACAGCGCGATATCGGCGATCGAGTAGGTGTCGCCAGCCAGATACTTCGAGGTCGCCAGATGCTCATCGAGAACGCGATAGTGACGCTCGACTTCTTTCAGATAGCGGTTGCGCGCATACGGCAGCGGCTCCGGTGCGTGGTGCAGGAAGTGCACGGCCTGACCCGAAAACGGCGACAGCCCGGTCGCGACGAACTGGAGCCACGAGAGCATCGCGGCGCGCTGCGACGCTGCGGAAGGCACGAACTTTCCATGTTTTGCGCTGAGGTGCAGAAGAATCGCGTGCGAATCGAACACGGTCACACCGTCATCGACGATGGCTGGCACCTTGCCGTTCGGGTTGATCTTCCGGTACGCCGGCGTGTGTTGCTCTCCCTTGAAGGTATCGACAGAGGAAAGCGCGAATGGCGTTTCAAGCTCTTCGAGCAAAAGCGCCACTTTGAGGGGATTGGGCGAAGGGTGGAAGTAGAACTGAAGCATGGTGTTTCCTTGATGAGGACATGAGTGAGATCGCAGCGAATGTGCAGCCTGTTCGCGTGATCACATGCTGACCTCAACGTCTCTGTTTGCCGTACGGTCGGTCCGATGAACCCATTCGATGAAGTCGAACATGTTGATTGAAGACTCGCGATGCGATGCCGCATCGACATTTATCCCATTCCCGAATCCTGACAAATACCTTACACTGCTGTCAGGACTTCCAGACAGCATTGGCGCAATCCAGCCCGTCGTGGGGTCCCCCTATAAGGGTCTGAGGAGGCGATATGCACTTCTATCACCACGGTGTAGCGATTCAGCCGTCGGTCGCACGAAGCGGCAATACCTTTGTCGCCCGGGTCGCTATTCTCGAAGAGGATGGCGAGGCGACGTCGCTCGGCGACCTGGGCCACTTTGCGAACCGGGAATCTGCCTTCGCGTTTGCCGTGCGGTGCGGCACGGCATTCGCGGACAACGAACCGATGCCGTTGCCGCCCTGCGATATCCGGTCAAAGAAACACGGTGCCGGACACGAATCTGCGGCCGATCTTCTTTGAGACGCAACGGTTTTGTCTTCAACGATTAGCAGGCTTCGAAGCCGGGCCAATACGCACGCCTGCACGAAGCGTCACGCCAGACTCGGACAACAGGAGGCGGTATCCATGATTCACTCGGAAGTCCACAAGTTTCCCTACACGCGAGCGAGCGGCATGCAGCGTACCTACGACGTCACGATCAACCTCGTCCGGCGCGATTCAGGCGTGTTCGCCTATCGGTCATGGGTGCACTACGCGGGGAGATTCAAGGGCAACGGTCTCGACTTTCCGCTCGTTTCCCGGACTCAGGATCGCGCGATTACCGAGGCGCGTGCGCGTGTTGAAGAACACATTGAACATCTGCTCGGGGTAACGGAATGATCCAGTACTGAAGGCAGTGCGCTCAGGAACGTACCGCGAGCCGCGCTGCATGTAACGGCTCGCGGCAAGCCCCATCAAATCTGCCCGAAACCACCACCGCCGGGCGTCTCGACGACGAACACATCACCCGCAGCCATCTCGACACTGGCGATATGGCCCAGCGCGACGATCCCGCCATCCGCTCGCTCGACGCGATTGCTGCCCTGTCTTCCCGCACCTCCGCCCGCCGCGCCGAATGGCGCGTGAATGCGGTTGTTCGACAGAATCGAGGCTGTCATCGGCGCGAGAAAGCGGATGCGCCGGATCGCGCCATTGCCGCCGTTCCACCGTCCAGCACCGCCCGAACCGTTGCGGATCAGATGCGATTCGAGCCGCACGGGATAACGCCATTCGAGCACTTCAGGATCCGTCAGGCGCGAGTTGGTCATATGCGTCTGCACGGCATCGACGCCGTTAAAGCCGTCTCCCGCGCCGCTGCCGCCCGCGATCGTCTCGTAGTACTGGTAGCGTGCATCGCCGAACGTGAAGTTGTTCATCGTGCCCTGGCTCGACGCCACGACGCCGAGCGCGCCATACAGTGCGTTCGTGATCGCGGATGAAGTCTCGACGTTGCCCGACACGACGGCAGCGGGATAGACGGGATTGAGCATCGAACCCTCCGGGACGATCACGGAAAGCGGCTTCAGACAACCGGCGTTGAGCGGAATATCGTCGCCCACCAGTGTGCGGAACACGTAGAGCACGGCCGCCATGCAGACCGCCTTCGGCGCGTTGAAGTTGTTCGGCAGTTGCGCGGAGGTGCCTGTGAAATCGACGGTTGCGCTGCGCGTGGAAGGATCGACATGGATCGCAACGTCGATCACCGCGCCGTTATCGAGCGCATAGCGATACGCGCCGTCCTTGAGCGCACCGATCACGCGACGCACTGCTTCTTCCGCGTTGTCCTGCACGTGCTGCATGAAAGCGAGCACCACGTCTCGGCCGAATTGCGCGACCATGCGGCGCAACTCGTCCACGCCTTTCTGGTTGGCAGCGACCTGCGCGCGCAGGTCGGCCATGTTTTGCACGATGTTGCGCGCGGGATAGCGGCCGGACGCCAGCAGTGCGCGCGTTTCGGCATCGCGCAGCACACCGGCTGAAACGAGTTTCCAGTTGTCGATCAGCACGCCTTCTTCGTCGATATGCGTCGACGCGGCCGGCATCGAGCCTGGTGTAATCCCGCCAATATCCGCGTGATGACCGCGCGAACCAACATAGAAGAGGGGCGCTTCGCTGCCGTCAGCGAACACGGGCGTGATGACGGTGACGTCGGGAAGATGCGTGCCGCCGTGATACGGATCGTTGAGCATGAACACATCGCCGTCGCGCATCGTGCCGCGATTGCGTTCGATGACGGTTCGGATGCTTTCGCCCATCGAGCCCAGATGCACGGGCATGTGAGGCGCGTTCGCAATCAGATTGCCGGCCGCGTCGAAGATCGCGCACGAGAAGTCGAGCCGTTCCTTGA
The DNA here is from genome assembly GCF_013426915.1 of Paraburkholderia sp. PGU19. Taxonomy (GTDB): domain Bacteria; phylum Pseudomonadota; class Gammaproteobacteria; order Burkholderiales; family Burkholderiaceae; genus Paraburkholderia. The sequence goes on from NZ_AP023181.1 coordinate 2,100,245, forward strand.
TGTTGACTGAGTAGGCCGTGTTCTGCAGGCGAAGCCCCATCTGCTCGGCCACCGACATGAACAGATTGTTGAAGATCTCTAGCCGCACCGGGTCGGCTTGCGTGCCGATCGAACGGCGCGTCGGCAGCGCGAGCACGCGCGTCATCACGATGTTGCCGTCGCCCGTCAGCGCCGCCTGCCAGCCGGGTTCGACCACGGTCGTGCCGTTCTTCTCCGCGATGATGGCCGGGCCGTCGAGCCTGTCGCCCGCCATCAGCGTGTCGCGCGAATAGAGCGACGCGTCGTGCCAGCGGCCGCCCGAATACATGCAAACCGTCGCGGCGGCTGTGGGCGTGTCGCCGGCAGGGCGAACGGCGATGCTGCCTGTCACCGGCTGGGCATCCGAATGGCCGATGGCTTCAACGGACGCAAGTTCCACCACGAGCGGCGTATCCGCCATGAGAAACGCGTAGCGCTGTCGATAGGCGGCTTCGAACGCCTCGCGCATCGACTGCACGCTGCCTGCGCTGACTGCGAGCGCCGAATCGGTGCCCTGATAGCGCAGGTGCACGCGCCGCACCGTCGAAATGCGCGCAGCGTCGACGCCTTGATCGAGCAGCACGCCCGCTGCTTCATCGGCGAGCGCATCGAGTGCCGCGTCGACGGATGCAAGCGACGTGTCGTCGAGCACGATTTCGAGCGCGCGCTCGCGCATTGCGGTCTGATCGGCGAGACCCATGCCGAACGCCGACAGCACGCCCGCGAGCGGATGCGCGAACACGCTCGTCATACCGAGTGCATCGGCCACGCCGCATGCATGCTGGCCGCCTGCGCCGCCGAACGTCGTGAGCACGTATTGCGACACGTCGTGGCCGCGCTGCACTGAAATCTTCTTGATTGCGTTCGCCATGCTGCCGATCGCAATCTCCAGATAGCCTTCGGCGATCTCTTCCGGCGTGCGACGTTGGCCCGTTGCCGCGCAGATTTCGTCGGCGAGTGCTCGAAAGCGTGTGGCCACCGCTTCGCGGTCGAGCGGCTCATTGGCATGCGGGCCGAACACACGCGGAAAATAGTCGGGCTGAATCTTGCCGAGCATGACGTTGCAGTCGGTCACCGTCAGCGGGCCGCCGCGCCGGTACGCGGCAGGACCGGGATTCGCGCCCGCCGAAGCGGGACCGACACGCAGACGCGCGCCGTCGAAGCCGAGTATCGAGCCGCCGCCTGCCGCTACCGTGTGAATGCTCATCATCGGCGCACGCATGCGCACGCCCGCCACCTGCGTTTCGAACACGCGCTCGAACTCGCCGTTGAAATGCGACACGTCAGTGGACGTGCCGCCCATATCGAAGCCGATGACGTGCTCGAAGCCCGCCGCCTGCGCCGCGCGCACCATGCCGACGATGCCGCCCGCCGGGCCGGAAAGAATCGCGTCCTTGCCCTGGAACAGATCTGCACGCGTAAGGCCGCCGCTGCTCTGCATGAACTGCAGATTCACGCCGGGCATTTCGCTCGCGACCTGATCGACGTAACGGCGCAGGATAGGCGACAGATAAGCGTCGACGACTGTCGTGTCACCGCGCGACACCATCTTCATCAGCGGCGATACCTCATGCGAAACCGAGACCTGTGTAAAGCCGATGCGCCGCGCCAGTGCCGCGACTTCGCTTTCGTGCGCAGTATGCCGATAGCCGTGAACGAGCACGATCGCTAGCGCGCGGATACCGGCATCGAAGACCTCACGTAAGGCCGCTTCTGTGGCAGGAAGATCGAGCGGTACGACAAGGTCGCCTTGTGCGCCCACACGTTCGTCGATTTCGATCACGCGCTGATAGAGCGCTTCGGGCAGCGCTATGTCGAGGTCGAAAAGACGCGGACGGTTCTGGTACGCGATCCGCAGCACGTCGCGGAAGCCGCGCGTGGTCACGAGCGCAACGGGTTCGCCCTTGCGTTCGAGCAAGGCATTGGTCGCGACGGTCGTCCCCATCTTGACCATCTCGACATCGCGCGGCGTGATCGCTTCGCCGGCGCGCAAACCGAGCAGATGACGGATGCCCGCAACGGCTGCGTCACGGTAGTGCTCGGGGTTTTCGGAGAGCAGCTTGTGTGTGGTCAGCGAGCCATCCGGCCGACGCGCGACGATATCGGTGAAGGTGCCGCCCCGGTCGATCCAGAATTGCCAGCGGGACGGCGTGCATGCTTCGGGTACGTGATCTTGGTTCATGGTGCGATGAAAGATAAGGTCGAAATGCAGAGACAGTTGATCGAACGGGCACGCCGGATTCATGCGGATTCGAGTTCTCGTCCGCGAGTTTCGGGCAGCGTGAGGGCGGCGATGATCAATACGCCGTAGGCGGCCACGGCAAAAATGCCGATGCTCGTGCCAAGGCCGAACTCTTTCGACAGCGAGCCGATCAGCACGGGAAACATCGCGCCGATCGCGCGGCCGACGTTGTAGCAGAAGCCCTGTCCCGAGCCGCGCACCCGGGTGGGGAAGAGTTCGGTGAGAAACGCGCCCATGCCCGAGAAGATGCCGGAGGCGAAGAAGCCAAGCGGAAAACCGAGCCAGAGCATCGACGTATTCGTGAGCGGCAGCGACGTGTAAGCGAACGCGATGGCCATCGAGCCGACGGCGAACAGAATGAAATTGGGCTTGCGGCCAATGCGGTCCGTCAGCCACGCGCTCGACAGGTAGCCGATATACGAGCCAACGATGATCATCGCCAGATAGCCGCCCGTGCCCATCACCGTCAGATGGCGTTCCGTCTTCAGGAACGTGGGCAGCCACGTGGTGATCGCGTAGTAGCCGCCTTGCGCGCCTGTCGTGAGCAGCGCGGCGCGCAGCGTCGTGGACAGCAGCTTCGGCGCGAAGATTTCAGTGAAGCGCGGTGTATCGTTGGCGTTGCGCCGGATCGCCTTCGCCTGCTCGAACACTTCGGGTTCCTTCACATAGCGGCGAATCAGCAGCACGAGAGCGGCGGGCACGAGGCCGATCAGGAACAGCGCGCGCCACGCGATTTCCGGCGCCATCGCTGAAAAGAGCACGGCGTAGAGCAGGGCGGCCATGCCCCAGCCGAGCGCCCAGCCCGACTGCACGAGGCCCACGGCCTTGCCGCGGTCGCGTGCGCGAATCACCTCGCCGATCAGTACGGCCCCCGCAGTCCATTCACCGCCGAAGCCGAAACCCATCAGTGCGCGTGCGGCAAGCAACTGGCCATAGTTCTGCGCGAGTCCGCATAGACCGGTGAAGACGGCGAACCACAACACGGTGAGCTGCAGCGTGCGAACGCGGCCGATGCGGTCCGACAATATGCCGGCGATCCAGCCGCCCAAGGCCGACGAAAGCAGCGTCAGCGTGCCGATGAATCCCGCATCCGCGAGCGTGATGCCCCACGTCGCGACGAGGGTCGGGATCACGAACGAGAGCATCTGCGTGTCCATGCCGTCGAGCATGTAGCCGACCTTGCAGCTCCAGAACGCACGACGCGCGCGCGGACCGGCTTCTGCATACCATGAAATCCGGCTGGCGCCGGCCGCTTCGCTGGGCTCGTCAGCGATTGCCGTGAGTGTCTTGCTGTCCATCTGTTGCTCCTGTTGATCGACGCGTGTGGGACGCTGGAGGCACGTGCGGCGCCGCCCGCACGCCTGAAAATGATTCAAAGGAATGAGTCAGCCCCTCTGGTCGGCGCGGCCAGATCTCGTTCAACGAATGGGATGCCCAGCGATGCGGCGCGACGCGCCGCGTTTGTCAGAACACGGCTAGCGACGCGTTCGTGATATCCGTCATCAGCATGTGGCCCGGTGCGTGGGCGATTGCGAGCGGCAGCCTGGCCGCCATCAAAGCGGTCTGCGGGGTCACGCCGCACGCCCAGTAGACGGGCAGCTCGCCCGCGTGGATCGTCACTGCGTCGCCGAAGTCGGGGCGCGCCAGATCGGCGATGCCAAGTTCCGCAGGGTCGCCGATATGGACGGGCGCGCCGTGCACGCCAGGAAAGCGGCTCGTGATCTGCACGGCGCGAATCGCGTCGGCGCCGCGCATCGGGCGCATCGACACCACGAGTTCGCCGCCGAACACGCCCGCGCGCCGGTTGGCGATATGCGTGCGGTACATCGGCACGTTGCGTCCTTCTTCGACGTGACGCAGCCCGATGCCTTCGAGCGCGAGCATGTGCTCGAACGAAAACGAGCAGCCAATCGCGAACACGACGAAATCGTCCTGCCAAAGCGCTTCGATCGAATCGACGCGCTCGCTCAGCACGCCGTCGCGATAGACGTTGTAGGCCGGCACGTCGGTGCGGATGTCGATATCGCGGCCGAGCACCGGCACGCGGAAGTCGCCCGGTTCGCCGACGCCCAGCAGCGGGCACGGTTTCGGATTCGCATGGCAGAAGCGCAGGAAATCATGCGCGTGTGCGGCGGGCAGTATCGCGAGATTGGCTTGCGCGTACTCGCCGCACTGTCCGGCTGTCGGGCCGCGAAAGTCGCCGTGACGAACGGCCTGGCGGAATTCGGATGGAGTCATGGTCGGGCGGGCTTCTGAATGTTTTAGGTTGGCGGCGCGCGTCACATCTCGAATTGCGTACCGTCAGGCAAAGCATAGAAAAGAAGAAAATTTGACGCCAACTAGTTTTCTTTGCTGTCCACGAATAGAATTTCTTAACGAATCCGCGGGTTTTCCCGAGTCACGTCGCTTTTTTTGAAGCGCTTCGCGCCATGAATACTCGCTTTCTCGAAACGTTCGTCACGCTCGCGAAATTGCGCAGCTTCCGCACGACGGCAACGGCGCTGCATGCCACGCCCGCTGCGATTTCCCAGCGTCTGAAAGCGCTCGAAGATGAATTGCAGACCGTGCTGGTCGATCGCGACAGCCGCGAATTTCGCCTGACACCGAATGGCGACTACCTGCTCGGCTACGCGAAAGCCGTGGTCGAGGCGACGCGTCAGTTGCAGGCGGCCGCGTCCAACGAAGGCGCGATGCGCGGCAAGCTGCGTCTGGGCGTGATCGAAACGGTCGTGCACAGCTGGCTCGCCGACTACATGCGCATGCTCGCCACCGACTATCCGCAACTCGAAGTGGATCTCGCGGTGGACGTGAGCGTGGTGCTGCAGCGCCGCCTGATGGCGGGCGAACTCGATCTGATCATTCGCGTGGAGGGCAGCGATGAGGAATCGGTCGTGTGCGACGCGCTTGCCAATTATCCCGTTCACTGGATCGCGCGCGCGGGTCTGTTGCCCTTGTCTCGAAGCGGGCTCGCAAAGCGCGTGTTGCGGCATCCTATCCTGACGTTCGGCCGTGGAACGGCGCCGCATCGCGCGCTCGAAGACATCGTCAGCAAGCTCGCGCTCGCGAATGGCGTGCCGCTCGCCGACACGCGCATCACCGGCTCGCCATCGATCTCGGTGATCGTGCAACTGGTGCGCGACGGCTTTGGCGTCGCGGCCATTCCGCGGCTTTTCGTCGACGAGTTGATCGCGCGCGGCGAAGTGGTTGAGTTGCCGTTGCAGCCGTCGCCGCCTTCGATCGTGGTGTCGATGTCGCGCCGCTCGGACGCGCCGTTGTTCGTGCACGGCGCGGCGAACGCTGCACGCACCGCATGTCACGCGTACTGCGAACATGGCGACGCGCGGCTGATTGAGCGGCTGTAACTTCAGCTATTGCGCGAGCGTTACGCTTTCCACGCTTGCGCTGGTGTGGATTGCTCCATGCTTTAACGTGTGTGAAAGGCTGAAGGATTTTCGACCCGCGTTGAGAACGCAAGATTCGCGAGTGCGGGCTACGGCGCCGTTCAGGGGCTCTTCAGTACATCCAGCGCGGCCGCACACGTGCCTTGTTAATCGCTCGCGCATCAGATCCTGAACGTCCGTGACTTTCGGCGGCGCCGCTCTGGCGCCCATCACGCCGCGTAACGCAATCCGGGCGTCGTCAAAGGCTCGCGCATCTACATAAATACAAAATAATCCGATCAGCGACCAGGGAAAACGATCAATAAAAATCGAAATCCCATTCCCGAATTTATGTTTGAGTCACCGTTGATATCAAGGGTGTCACGCGAGCATGTCATTTCCAATCGGGGAATTGCCCACATCTGTAAATCAATTCAGTAAACAATATGCGTGGGTCGCTCATTGACACGGTATTGACATTTCGAAAAGCGACTTTCGTCAAACGGTCATACGATCATGCACAATCTTGGGTAGATTCCGCGCGATTGTGTACAAAACATTAAAAAATAATGAAACCATTGACGCAGCGAGAGAAACAAATCGTTTTGCTGATTGGAAATGGCTTACGAGGGGACCAGATTGCCGCTTCATTGAAAATATCACCGCAGACGGTTCGAAAGCATCGAGCCAATATCGCGCAAAAGCTTGGGCTCTCGACGACCGTCCAGTTGGTCTCCTACGCGGTGACTGTTGCGCAATCGTCGTCAATGAATCCTTTTCCCCATCATTGCTGCAACACTCGGCAAACGTGAAATAGACGTGCTGCGCCTCATCGCTGCCGGATTGACCAGCAAGGAGATCGGGAAAAAACTAAAAATCAGTCCCCGGACGGTCAGCAAGCATCGCGAAAACCTGATGCGAAAACTCCAGATCCATGACATGGCTGCCTTGATGCGCATTGCAAACTCACTGCGCTAATTGTCAGCCAATCGTATTGCTTAACGGACCTTTCGCACTACGCATTCGGAGGTATTTCTCTGAGCTATGAATAGCGCCATTGTGCTGACAACGGCACGCAGCAATTTGTGTGACCGCTATTCGGTTAATCCAGACGGAGAAAAGCCATGAATGCACCCGAACAAATCCAGCAACTTCATAATCAGGTTGCAGCGGCCGCGACCTTTTTTGGCGAGACGTTTCCCGAGATTCATCCGAATTACTATCCGGGGGCGGCAGCTGCACCTGCCGCGCCGCCGCCACCCGTCGACCAGAACACAGCTGGGCTGTTCAGCGCCGTGCAACTGAGTCGGGACGTTCCCGCCAATGTGCAGGCGGATCTGGAAACGGCAAGCCGGTGCATGTTGAATCTGACGTCGCTCGGTACTACGTATTGTCAGAGCCGGGCTGCAAAGGCGAACAATCCGGATCTCCTTTTCGACACTTCTGTCTGGAAACAGGTTCTGGTCAATTATCCGCTTCTTGGCCCGTTCAGCTTCCAGAACACGGGATACAAGAAGACGATACGCGGCGTCGAACTGTCGTCGGAATTCCTTCAGTCGATCCTTGGCTTCGCGACCAAAGGGCCTTTGCTGAGCGCCTTCCAGTCGTTTATCGGATCGTTCGGCCAGAAGATCAGTGCGGGCGTCGATTCGTCGAGCAAGCCCTTCCATTTCGCGTCCAACACGGTGTTCATCGACGCGCAACAGGTCGGAAACACCTTGATGGTGATGCCGCACCTGAAGATGTACTTCTGCGATTTCACGTCCAAGGACAGAAAGGTCTACTCCAGCTGCGCGTCGGCAACGCTGATCGACGTCGACCTGCAATACATCGAGGTCGACGCAATCTGGAACTTCGCGCTGTACAAGAGCAACGCGACGGTCCAGGCGGCATTCGACAAACTCGTCGGAGCGTCGGCCATCAACAAGATCGAAGAAGCCACGACGTTCTTCAGCGACAAGGTTAGCTAAGGCGTTTTATCGGCCTGTCGAGGCGCCTTGTGGGTCGGCTCTGGCCGGCCCGCGAACGCTGTCTTCGCAAGCACGTTCAGCGGATCGGGTTTTGGGAGAACCACAATGAGTACAACGCCTCAGTCGGCCTTTTTTCTGATCGCGAATGACAGCGAAGATCTGCAGACGAGTCGCGACAGAGCGCTCGATATCTTTGGCCTCGTCGATGGGTATGCCACGTCGCATATGCAACGCGATGCGCCTGACTCTTATCAGTCCGCCGCCCGGCAGGCGTTGCTGCGAATCCTGGCGCTCGGTCCATCGACGGGAGCAGGCATTCGGAGCAATCCGTGTCGTGTCTGGAAGGCGTGGCAAGGGTGCTAGGGAGGATGCCGTTCAGCCGGCCGGAGCAGCAGGTGAACTTTCTCGTCGAGCAGGGTTTGATTCCGCCTGACGACGAGTCTGAACAGGTTGCGCTGACGCTTTATTGCGGCGCGGTGTCGCCGGCTGTCGTGCCCGGCGGTCCGACTACCCGTGTGTGGTTCGCGTTCGTCAACTGGACGCGCGACGCCGATCCCGAATTGGGCGGTTCGATCTCGTGCGACGCAATCGGTGCAAGCGTCCTGGACAACTGGTTCTCAGCCAATGCCAAGGCGTGGGCGACGATGATCAAAGCGGGAAATGGGCAAGCGGTTCGCGAGTCCGGTCGCCTTCTCGAATTGCCTGCAGAAGACGACTGAAGAGCCAGATCCGTACGTTGTTTCGCTTATCAAAACGAGGTGAAGGAAATGCGTACTTCTCAAATGACGTTGAATCGTGTCACGCGTCGAATTGCGAGGCGGGGCGCGATAGGACTTGTGTGGTGTGCGGCTTCTTTGGCGACTGTGTCGGCGGTCGCGCAAACCTGTCGTCCACCCGCCAATGGACGTTGGGCGCAATGGCTGGACGCGCAGGAGGATGCGGGCGGCCATGCGCTTGCGTGTCACGTTGGCGTTTCAGTGAACGGCCTCATAGGCCGCTTGACGAATCGCGGCGGTCACAATGGTCCCGCGTGCGCGCCAAACGGAAATGCCGCGAGCGCGTGGTCGGATCGATCTGCATTGCTGAATGCGCTGAGACCAGTCATCGATCAAGAAGGGGCTCGCTATGCAGGTGGCGCTGCCGGCGACTACGTCATCAATGGTGTTGCGGGCACCACGGTGGGTACGGTTGTCACCGTATCGGATGGTGGCAAGAACCGCTCGCCCTGTCAGGAAAACAAAGGGTACGTCTGCCAGAAGACGACGGCGTGGGTTGCAATCGTGCGTAAGACCGCGGACGACTGTTATCTCTTGACGGCTTATCCGCGTTGAACCGGCAGGTTCGCGTTTCGCGATTTAAAGGCAATGCAAGATTGATCGCTACTTTATGGAGGTGAACTATGAGTGCGGACGACAAAGAACTTCTTCAGACGCTCGTGAAGATTCTGCAAGTTGCGGACGCGGCAGTCAACGGCAATGCGTCGGATGGCGACGAGCATAAAGACAACCCGGTAGCGGCGTCGGCGGCCCCACACGGTGAAGCACCATCGTGCACGATCAAGACGCTTCCCGATCGGCTCTCCGTTTCAGCGGCCCAAACAGCAGTCAAGGTGAATCCCGTCAACGCACCCGCGTTTGCTGCTTCGTCGATGCTGGCTGCGAACGTGCCTCTCGAACCGATGGCCATCGCAGTCATGACATCCAAGTACTGGGGGCCGACAGCGCGTCAAATGACAGTGAGCTTCATGGAGAACACGCCCACTGATCTTCGTGCGCGCATTCTGAGTCACATGAATGCGTGGGCGCGGGTATCGTGCGTGACGTTCGTCGAAACACAGGGGGTGGGAGACGTACGCATTTCTCGTGGCCCGGGAGGATACTGGTCGTATCTCGGCACGGACATTCTTCATATCCCGAAAGATCGGCCGACGATGAACCTGGAATCGTTCACAATGAATACGCCGGAGTCGGAATACCTGCGTGTCGTTCGGCACGAAACCGGGCACACGCTGGGCTTTCCGCACGAGCATATGCGCCAGGCACTGGTCGCGCGGATCGATCCGCAAAAGGCCTACGACTTTTTCTACCGGCAGTACGGCTGGAACAAGACGGCCGTGGATCAGCAGGTGCTCACCGCGCTTGATGAGCGGTCGATCATGGCAACCCCGCCCGATCAGACTTCGATCATGTGCTATCAGCTTCCAGGAAGCATCACCCGCGATGGTCAGCCTATTCAGGGCGGCCTGGATATCAACCGCACCGACTACACGTTTGCCGCGCGGATCTATCCGAAGGCGGCGTACAACACGATGGATACGCCAGACGACGCGCAGAAGTCCTCTGTGGATCGGGACGCCTGGAGCGCATCGGAAGATGTAGAGGTAACGGTGTGAGGAAGCTATATTCTTTTATCAGCCAAACGGGACTTGCAAGTGAGCGACGATGAGTCGATTGATCGAGCTGAGATTGACGGACTCGCTGCCCGGGACATTGCATATTGAAGCCGGCGATGTTCTCATCGCGCCAGCGATGGGCGGGCACGTCCTTTCCGGGGCGGACGTGCTCGAGTTTTTGGGCCCATTTCTTCCCGGCGTGATGGGGGAGGACGGATACGTCATCACGCCAGCGGGCTTGCCAAACGGGATCATGTTCGTGGCGCGGCGCGCGGGCCAAGCAACCATCGATCTCGTCGCCGGAGACTGGCAGGCTCAACGGTTCTTTATCCTCGACGTCGTCGTGGAGGCGAGCGGCGCGTGATGGTTGTCGAAGGTGAGTGGCCGGGTGTTGACATGCAGTCCGTCGTCAAACATCGGTTTCTGCACCCCTGCGCCACGGCTCATCACGTGGTCAACGACAGCTGCGTTATGCAAGGTTCGCCGAAACCCCTCGGCTGATGTCACGTTGAACGGCAACCACGTCAAACGCGGTCATCATCGGAATCGGCTCGCAATGTGCTCGGGAATATTCTCCGGCGTTACCACGACAACGGATGACGACGGCGATACCGCCGACGCCGGCAAGAGTCTATGAAAATGCATGACGTGTTGGCACGCCGAGCGCATGTCCTGACGAAGCTCATGATGCAAGATCGCCTGAATCTTGCCTTCTCGCAGAAGTCGGACGTTATCCCTGTCGAGGTCGTGTCCGATAAAGCGAACGGCGTACCGCTGCTTCGCTTCGATTGCCCTGAGAATGGCGACGTTTCCGCCACCCATCGAGTAGACCGCGTCGATTTTCTTGTGTGCGGTAATGACCTTGAGAACCCGCTCTTCAGTGAGCGTGTCAAGACCATGACCACCACTGGCATCGATCAACGTGAGTTGCGGTTGACGCGCCCTCAACGCGCGCCGGAAGCTTATTTCACGTTCTTCTTCGCCGCGGAAGCGCTCGTCGCTCATCGTTATCAAAACGTTTCCCGGCTGCGGAGCCAGCCATTGGGTAATGAGATACGCCGCGGTGGCTCCGGCGACGCGATTGTCGAGCCCGGCATAGGCAATGCGCCCTGACAATGGGATGTCCGTGAAGGTCGTGATGACAGGAATGCCGCTTCGTTGCAGCTCGCCTATCGCTGCTGCGATTTCGGGAACGTCACGCGCCTTCAGAAACACCCCATGGCTGCCTCGTCGTCCAATCGATCGAAGCGTATCGAGGACTTCATCCGTCGTCATCGTCTCGCGCAAGTGGAATCGCGGTCGAAAGACAGCCGGGTGCAGCACCGGCAGTTCGGCTTCGAGCGCGCTTCTTATCTCGTCGGCAAACCGGGCAGGCGCTTCCACGACGACGTCGACAATCAACTTTCGCCCGGTGGTTGCCAGTTGCAGTTCCTGTTTTTCGAGTTCTCTGATGGCCTGCTCAACTCGCTTGCGGGTGTGTTCCCGAACGTGGGCGCGATCATTTAGCACCCGGTCGACAGTTGCGACACCGAGCCCCGCCTGAAGTGCTATCTCCTTGATAAGGAAGCGATGAGCCATACGGCACCTCAAGCCTGATAGATTTTTGATGGATAAATGATACTTCGGACATGGCAACGATTCCATCCGCCCGATGACCCCAGTCGATCGACCTACAGCGTCAAATCCAACGTCGCCATTACATAAACATGTCATGCTGCCTGCGCTTCCGGGCACCGATCCCGGCGGTATAATTTTTCTCCGGCACGACCGCGTGAGCGTCGGCTGTCCGAGGTCAGGGGAGGCGCCTCCTGACAACAGAGGGGTTCCATGGAATCCGCAGGTGAACTGGTGTATCTGGTCGACGACGACGAGCGGGTGCGAGAGGCACTCGCTGCGCTGCTGCGTGCAAACGGAAGAACCGTCCACGCGTTCAACTCCGGCAGAGCGTTTCTCGACACACCGCGCCAGAAAGCCGTTGCATGTCTGATCCTCGATATGAGAATGCCCGGCCTGAGTGGCCTGGACGTCCAGAAGCTCGTCAGCTCGGACGCTCATATTCCCGTCATTTTCATCACGGGGCGAGGCGATGTGCCATCCACGGTGCTGGCCATGAAGGGCGGCGCGGTTGACTTCCTCACCAAGCCCATCGACGAAGACGCGTTGCTCAACGCGATCGATGCGGCACTCGCCAAAGCCCATGTGCTTCGCGCGGAGGCGGCAGATACAGCGGCGCTCCACGCGCTCTATCAATCGCTGACACCTCGTGAGCAGGAACTCTTGCCGTTACTCGTCAGCGGCTTGCTCAACAAGCAGGCTGCGGCTGTCCTTGGTATCACCGAATACACCGTCCAGGTACATCGAGGCCACATAATGAGAAAAATGCGCGCAGATTCATTCGCCACGCTGGTAAGGCAGGCAAGCAGACTGCAGATCGAAGCATCGCCGACACGATAGTCCAGAGCCTGGCGCGAGAGCCAGTTCCGAGTGGGACTCCATGAGCCGGAAAAACAATGTGCGCGTCCGCGGTTCGAACCGTTGCCGTGATTGATGATGACCGTCGCGTCCTGGCGGCTCTGGCCAACCTGCTGGCTTCTGGCGGGTATGGAACGCGGGTTTATGAATCCGCAGTGGATTTCTTTTCCGACGGTTACGCGGGCCTTTTATGTGTTGTCACCGACCTGGGAATGCGGCCCATCGACGGCATTCAGGTGCTCGATAAAACGGTTCAGTCGGGCACCGCCACGCCCGTCATCATTATCACGGGCAAACCGACCGGGCATACGGAAGACTACTATTTGCAGAGAGGCGCATTGGGTTTCTTCCGAAAGCCTGTCGATGGCGACGCGTTGCTAGACCTGCTGGATAGCATTTAAGTAAGCCTTGGGGAACACAGATCGCTGCGCGATTTACATCATTCGTTACTAAGGCGACACTACATATTCATGTAATGCGCGTGGCTTCATTGCCGCGTTATTGTTGCGAACTCGACGCTTTGCCCGGGGGCTGCACGCCTTGAAACGACACGTTCCATTCGCCAAAGACTCACATGCAAAGCGTGCGCGCGGGACGGCGGCGATCGCCGCGGTTCTCGTTTCAGGGTGCGCGAATTCGCCATCCCTCAGCGTACTCGGCGCGTACTTTCCGGACTGGCTGTTCTGTCTCGTCGCGGGCGTGGTGCTCACGGTCGTCGTCCATCTGATTGTCAAACGCTTGCGGGCCGGGCTTGTGTTGTGGCCTGCGGCGGTGGTGTATCCCACGCTTGTCACTTTTCTTTCACTCGCTGTCTGGTTGATGCTGTTCCAACATTGATCTTCAGGTAACGCAATGGCGACAACTGCCAACCGGACAAAGAAGCGCGCATGGCCGGCCATCGTCCTGGTCGTGCTGACGCTGCTATTGGTGGTCTTCGTGATCCGCCAGCTGGAACGCGCGCCGCGTACCGATGACGCCTATGTCTACGCGGATACGATCGACGTCGTACCCGAGGTGAACGGCCGCATCGTCGAATTGCCCGTGCACGACAACCAGGCGGTGAAGCAGGGCGATCTGCTGTTTCGCATCGATCCGCGTCCGTATCAGGATGCGCTGACGCGGGGCAAGGCGTCGCTCGTTGCGCTCGACAGGCAGATCGAGTTGACCCAGCGCACGGTCAACGCGCAGCAGTACAACGCTGAGTCGGTGCGCGCGGCTGTCGAGCGTGCACGCGCCGCAGCCGCTCAGGCGTCCGATACGCTACATCGCATGGAGCCGCTGTTGTCGCACGGTTATGTGTCGGCGGAGGACGTCGACCGTGCGCGCACCGCGCAACGCGCCACGCAGGCCGAACTCAGCGCCGCGCAACTGCAGGCGCAGCAGGCGGCAGCCGCCGTGAGCGGCGTCGATGCGCTGGTTGCGCAACGTGCCGTTGTCACGGCGGAAATCTCGCTTGCGGAACTGAATCTGGAGTATGCGACGGTGCGAGCGCCTTTCGACGGACGCATCGTGTCGTTGAAGACGGCGACGGGCCAGTTTGCAACGGCGCTCAAACCGGTCTTCACGTTGATCGATACGCGCCACTGGTACGTGGTCGCGAACTTTCGTGAGACGGAACTCAAGGGCATCAGGACGGGGACGCCAGCGACGGTGTATCTGATGAGCGATACGGATCAGCGCTTTCGGGGCACCGTCGATTCGATCAGTTATGGCATCGCGTCCGACGAAGCCGGTCTCGCCTTGCCCGGCGGATTGCCGCGCATTCAACGCACGCTTAACTGGGTTCATGTGTCACAGCGGTTTCCGGTCAAGATCCTTGTAGATGATCCAAACCCCGAGCTGTTCCGCGTCGGCACGTCGGCGGTGGCGGTGCTGCACCCGGGCAACGACGGCGAACGCCATTGAGGAGCGCCCATGGCCGCCGCCGACTACTTGCCGCCGATGCCCGTTATGCTGCGCAATGCAGGCGATTTCCTGACACGCGAGCTTGCGCCTTTTCCTGGTCGGCTCAACGTGATGTTGCGTTGCATGTTGACGAGCGCAATCGTGATCGTCGCTTCGATGGCGCTCGAAGTGCCGGAGCTTCCGCTGTCACTGCTGGTGGTGTTTTACGTCACACAGGCGAACGTGGTGGTGACGCGGCTGGTCGGCATCATGTTCATGCTCGGATCGACGCTCGCCATTGGCCTGTCGATCCTGCTGCTGAAATTCACATTCGACTACCCGTTGCTGCGCATCGTCGTTGCGAGTGCGGTGTTTTTCGGCAGCGTGTATTTGCTGCGCGTTCTGAAGATCGGCGTGGTGTTTTTCATCGTCGCCATCGTCGTGATCTATGTGCAGAGCTTCGTGGACCAGACGGATCAGGCCGACCTGCTGATTCGCGCGGTGTTGTGGGTATGGGTCGCCGTCAACTACCCGATCGCGCTGGCGCTCGTGGTCAATACGCTGCTGTTGCCCGCCGAACCGCAGTTGCAGCTCAAGACGGAAATCCATCGGCAGCTTGCGGCGCTCGACATGCGGCTGACGCAACTGATCGACAACACCCCGAACCTCACGCCGATCACGCTAGCCGCCGTCCAGCAAGGCGCGCTGACCCTGCAAAAGCTGCTGCGGTTCACGACGATGCGAGATGCGCATTATCGTGAGCATCAGGCGTCGCAGCTTGCACTCATCGCGACCGTGTCGCGTCTGTATCGCGGCGCGAGCGAGTTGCCCGATACATGGCCGGCGCCTTCGCCGGCGCGGCGTGCGATGTTGTCCGAGTTGCGGGCGAACGTCCGGGCACTCGACGAAGCGGTGATGTCGGGCGAACCGTATCGTCACGTGAGCACCGCGACGCCGGAAGAACACAATGCCGCCGACACGATTCCTGCCGCAGGCGAGTTGCAGCGCGCGCTGCATGCATACGCGGATCTCACCGCGCGGGGTGCGGAGACGGGCAAACCGGCCGCGGACGAGCCGATGGTGGCGCCCGACGCATGGACGAACCCCGCATACCTGCGCTTTTCGTTGAAGACGCTGCTTGCGGTGCTGGCCTGCTACGTTTTCTACAACGCGGTCGACTGGCAGGGCATACACACGATCATGCTGACCTGCGTGATCGTCGCGCTGCCGAGCCTCGGCGCATCGACGCAGCGTGCGCTACTGCGGCTGACGGGGGCCGCGATTGGCAGTGCGCTGGCGCTCTTCATGGTGGTGTTCGTCATTCCTCATCTCGACGATATCGTCGGCTTGCTGTTGATCACGCTGCCCGTCGCCGCGCTCGGGGCATGGATATCGGCGGGATCGGAGCGGATCGGCTACGCCGGCATCCAGGTGATATTCACGTTCTCGCTCGCCGTCCTCGGGCAGTTCGGTCCGACCACGAACCTGACTGAAATCCGCGACCGGATGGTGGGCATTCTGCTGGGCGTCGGTGTGGCGACCTTTGTGCAGATGTCGTTCTGGCGGGAAGGCGAGGGCGACGCGTTGCGGCAGAGACTCGCAACCATGTTGCGCGCGATTGCCGCACAACTGCGCACGCCCACCGACGAAGCGGCGGATGAATTGCCGTATGCGCAGCGCCAGTTGCAGGCATGGGCGGTATTGGCCGACTGCGAGGCGACGCTCGCGCGTGTCGCACTCGAGCCCGGCTGGCAGGAAGCCGAGCATGCGCAATGGACATTGCGCGCCCAAACCGTGCTCGCGCAGGGACGCGAGATCATGCTGGCAGGCGATGCGCTGCGCAGTACGCTGGGCGCGCAAGCGGCAGCGTCGAGCTCGCAAACGCTCGATGCCGTGCGCTCGACGCAAGAACAGGCGCGCATCGAACTCAACCGGTATGCGGACGAGCTTGCGGCCAGCCCGCCCGACGCCCGCGCGCCGCGACGCAGCGAGATCGCTGCACAAGCGGTCGAAGCAGCCGATAGACCGCTCATCGCCGCAGCGGACGAACTGTCGCGGCAAGTCGCGGGGTTGCCGGACTGGCGCGCCGAGGTACAGGACGGGGCGTCCGTTGCGGCGCCCTCATCACAGCCCATATGAACATGAATCAGCGATCGGTTTTGCGTGATGGGCGGTGGCGTCGACGCGTGCTATGCGCGGCGTGGCTATCGTCTGCGCTGTCGGGGTGCGCGCTGATCCATCACGACAGTGCGCCCTATACGGAGGTTGCCCCTGAACAGATCAATCTCGCTGACGACATCCATCTCGCGCGCGATGGCTGGCCCGCCGCGCGCTGGTGGACGCGCTACGGCGATGCGCAACTCGACGCGCTGATCGATCAGGCGCTCGCCAACGCACCGACGATGGTGATTGCGCGCACGCGCGTCGCGCAGGCCAGATCGGATGTCGAGTTGGTCAGCGCGGGGACGGGCTTGCAGGTGGTCGCGCTGGCATTGCTGGATCGCGAGCATGTTTCCGCAAACGGCTTTCTTGGCCCGTTCGCACAGAACGAACCGGCTTTGGGTCTGACGGGGCCGTGGTACACCGAGGGCGTTGTCGGGCTGGGTGCAAGCCTCAATGTCGATCTCTGGGGCAAGCAGCGTGCGCAGGTCGCCGCGTCGCTCGGCGTGAGTAATGCACGGCTCGCCGAGACGTCCGCCGTCGAACTCGAAATCTCGGCGGATGTCGCGCAGCTTTACTACGGCATTCAAACGACTTATCAACTCATCGATCTGCTGAACGAATTGCACGAGACCGCGGAGTTCGCAGTACAGGCACATGAGGCGCGTGCCGCACGCGGCCTCGAAGCGCGCACCTTGCTTGAAGAAGCGCGAGCGCAGCAACTGGCCGTCGAGCGGCAGATCGTGTCGGCGCAAGCGCAGATCAAGCAGTTTCGCGAATCGATGCGGGCGCTGGTCGGCGCGGGCCCCGATGGTCTGCCCGCCATCGAGCCCGTCGCGCTGCCGCGCTCGCAGGCTGCGTTGCCGCCGGCGCTATCGTATGAACTGCTGGCCCGGCGCCCCGATCTGCAGGCGATGCGCTGGTATGTCGAGTCGTCGTTCGACCGGATCGATGCGGCCAAGGCGGCGTTCTATCCGAGCTTCGACATCAAGGCGTTCTTCGGCGTCAATGCCTTGCACCTCGCCGACCTTTTCACGCATGCGAGCCAGCAGATCAATCTGATTCCGGGCCTGTATCTGCCCATCTTCGACGGCGGCCGGCTGAACGCGAACCTTGGCGGCGCGCGCGAGGGGAGCAACCTGTTGATCGAGCAGTACAACCAGGCCGTCCTCAACGCCGTGCGCGATGTCGCGCAGACGGGCAGCCGCCTGCAGGCGCTCGATGCCCAGACGGAACTGCAGAAGCAGCGGATCGAATCGATTGCGTTCACGAGGGACAGCGTCGAAGCGCATTATCAACGCGGACTGACGAGCCGGCTCGCGGCGCTTCAGGCACGCCAGCCCGTGATCGCCGAACAGGTTGCGCTGCTGGAGCTTCGCGGGCAGACGCTCAGTCAGGAGATCGCCTTGACCAAGGCGCTCGGCGGCGGCTATCGCGCTGCTGCGCCTGTCGAATTGAAGCCGCGTTGAGCCGCGCGTGCCGATGCACTTCAAAACACAAAACGGCTAACTTGCAGACCGCATCAACTGGGCATTCGCGACGAGCATTGGAACCAGATAAGCCGGCTGGACCGGTCGTAACAGGCGGTAGCCGCGCCCAGGCACAGATACGAGCAACTTGCGGTGTTCGCCCATCATTTTGCGGATCATGCAGATGTGAACACGAAGATTGTTTTCAGCGACCACCGTGTGCGGCCAGACCCGGTCTGTGAGTTTTTCCTTTGTCACCAGCGCGCCATTTGCTTCGATAAGCACGAGCAATACATCCATCGCTCTGCAACCCAGTTCGACAGGAACACCGTTGACGAACACTTCTCTACGGTCCGGGAACACAGTCAGGCTTTCGATGCGAATCATGGTGTTGCATATCCGATTGGTTGAGACTTGGGCGGCCCGTTGACGGCATGTACATGCCCGGGATATCAGACTGATGCGTGCCCGCGCGTTCCTCGGTTGTCCCTGTATCGCTTCCAGACTCGTAAAGGATTCGTCCGGTTCGAAGCGTAAGGCTACAGATGATAGGCGGCAGTCCGAAGGACGGCTATTACATGAATCTGGAATCCGCCGGGCTCTGGAGAGCAAGGGAAAAGAAAGGGACCGTGTAGGGTTCAGCGCGGTCGCAGGCCAGCTCGTTGAGCCGCTACCTGAATGCCGTAGACCGTGGAGCCCGTTGTCACTCCCGTCATCAATACGCCGAGCAAACCCAGTAAAACCGCGATGATCCGACCAAGCGTGGTGGTCGGCACGACATCACCGTAGCCGATGGTCAGCGCAGTGACCGCGCAAAAATACAGTGTCTCGCCCAGCGATGAGTGGACGCGCGTGGCCATATTGACGGCTCCCCCACCGTAGTACATTGCGATCGACAAAACGAAGAAAAGCACGATCATGATGGCCAGAATGCTGCGCAGGTGCCAGAAAACTTTCGAGACTTCAACAACTGCATCGTGCGGCGAGAGGCGGACGTGAAGATCGTCCTTGATGTCACTGTTCATGGTTCTTGAAACTATCAGGTTAATTTGAACGCTCTTCGAGAGCGCGCCGTAGAAAGCAATGCTCTTCGCGCGAAATAGACTGGAGTTCGCGAGAGAGCAGACGCCGGAAAGCCGTCTCCACTATTTAAACGGCGGCAGCGTAACGACAAAGATCGCGCCGTAATCGGGGTTGTTGCTGACAGAAATTTCGCCGCTGTGAGCTTCGACGATCGAGCGGCAGCTTGAAAGAGCCAGGCCGATGGCCGGCTCTCTCGTGGTAACGAACGGGTCGAATATCGAACTTATCTGTTCACATGCGATTCCGGGCCCATTATCGGCCACCGAGAATGCTACGGCACCCACTTCAGTGGCCCACGTCGAAATGACAATTTGAGCAGGTCTGTCTTTTATCGCGGTCATCGCGTGTAGAGCGTTCTGCGTGAGGTTGAGGAATACCTGCTGAAGCCTCGTAGCGTTAGCCAATGTATCCGGAAGTGACGGGGATAGACGGAGTTCGAGCGTTCCGCCGCAATCTGCCACCTGGCGTCTGATGATTGGGATGATTTCCCGGATGACGTCGTTCATTGCCGTAGGTGTGAGTGGTGGTAGCGAGCGCTGGCAGCGTTCGTGAATCCGTACCATGATGGCGGACGCACGCCAGCCGTCGCTCGTCATCCGCTCGATGCAACCCTGGACTTCATGCTTCGGCGGATCGTCCTGATGCAGCCAGCGCAGCCCCGCGTTGCCATTCAATACGATTGCCGATAACGGCTGGGCAATCTCATGCGTAATCGAGGCGCTCAGTTCTTCAAGTGTGCTGAGATGCATCTCTTCGATGAGGAATGCTCGAATGTCGACGCTGTCGGCCGGAACTTGTGCGTTCCCGCCCGTGATTGGGCTATTGGGTGAAGCGAGCGCGGTATTCGCCGATTTCATTTCCATGACGATCGCGTTGAGTTTGCGTAGGCGATGTATAAGCAGCGCGAGCGCAAGCGAAGACGGGAGGAACCCCGCGATAGCGAGGATCGTGTGCGTGCTGATTCGCTCCGATGCATCGAATGGTGCAAGAAGCAGCACGGCAAAGCACGTATTTGCAGCCAGCACGAACACGGCTGACGATACATGTCTCGCGAAAGCAGAGAATAAACCGACTGCCGCGAGAAAGGCGACGACGACAAATGCGTCGCCAGGCTGACAGAGCCAGTTCAAATACGAGCTCGCGGCCAGCATCTCCTCGCCCGCAAACCAGTCCATTGCCGCCGACGCTATGGCTAACATAGATGAAGTTTATTTTTTAGGGCTGCCGTTCCGATGGAAGCAAGCCCATCAGATGATCTCCTACCGGCGCACATCACTGTCAACAATCGTGTCAGTTCGCAGCGCCTGCTATCGATGGTAGTTCGCAGGAGGTTGGCTCGCCATTACATGAAACTGGAGTCGCCTCGAATCTTCGAACGAGACCTGGCGCTGGCGTAGAACCTGGTGTGGTCCAACAAGACCGAGGTCCAGCGCACGCTTGCCGCCATCCCCCGTCGATTGCGCGCGTCTCCCCTATAAGGGGGATGGCGGGCCGCGTTGCGCCGCGAGACTATGGAGTTACCGGATGCAGATCGAAGCGCTCCCAGCGCGGGCCGCGCGCCTTTCGATCCCCGCCGGGCGGCTGACTGAGGCTTCGCCGGGAACGGCTCGTTTCGCGCCACACGATACGCCGCATTGAATCGCATCGCAGAGTGTCAGGCGGGAACCGTTCGGTGCGCAGCCGTAGAAGCCGCTGCGCCGGCGCTGCTTGTTAGTCGACATCGTGCGCCCGTTACCGATAGATAAATTGCCGTGCTAGCCAAAGTACCCAAACTCAGCGACCCCTTGCGAGAAAAAACCGCCTCCCTCGCTGCCGATCTGACCGATGTCGGCGAGCGCACGCTCGCGACACTGACACCGCTCGACGGATACCGGTTGCTGCCGCCAGCCGCCAAAGAGGATGTTCACGAATCCGTCGCGCTGTCCGCCAAAGTATGGTTCGAGACGCTGTTGTCGGGCGAACCTCCGTCCGCGCAGCATATGAACGTGTTTCGGGAAATCAGCCAGAGACGCGAGCCTCAACGCGTGCCGCTGCAGAGCCTGCTTCAGGCGTTGCGCCTCGGCTTGCGGGAAATCTGGAGCACCTACGTCGCGCTGGGAGAACTGGACGAGCATATCGGCAAAGAACTTCTGGTCGACGTCTCGCTGTACCTCTTCGATTACTTCGATCTCGTCGCGCAGATCATCGTCCACGCTTATCTGGCGGAGCAATATCGGCAGCCGGGGTGGACGGAACTGGCCGTCGCAATCGAGGAGGGCGCCCGCCAATCCGACAACGTGCGGCACCATCTCGTCGCGCTGCTCGGGCAGTTGTCGAACGAGCCGCATCTGTTGTCGAGGCTGGCGCCCAGCCACGCGCGAGGGCAACGCAGTGCCGAAGCGGCGGGTGCGCAAGTGATGAAGTTCTTTGGTATCGATGTCGATATCGATGACAGCGCAGAGGTCGCGAAGGCTTTGCGTGACGCGCAGGAAAAGCTTTCACAGGCGTCACGGCTCGCGGCTGTCGCCGAACTGTCCGCCTCCATTGCTCACGAACTCAATCAGCCCCTCCAGGCCGTCGTCGCGCATGGGCGTGCATGTTTGCGGTGGCTCGCTGCGACACCGCCCAGGATCGAGGAAGCCAGACTTTCCGCCGAGCACGTTGTCCGCGACGCAAATGCCGCAGCTGACGTAGTGAGCCGCATCCGGGCCCTCTTCAGGCATGCAGCCCCGCAAAAGGTGGATCTCGACATCAACAAGCTGATCCTTCAGGTATGCACGCTGATGGCCGACGATATCCAGCGCAACGCGATTTCGCTAGAAACGATCCTGTACGAAGACGTGCCGAAGATCTGCGCCGACGCGGTTCAGATTCAGCAGGTGCTCGTGAACCTCGTGCGCAACGCAATCGAAGCGTTAGCGACAACGGAGGAACGGCCGAAGCTGCTGATAATCCGCTCGCGTCGCGATGCGGATAGTGTGGTGATCGACGTGGAAGATCGTGGCACGGGGCAGGTGGACTTCGAGAGAATCTTCGAGCCGTTCATTACCACGAAGAAAACAGGGATGGGCATGGGCCTGGCGATCTGCCGGTCCATCGTCGAAGTACACGCTGGCCGGATCTGGGCGGCGCGCAATGTGTCCCGTGGCGTAACATTCAGCTTCACGCTTCCGATAGAGCGTTCGACCGCAACAGCACGTTAACGGTGGCTGTCGGTACCGGGCGCCCTCGCATCAGACGAACCGCATGGCCGCGCCCTTTGCGGCATCGACGCGTTCGCGTCCTATGCGATCGTCCAGGCAGACTTCGAAGAAACGCGGGACACTGTGGGTCGTTCTACTGCGAGCCTGGACGATCTGCCGGGCGAGAGATTGACCCCTCACGCGATTTGTTCCGATGAATTTCCCTTCGCTGCGCGACTGGATTTTTTCGCTAAAGACCTTTCTTGCAGGGATGCTCGCGCTTTACATCGCGTTCTGGTTCGATCTTCCGAGGCCGTACTGGGCGCTGGCATCCGTCTATATCGTGTCGAACCCGTTCGTCGGTGCCACGAGGTCGAAGGCGCTGTACCGCGTGATCGGTACCGTGCTTGGCGCGCTCGCTTCCGTTGCCCTCGTGCCGCCTTTCGCGGAGACGCCTTATCTGTTGAGCGCAGCGATAGCGTTATGGACGGGCGTCTTCGTCTACATTTCGATCTCGACGCGAGCGGCACGCAGCTACGTTTTCCTGTTGGCCAGCTATTCGCTCTCCGTCATCGCGCTTCCGGCGCTATCGAACCCGCTGAGCATCTTCGATGTGGCCGTGGCGCGAACTGAAGAGATCACGCTCGGCATCGTCTGCGCGAGCATCGTCGGTAGCGTTTTGTTTCCGAGCCGGCTGGCGCCGACGCTGATCGAGCGAACCGATTCATGGTTCCGCGACGCGACGCTTTACGCGAAAGAGTCGCTGGCGGGCCGGGCCGTGGGCGCGCTCGTGTCGGGAAGCCGCCAGAAGATGGCGACGAGTGTGCGCGGCTTCGAATTCCTGTTGAGCCAGTTGGCCTACGATCACGTCAGCCCGGCGATTCTCGCTCGCAGCGAGGAAATGCAAGGCCGGATGCAACTGATACTGCCCATCACCTCGGCACTCGCAGACATCATTGCGGCTGCGCAGAAAACGGAGCCCGGCGTTGCGGCTGGCCTGAACGAACTGCTGCGCGATACCTGCCGCTGGATGGACGCGTCGCTTGGCGAAGACCCCGAGCGCGGCGCGCCGCTATTGCGGATGCGTATCGCGCAACTGGACCCGGCCCGCAACGAACTGACGACGTGGCAGGCGGCACTGTTATCCAGCGCGCTGTCGCGGTTGCGGCAAGTGGTGGATCTGTGGGCCGATTGCCGGAGCTTGCGCGACATGATCGTTCACAAAAAAGCGAACTGGCGACCGCGGTTTCGTCATTGGCGGGTCGGCACGCGTCACGCTTTTCTCGACCGTGGTCTTGCCTTGTTCTCCGCCAGTTCCGCCGCGCTGGTCATCTTCGTTTCGTCGAGCATCTGGATTGCTTCGGGTTGGCAGGACGGGGCAGCGGCCGTATCGCTGGGCGCTATCGGTGTCTGCTTTTTCGCCGCGCTCGACGAGCCCGTGCCCATGATGATTACCTTTCTGAAGTGCGCGACGACGGGCGTCGTCATTTCAGCGTTCTATCTGTTTGTCGTGTTGCCGAGTGGCCAGGACTTCGGCTTGCTGGTCATCTTCTTCTCATTCGTGTTTGTGCCGCTCGGCTTGTTGATGCCGCGTCCGAAATGGGCGTTGATATCGACGCTCGTAGCGTTGACGACGGCCACTTTTCTTGGCATCGACAGCGCCTATGACGCCAACATCCTGAGCTTTCTGAATGCGAATCTCGCGGGGCTGGCCGGTGTGATGTTCGCTTCGGTGATGACGGGCGTGATCCGCCCGTTCGGAACGGATGCGGCGACGGCACGGCTCACCCGGTCCAGCTGGCGGGACGTCGTTCTCAGCGCGTCCGCGTTGTCGATCGATCAGCAGCGCGATCTGAACGCTCGCATGCTCGACCGGCTCGTGCAACTGATTCCGCGCGTGGCGCCGAGCGAAGACGACAAGCATCCTTCGACGGAAAGCCTGCGCGACATGCGCGTTGCGCTCAACACACTCGACCTGCGCAGACTTTCGGGGAAGTTTTCCGGGGAGTTGCCCATCGTGTTGAATCGGGTGCTCGACGATGTGCGGTCGTACTATGAACGATGCCTCGAATCGGGCGATCGGCAACGCTTGCCACCGACGCTCGAAGCCGACGTCGATGCCGCCATCGAGCGGATCCTCGCAGACTTCGCGGCCGATCCCGGTGCGCCTGGCTACAAGCTGCGCAAAGGCGCGCTGCATGCGCTGATCGGACTCAGGCTGTCGCTGTTTCCAGCTACGAAACCTGGCCGCGCGACCTGACGCGAGTGCCCGATGGTGCTCGATGGCGGTAAGTGGTTGCGATCAACCGGCCGCGAACAGGTCGTTGAACTCGTTGACCCACGCGTGCTCGCCGGGGCCCGGATTGGCGCGCATCGACACGGCGGGACCCACGAGGATTTCGTTGGCATCGGTGCCCAGTTGCTCGATTGCGCCTTCGATGAACGTATCGAGCGGCATCGCGCGTTCTTCTTCGGTGCTGTTCAGCAACTCCGTGCGAACCCACGGCGGCGCGATTTCAATGAACGAGACCGTGCTGTCACGAAGCAGATAGCGCTGCGACAGCGTGTACGAATGCAATGCGGCCTTGGTCGCGCTGTACACCGCTGCGATAGCAAGCGGCACGAAACCCAATACGGAAGTCACGTTCGCGACGACTGCATCGTCGCGCGTCTTCAGATGCTCGATCAGTGCGGACGTCATGCGGATCGGCCCAAGCAGATTCGTATCGACGGTCGTGCGCATCAGGTCGTCGTCGACGGGACCTTGCGCGCCATCGGGATACATGACGCCGGCGTTGTTGATCAGCACGTTGAGGTCGGGATAGTCGGCAATCAGCCTGGCGGCAACGACCTGAACGTCCGCGGGATTGTTGATGTCGAGCGACACCGCGCGCATGCCGGGATTCGCATCGATGGTCGCCTGCAGACGCTCGGCGCGCCTGCCCGAAATGATGACCTGGTTGCCGCGCTTGTGCAGCGCCTCGGCCAGTCCGCGGCCGATGCCCGAGCCGCCGCCCGTGATGAAGATAGTGTTGCCTGTGAGTTTCATGTTTGACTCGCTGTGAAGTGAAGGTTGCTGTTAGCGCGGAAAGCGGGTGCCGAACATCGGCAGGCCGCTCTTCGATTCGGATTGGGTGGCTTCGTCCTGCAACACGTCCCAGTGCTCGGCCAGCACGCCGTTCTCGATGCGCAGGATGTCCGCAGCGATCCATGCGACGGGACGTCCGTGACCGGAAAAGCGGCCATGAACGATCACGTAGTCGCCGTCGGCGACGATCACGCCGGGTTCGTATCGCAACGTCGGGGGCAATGTCCTGATCAGGTTGAACAGACCATCGCGGCCCGGCTCGATATGCGCGCTGTGCTGGATGTAATCCGGCGACCAGAACCGCTCGGCGGCCACGTAGTCGCGCTGGTTGAAAAGCGTGTCGAATGCTTCGAGCACGAGGGCCTTGTTGGTTGCTTCGGTGGGGTGGGTCATGAATATTTCCTGTCCAGTTTGAAGAATTCACCGAAAACACAATGGTGATTGACATTGAGTTTGGGTGATTTGCCGGTTGAAGTCAATGGTGGTCACCATTGTATTTTTCGAAGGACGCTATAATTGAGGCGACAACGGCGTGGAGCATCGAACGATGGGAGTCTCGAAACAAAAGGCGGTGGAGAACCGCAAGGCCATCATTGCGGCCTCGGAGAAACTGTTCCGTGAGCATGGGATCGACGGCGTGGGCCTGAGCGCGCTGATGAAGGCCGCGGGTTTTACGCAGGGCGGGTTCTACAACCACTTCGAATCGAAGGAGGCGCTCGCGGCAGAAGTCGTGTCGAGCGCGATGGACAAGGCCAACCGCGACCTGAAGGAAGCGATCGCGGCGCCCATCACGCGGGGCGGCAACCGGTTGAAGCGGCAGGTGGATTTCTACCTGTCCGGCACGCATTGCGACGACATTGAGCAGGGCTGCGCGGTCGCCGGGCTGACTGCGGACGTTCGACGTCTCGGCACTGAGGCGCAATCGAATTTTGCAAGCGGCCTCGAAACCATGTTCGAAACGTTGACGGCGCTCGTCGCCGAACAGCGCGACGAAAGCGTCGACGCTGACGAAGCGCGCCGCGAGGCGATTGCGTTCTACAGTGAGATGGTGGGCGCGCTTATCCTGTCGCGGGCGGTCGGCGGGGCGGACCCCCGGCTCGGCGAGGAAATATTGAAGGCGAGCCGGCAGGCGTTGCTCAGGAATTTCGCGCTGGAAGGCGGGCCGCGCAAGCGCTGACGTATGCGGTGCAGGCGCGTAATAGTGCCGAAACGGCTTCCGGGGTACTATCGCTGCACCTATAGCGAGATTTCCCCATGGACTACGTTGAAAGCCTGCGCGTTTTCCGGTCAGTGGTCGAATTGAAAAGCTTCGCGCGAGCAGCCGACATGCATGGCATGGCCAGGCCGGCGGTGTCGCGGGCCATCTCGGCGCTGGAGGAGCGCGTAGGTTGCCGGCTGCTGCACCGGACAACGCGCCAGGTATCGCTTACCGAGGCAGCCGAGCGATTCTATGAAGGCTGCGTGCGCATACTCGATGATCTGGACGCACTCGAAGCGGACGTCGGCAACCAGACAACAGAGGCGGGCGGCGTGCTGCGCCTCGTCGCCCATACGACTGCCACGATGGAGCGCCTCGTCCCGCTGATTGCCGAATTCAAACGCGCACACCCGAAAGTCACGCTGGACCTCACGCTAACCGAGCGCCCCGTCGACCTCGTGGCCGACGGCTACGATCTCGGCATCGTGGTGCCTTATATGTTGACGAGCGAGACGACCGTGGTGCGGTTGCTCGAGCGGATTCCCTTCATCATCGTCGCGACACCGCAGTATCTGCAACGGGCGTCCACGCCGAAGCATCCGTCGGAACTGGCCAATCATCTCTTCGTGGCGATGTCGCCTTCGCTTCGACGACCGAGCGTCGGCTTTCGGCTCGAAAACGAGGAGCTGACGATTCCCCTTCATTTCGACGTGTCGTCGAACAGCCCCGCGTTCAACCGGGAAATGGTGCTGCAGGGTTTCGGCATTGGAATCGTGCCCGTTTCGCTCATCGAGAACGAACTGGCGTCCGGCACGCTCGTTCGTCTGCTCGCGGATTTTGAGCTCGCCGACATTGGCATCGAGATCCGCCTGGCTTACAGCAACCGGACGCTACTGCCCGCCAAGGTGCGCGCATTCATTGACCACGCGACGGATTTTTTCGAACGTACGGCGCCGCGCTGACGGAACGTAGGACGGCCGTCCCCCCAATTGCGCCGGTACGCGTCCGGCCACGGCTGCATTGATTGATGTACCTGGAAACAACAGTTTGATGGTGTGACAGGCATCGATTCCCACACATCGTTTGGCTATTCTGTGCGCATGCACTTTCAAGTGCTTTTTCTTGAAGTCGAGCGTTATCAGAACAGGTGCCAGATGCACATATTCATGTCTTACGTATTGATCGCAATCGGTGTGGGCGTTTATTTCACACCTTCAATGATCGCCCGTCGCAGGCTGAAGCAGGAAGCGGCCCGTGTCCTACTCCTCAATCTCGTCCTTGGATGGACCATAGCGGGATGGATCGGTGCACTTAGCTGGGCGACGAAATCTTTCGGCACCGATTTGCGCAGCGCTGAAAACGCTGCACGGTTGAAGCGTCGCTCGCTTGAGGCGGAGCGCGACTGAAGCAAGGCTGCCAGCGAGCCGGCAGATGTAATTTAAATACTAAGGATGCCGAATATAAAAAGAACACGGTGTCACAGACTATCCCGTAGAAATGAACCCGATCTCATCCGAAACCGACGATTGCTTTGCCGTACGGCAGGCAGCGCGGCATATCTCGAAGTTGTACGAACGCCATCTTTCCAAGGTCGGCATTACGCCGACGCAGTTCAGCATCCTGAGCATGCTGAATCGTCATCCGAAATCAACGATGGTTCAACTGGCCGACGCGCTCGTGACGGACCGGACCACGCTCGTACGCATCCTCAAGCCGCTGCTGCGCGATGGCCTCGTGATGGCGCCCACCGAGGAGCGGGTCAACCGACGTTTACGCCTCATGCTCACCGATAAGGGTCATCAAAGACTCGAACTGGCGACCATTCATTGGCGCGCTGCTCAGGCAAATTTCGAAGTCGTGTTTGGCCAGCAGCAGGCCGTGCATCTGAGGAACGAACTGTTCCGCGTCACGCGCGACGTGCCCAACGTCTGATAACTACACGGCAACAAACTGATGCATTCCAGCGCATTGATGAGTGCCTCAACGAATCTTAGTATGTGCATATACACTTTTTAACGGATGCCAAAGCATGATCACGCAATTGAACATGAGGACATTGGAAAGCAGATCGAATGGAGGGCGAAGCGGGTCGTTCGCCGGCAAATCGGCTGCGTTGCTCGCTGCGGCAGTCGCGGCATTCAGTCTGGCGGGATGCGTCAACTACGCCGGCATCAAGAGCGACAAGAAGATCGAGTCTCCTTCGACGTATGAAACGAAGCAGAGCTTGCCGGACCAGGGCGGTCAATGGCCCGCGCTCGATTGGGCGCAGCAGTTCGGCGATCCGCAATTGCCGAAACTGATCGACGAAGCGCTGAAGGATAACCCGACCATCGATCAGGCGCGCGCCCGCATCGAGAAAGCGACGTCCTATGTCGGCAGTGCGAAATCCTTGCTCTATCCCAACGTAAGCGGCAGCTATTCGTGGACCCGGGAACACTTCTCGGCCAACGCGATCGTGCCGCCGCCCTATGCGGGCTCGACGCAGAGTGAAAACAATCTGCTGGTCAGCGCGTCGTGGGACCTCGACTTGTGGGGCAAGAATCGCGAGCGGCTTCGTCAGGCCGTTTCGAAGGAAAGGGTGGCCCAGGCGGAAGCCGAAGAGGTCCGCGTGACGCTTGCTGCGTCGGTCGCAAGCACCTACAACCGCCTCGCGCTCCTTTACGCATTGCGCGACGTCGAGAGCCGCGAAGTGAACAATCGCGAGGACATCGGGCGGATCACGGATGGACGCGTCGGCGCAGGCCTCGATACGAACGTCGAAAAGCAGACTGCGTACGGCGAAACAGCAACCAGCCGTTCGAGCGTCAGCGATCTCGACGGGCAGATCACAACGGTGCGTTACCAGTTGGGCGCGTTGCTGGGGCAGGGGCCCGACCGTGGACTGAAGATCGCCAATCCGTCATTCGGTGCGAGCCGCGTGGTCGCGTTGCCGGACAACCTTCCAGCCGACCTCATCTCGCGACGGCCCGATATCGTGGCCGCTTACTGGCAGGTCGATGCGGACATGCACGACGTGAAGGAAGCGAAGGCCGAGTTCTACCCGGACGTGAATCTTTCGCTGTCGGCGGGTCTCGACGCATTTGGCTGGGGACGTTTCCTCACGGCATCGAGTCGTCAGATTCAGGCAGGACCGGCAATCCATTTGCCGATTTTCGATGCCGGCGCGCTGCGATCGCAACTGAAGGAGCGCTATGCGGACTTCGACTACGACGTGGCGAACTACAACCACACATTGATCAATGCGCTGTCCGATGTTGCCACGCAGGTTTCGCAAATTCAGTCGACCGATCGTCAACTGGTCGACTCGCGGCAGGCGCTGGACGCACAGACACAGGCCTATCAACTGGCGCTGGTTCGTTATAAGGCTGGTTTGAACCAGCAACTGCAGGTGTTGAACGCGGACGACAACCGTCTCGCAGCCGAAAGGTCCGTCATCAACCTGCAGATGGCGCGCCGCGATCAGCAAATCAGCCTGATCAAGGCGATGGGCGGCGGCTTCGACGCAACGCAAGCCGGCCTCGCGTCGAACACCGACACGCCAATTCCAACCCCTTCGAACGTCAAGACAACCGACTAACCCATTCGAGCCGCCGCCATCCAACGATGGACGGCATCGATCAAGCCTTGCTGGAGTTCAACGATGAATGCACCTCAATCCCAACCCCAACCCCAACCCCAACCCCAACCCCAACCCCAACCCCAACACGTAAGCGAGCCGCCGAAGAAAGCCGGAAAGCGCAAGCTGCTGCTGGCGTTGCTAGCCGCGACGCTGGCTGCATCGGGCGCAGCTTACGGAGCCTATTACTACACGGTCGCGCGCTTTCACGTCGAAACGGACGATGCGTATGTGAACGGCAACGTCGTTCAGATCACTCCTCAGGTCGGAGGCACCGTGATCGGCGTCAACGCGGACAACACGCAGGTCGTGAAGGAGGGCGAGCCTGTCGTGCAGATCGATCCTGCCGATGCACGCATTGCCCTGCAACAGGCTGAAGCGAACCTTGGCCAGACCGTTCGACGCGTGCACGGCCTCTACGTCAACGACGACAAATACCGCGCCGACATCGCGCAGCGTCAATCCGATCTGTCCAAGGCACAGGACGATCTGCGTCGCCGGCTTGCTACGGGTATGACGGGCGCCGTGTCCGACGAAGAAATTTCGCATGCACGCGATGCCGTCAAGTCGGCGCAGGCCACGCTCGACGCCGCGAAGCAGCAACTCGGCGCCAACCGCGCGCTGACGGCCAACACGTCGATCGAAGAACACCCCGACGTGCAAGCCAGCGCCGCCCATGTGCGGGATGCGTACCTCGCCTACGCACGCACCACGTTGCCGGCGCCCGTCACGGGCTACGTCGCGCAGCGCAGCGTCCAGGTCGGGCAACGCGTTTCCACCGGAACGCCGCTGATGTCGGTGGTTCCGCTCAATCAGGTATGGGTCGATGCGAACTTCAAGGAATGGCAGCTTCGGCACATTCGTGTTGGCCAACCTGTCGAGCTGACGGCCGACGTCTATGGCTCGTCGGTTGTCTATCACGGCAAGGTCGCCGGCTTCACGCCGGGTACGGGCTCGGCACTGGCGCTGTTGCCTGCGCAGAACGCGACGGGCAACTGGATCAAGGTCGTGCAACGGCTGCCCGTGCGGATCGAGATTCCTGCCGGGGAACTGGAGAAGAATCCGCTGCGCGTGGGGCTGTCGATGAACGTCAACGTCGACGTGAAGGATACCAACGCGGCTTCGCTGACGGCCGTCGATCCCCGTTCGACCTACAAGACCGACGTGTTCGCGAAGTATGGCGACGAGGCGAACGACGCGATCGCACACATCATCGCCGCGAACGAGTGACGCGCTTGCATCTGGACCGGGCATGCGATGCACACGCTGCCCCTTTTTCCGTATTCACGAAGGCCAGCATCATCATGTCTGGATCACTATGACGACCAAACAAACCAATCATCCTCCGCTGACGGGAGCCAAGCTTGCTTTAGGCTCGTTCGTCGTCGGCCTGGCAGGCTTCATGACCGTGCTCGACTCGTCGATCGCGAACGTTGCAATTCCAACTATCTCCGGCAATCTCGGCGTTTCCGTCGATGAAGGCACCTGGGTTATCACCGTGTTTGCCGCAGCGAACTCGGTAGCGATACCGTTGACGGGCTGGCTGACGCAACGCCTCGGCCAGGTGCGGCTCTTTGTCGGATCGATCCTGCTGTTCGTGCTTGCGTCGTGGCTGTGCGGCATTGCGCCTTCGTTGCCCATTCTGCTCTTTGCCCGGATACTGCAAGGCGCTGTGGCGGGGCCGCTGATTCCGATGTCGCAGGCGCTGCTGCTGAGTTCATGGCCCAAGAACAAGTCAACGCTGGCGCTCTCGCTGTTCTCGATGATCGTCGTGACGGGGCCCATCGTCGGACCGGCGCTCGGCGGCTGGGTCACGGACAGCTATAGCTGGTCGTGGATCTTCTACATCAATATCCCTGTCGGATTGTTCGCGGCGGGCATGGTATGGATGCTGTACCGGCATCGCGATACGCCATCGAGAAAAATTCCGGTGGACAAGGTGGGACTGCTGCTGCTGGTCGTCTGGGTGGCGGCGTTACAGGTGATGCTCGATAAAGGCAAGGATCTCGACTGGTTCTCGTCGAATACGATCATCATTCTGACGATCGTCGCGGCCGTCGGTCTTGCGCTGTTTATCGTATGGGAATTGACGGACAAGAATCCGATTGTCGACCTCACGCTCTTCAAGCAGCGCAACTTTCTTGGCGGCACGGTTTCCATTGCCGTCGCCTATGGGATCTTCTTCGGGACGCTAGTTTTACTGCCGCAGTGGATGCAGGAGTACCTCGGCTACCGGGCCGTCGATGCGGGACTCGCGACCGCGCCGCTGGGCATTTTCGCGGTGATCGGCGCGCCGATCATGGGCAAGATCCTGCCGCGTTCCGACGCCCGCATTATCGGCACGTTTGCGTTCATCGGCTTCGCGATCGTCTACTACATGCGCTCGTTCTTCTACACGGATCTCAGCGAGGGATACATCATCCTGCCTACGCTGCTGCAAGGCATTCCGATGGCGCTGTTCTTTGCACCGCTGACGGTCATCATTCTCTCCGGTCAACCGCCCGAGAAGGTTCCCGCCGCAGCCGGGTTGTCCACTTTCGGGCGTATGTTCTTCGGCGGGATCGGCACGTCGGTGGCGAACGTCATCTGGAACAACCGCACGATCTTTCACCATGAAATCCTGACGCAGCAATCGAGTCCGACCAACCCGATCTTCAACCAGCAGCTCGATACCTACCATTCGCTGTTCGGCCTCGGCAAACAGGCGTCGTTTGCAATGTTCGACCATACCGTGCAAACGCAGGCGGCAATGATGGGATTGAACGACGTGTTCTACGGGGCCGCCATCGTCATGATTGTCATCATTCCGCTGATCTGGATCACGAAACCAGGCAAGTCTGGAGGCGCCAGCGACGCAGCGGCAGGGGCGCACTGAAGCATGCGTGTCGTGCGCGTCGATTGTGTCGTGCAAGCTCTCCGTCAATTGTAAATTTTCTGGCAGTTGCCACGATATTTTCCGGGCAACGTATAGGTATGGCGCCGGGCGCTGAGCGCAGCGGGTCAGATCGTACGTAGTCGTCGTCTGATCCGTTGATGTGTTTGGTTGTACGACATAATCATAATGGTTGGAGACGAGGCATGAAGAAGGTCAGGAGAATGCTGTTAAAAACCGCTCGGAGAAGCGGAATCGTGGCGGGAGTGATATCGACAGCGACACTGTATTCTGGTCAATCGAATGCGCAATCTTTGGTGACGTTTTACGGCGTCGTCGATACGGGCATTCGCTACACGACACACGCGGACCCGCAGGGCAATTCAGCTGTTCGACTCGCTAACGGCGGCGCGACAGAGAGTCTGTTCGGGTTCAAAGGAACGGAAGATCTCGGCGGCGGCAACAAGGCGGTGTTCGAACTCGAAGATCGCTTTTTTCCGAACAGCGGGGTGATCGATCCCGCTTATCCTTTCTTCAATACGGCGTTCGTCGGCTTGCAATCCAGCACCTATGGCAAGCTGACGATGGGGCGGCAGATCAATCCCCTTTCCGACGCGGTGTTGAGTGCCTTCATCACCAATCCCTGGCTGCCGACCTTTTATCAATTTCGACCGGAAGTCATGATGGCGCAGGGCGTCTGGACCAGCAACATGGTCAAGTACGCGGCGCGCTGGCAATATCTGACGGCCGAAGTATCGTATGCGTTCGGCGGCAATGCGGGCGCGTTCGGCTCGGGCAGTCAGATCGGTGCGTCGCTGATTTTTCTGCCTGGCGCGCCGTTACGCCTGGCTGCCGGATATCTCGATTCGCGCGATGCCGTGAACACATCGGCGCACCTGAAGTCGTGGACGGCGGGCGGTTCATACGCGTTCGGCGGCACCACGGTCATGGCGGGCTGGGCGGTGAACCGGCAGGACGCGAACTTTGTCGGCAACTTCCCGAATGGTCCATTCAGCGTGCCGGAATTGACTGCGCTCAAGTTCAACACGTTCGCCGCGCGCAAGATGTTCTTCGGCGGCATCACGCAACTGGTAGGCGATTCCACGCATCTTTCGGCCAACGTGTGGCGCACGATCCAGACGGGGAAAACCCAGTCCGCTGACGGCAACACGACGCAGTTTCAGTTGGTCGCGGATTACAACTTGTCCAAACGCACGGATACGTATCTGGAAGCCGATTACTCGCTGTATCGCGGCGGCATGGTTGGCGCGCAATTCCAGGGCATCAGTGCGTTGAGTTCGGCATTCGGTACGACGCAACTGGGCATCATGGCCGGGTTGCGGCATACGTTCTAGGCCGCGTGAAGCCGGGCGGGAGCGATTAATGGGATTCCTGGAAGGAGCACAGCATCTCCTTCGAACAGATTTCGATCCGGCCATACCGGAGGACGATCGCTCCTTGCTCCGCCATCGCCTTGAGTTCCAGCGAGAGCGTCTGGCGCGTGATGCCGAGCATCATCGCAAGCGTGTCGTGGGAGACGGCGACCTCCGGGCGGCTCTGCGACAGCATCGTCACATCGCCCGCAGCGAGCAGCAGCAGCCGGCGCGCAATGCGTGCACGCGTCGAATGCAAGGTCGCGTCTTCGACCATGCGATAAAGCCAGTTCATGTGGATCGTCTGCAACTCCGCAACCGCGCGGAAGAAGGCCTGATTCTTCATCAACTCGTCGAACGCCTGGGCCCTGACGACGAACAGGCTCGATCGCTCGAGAGCGACGACATCGCGCAGGCGCGGCTGCCGGCTGGTCATCGAAGTCTGTCCAAACCAGTTGCCCGCCTCGATCACGGCGAGGATCGCTTCCTTGCCGTCTTCGCGCAGCGTGCAGGCCTTCAGCTTGCCGCATTTGAGCCCAAAGAAACCATTCGGCGCGTCGCCGCGCCGGAACAGATATTCACCGGCGTGCAACGTAACGGGTTCGCAATGGCGCATGAGCGCCTCTTGCCCTGCAGAAGGCAATCCACTGAACCACAGGTTCGTCCTCATTGCTTCGGACGTGTCGGTCATAAGCGCCATGTGAATCGATCAACGCAATGCCTGCTACGCAGGCAAGCGTTGGCTCCCCGCAGTTACACCGCGCGAAGCAGCGCGCAGTTCGGCCAGTAGCGCGTCGCCCGTCCACGCGTGACGTGCATCGCTTTGCTCGGCTTCGTGCACGTGCTGGCAGAGGCGCGCGTTGACGGGTGCATCGAGCCCGAGACGATGAGCGAGCTTCACGACTTCACCGTTGATCCAGTCGACTTCCGTTGCACGTCCCGCCGCGAGATCGTCGGACATGGACGAGCGCGCGAGCGGGTCGATGGTCAGCATCGCGCGGGCAAGACGTGCGAACCACGTGTCGGGCAAGCCGAGGAAGCGCGGCATCCATGCGGGTGGAACGGCCGTCAAGCGGGCCGGGCGAATGCCGGCGCGCGCGAGCAGCGCGAGCGTTTCTTCTTGCGCCATGCCGAGGCAGCGCCGATACGCGCGCTGCGACAGCTCTTCTTTCAGCGGCCGGTTCGACAGCGCGTTAATGGCGTTGTTCAGGTTGAGCAGCAGCTTGGCCCACTGCACAGGCAGCATGTCGGCGTGCTGTTGCAGCGGCAATCCCGCCTTCGCGAAGTCGCCGGTGAAGGGCTGCAATCCGGGCGCGCGCCGGACCTCCAGTTCGCCGCCCGATCCCTGATGATAAGCACCCGGCCCGCGTTCGATGACGTTGAACGGCACCATCCCTTCGAGCACCGTCTGGTTCGGCAAGGCGGCACGCAGTATATCGGCATTGCCGACGCCGTTCTGGAAGCTGACCACGACCGTCCCAGGGCGCAGCACGCCTGCCAGCTCGGCCGCAACCGTGGGCGTGGCCGCGGACTTGACGGTGACGAGCACCAGATCGGCAGCGGCGGCCGCCGTGAGGTCCGTCGATACATCGATGCGCTCGGGCGGCACCGACCAGCGGCGATCGCCGAACTGCGACAGCGTCAGCCCGTGCTCGCGCAACTGGCGGCCGATGCGTTCGCGCGCAATGAACGTGACATCGCTGCCGCCTGCGAGCAAACGCCCGCCGACGTAGCAGCCAATGGAACCCGCGCCATAGATACAGATCTTCGCCATGCCTTGTCTCGATCGAGCCGCTGTCCAATTCTGCCGATGCGCCGGGCGGCAAGCACGGCCCATAACGTCGTGCCGCCCGGTTCCCGCATCGGTGCTTTCAATCGCTATGCGTCAGTC
Source organism: Paraburkholderia sp. PGU19 (assembly GCF_013426915.1). Lineage (GTDB taxonomy): Bacteria > Pseudomonadota > Gammaproteobacteria > Burkholderiales > Burkholderiaceae > Paraburkholderia. The sequence goes on from NZ_AP023181.1 coordinate 2,136,514, forward strand.
CGCATAGCCGGGGTTCTTCCGGTCGAGCCGCCGCAAAAGTCCCGGCCACACGAGCTGTCCGGCGCTCACGCCGCGCGTGGCTGCCGTCACCTGATTGCGGATGCCATCGAGGATCGGCTGCGCGATCGGCAGCAGCTTGTCGCCGCCTGCCTGCGCGCGAACCTGGATCATGCACGACGCCTCGAAGAAGTACATCGCGACGAACGCATCGGCAGGCGTCGCGCCGACCGTCAGCAGACCGTGGTTGCGCAGCATCAGATACGCGTTACTGCCGAGGTCGCGCACGAGCCGGGGCTTTTCTTCTTCGTTGAGCGCGATGCCCTCGTAGTTGTGATAGCCGAGCGACGCGAGCACCACCAGCGACTGCTGCGACAGCGGCAGCAAGCCCGCTTCCTGCGCCGACACCGCGACGCCGTTGACCGAGTGCGTGTGCATCACGCACAGCGCGTCTTCGCGCGCGGCGTGCACTGCGCTGTGGATGTTGAAGCCAGCGGGATTCACGTCGTACGGCGAATCGGACACCTTGCGGCCGTCCAGATCGATCTTGACCAGCGACGACGCGGTGATCTCGTCGAACATCATCCCATACGGGTTGATGAGGAAATGGTGTTCCGGTCCGGGCACGCGCGCCGAGATATGTGTGAACACGAGATCGTCCCAGCCGAACAGCGCGACGAGGCGGTAGGCCGCCGCAAGATTGACTCGTGCTTCCCATTCGGGGGGGGACACTGCGTGCTTCAGGCTGACATCGGATGAGCTCACGGCGAGACTCCTTGTTCAAGGGTTGGTGCGTTGGAAACAGCGCTTCTGACTGCGCTGGCGGCCAAAGCCGTGAACGCATGATGTCGGCAATCCCGCGTAAAATCTGTCGCATAGCCGACACGTCGAGAAGTGCATGGATTCCAGGCTGCTTCACTATCGTCCTCAACTCGAATCGACGCCCTGGTTTCGCGGCCTGCCCGTCGAACTGCAGGACTACCTGATGAGCCACGCCACGCTGCTGCGGCTCGAAAAAGGCCAATTGCTGTACCGGTGCGGCGATCCTTCTTACGGCCTGTATGCCGTGCTCGAAGGCGCGCTGTCCGTCGGCACGGTCGGCATCGACGGCAAGGAATCCCTGCTCGCGGTGCTCGGCCCGACTGCATGGGTCGGCGAAATCTCGATGTTCGACGGCTTGCCGCGCCCGCACGATGCGATTGCCGTCAGCCGCGCACTGTTCATGCATGTGCCCGAAGCCGCGCTGCAAAACCTGCTCGACGCCACGCCGTGCTACTGGCGCGATTTCGCGCTTTTGATGGCGCAACGCCTGAGGCTGTCGTTCAAGAGCACCGAATCGCTGGCGCTGCAGCCTGCCGCGCAACGCATCGCCAGCCGCCTGCTGCTGATCGCCGAAGGCTACGACGGCCTCAACGCGGTGCAGAGCAAGATCCGGCTCTCGCAGGATAGCCTTGCATCGATGGTGTCGCTGTCGCGGCAGACCACCAACCAGCTGCTCAAGAGCCTCGAAAGCCAGCAGATCATCAGCCTGAAATTCGGCGAAATCCAGATTCTCGACATCGACCAGCTGCGCGCGGCCAGCGTCGGCGCTTCCAGACTGTAGGCTCGACGTAAGCCGACGCCCCGCTTTTGACAGCGGTTGCGGCACCGCCTTCCTGCATTCCCTCCAGACGCAGTGTGCCCATGCGGCTGCCGCTTGGGACTCCCCTGTTCAGGGGATATTGCTTCCCTCCGAACAAACCGATCATGGCCTCATTCGCGATGCACGGTGCGCGACAGGCCAGGACGGACCTGTGTGTGCCCGACCCATCGCCCGACATGTGAGGAGACAACGATGCAGGACGCCGGGCACGATTCGACGCCAACACCCTACGCCTATCCGCTGCTGATCAAACAGTTGCTGCACACGACGTTCATTCAGGCGCCGGATCAGGAAATCGTCTACCGCGGCCAGTTGCGGATGACTTACACGACGATGCGCGAGCGCATCGCGCGGCTCGCGAATGGCCTGCACGATCTGGGCGTGCGCCACGGCACGACGGTCGCCGTGATGGACTGGGACAGCCATCGCTATCTGGAGTCGTACTTTGCGGTCCCGATGATGGGCGCCGTGCTCCAGACGGTGAATGTGCGGCTCTCGCAGACGGAGATCGCGTACACGATCAACCATTCGGGCGCGGAAGTCCTGTTCGTCCATACCGACTTTCTGCCTGTGGTCGAAGCGATCAAGGATCAGCTCGAAACGGTGCGCGTGTTCGTCTGGATCGACGAGCCGGGCAGCGACGCCTGCGAACACACCATTCCGTTCGCGACGGAGTACGAGGCGATGCTCGCCGCAAGCGCGACGCACTACGACTTTCCCGACTTCGACGAGAACACCCGCGCCACCACGTTCTACACGACGGGCACGACGGGCTTGCCGAAGGGCGTGTACTTCTCGCATCGCCAACTGGTGCTGCACACCATCACGCTGATGGCCGCGCTGGCGAGCCCGGTAGCGGGCCAGCGCTTTCATCGCGGCGACGTCTATATGCCGCTCACGCCGATGTTCCATGTGCACGCCTGGGGCATGCCCTATATCGCCACGGTGCTCGGCGTGAAGCAGGTCTATCCGGGCCGTTATGTGCCCGAGCGTCTCGTGCAACTGGTGCGCGACGAAGGCGTCACGTTCTCGCACTGCGTCAGCACGATCCTGCACATGCTGCTCTCGTGCGATGAAGCGAAGCATGTGGATCTCGGCAAATGGAAGATCGTGATCGGCGGCGGCGCGCTGCCGCATGGACTCGCGCGCGCCGCGCTCGATCGCGGTATCGACGTGTTCGTGGGCTATGGCATGTCGGAGACCTGCCCGGTTCTGAGTCTTGCGCAACTCCCGCTGCACACGGAACCGCTCGATCTCGATGAAGAAGTGCGCCTGCGCTGCAAGACGGGTTATCCCGTGCCGCTCGTCGATCTGCGCATCGTCAACGAACAGATGGAAGACGTGCCGCGCGACGGCAAGGCCTATGGCGAGATCGTGGTTCGCACGCCGTGGCTCACGCAGGGCTATCTGAACAATCCGGAAGCGTCCGCGCAGTTGTGGGCGGGCGGCTATCTGCATACCCAAGACATCGCGAACATCGACACCACGGGCAACGTCCAGATCACTGACCGCATCAAGGATGTCATCAAGTCGGGTGGCGAGTGGATTTCTTCGCTCGAAATCGAAAGTCTGATTTCGCTGCATCCGGGCGTCGCGGAAGTCGCGGTGATCGGCATCAAGGATGACAAGTGGGGCGAGCGTCCCGTCGCGCTCGTCGTGCTCAGGCAGGACGCGCAAGTCAGCGAAGACGACGTCAAGCAACACGTGCTGGGTTTCAGCAAGACGGGGCAGATTTCGAAGTACGCCGTGCCGCAGATCGTCAGGTTCGTCGATGCGCTGCAGAAGACGAGCGTCGGCAAGACGAACAAGAAGTGGTTGCGCGAGCAGTTCGCCTGACCCGATCTCTCTCAAGGAGCAAGCACGATGAGCATCAAGGATTACAGCATCGCGACGATCGATAGTTGCGTGGGCCGCGAACTGGGCGTGTCGGATTGGGTCACCGTCGATCAGCCTCGCATCGACGCCTTCGCCGCCTGCACGGGCGACCGGCAATGGATTCACGTCGATGTCGAGCGCGCGAAACGCGAGAGCCCATTTGGCGGCACGATCGCGCACGGCTATCTGACGCTTTCGCTGCTGGCGGCGCTGGCGATCGAGATCGGGTTGATTCCTCCCGACGCATCGGCGGGCCTGAACTATGGGCTCGACAAGGTGCGCTTCATGACGCCCGTCAAGGCAGGCGCGCGCGTGCGAAGCCGCGTGACGCTGCTGTCGGCGGAAAAGAAAGAGGGCGGACGGATCATCATCAAGACGATGAACGAACTGCAGATCGAAGGCGAGGAGAAACCGGCACTGATCGCTGAGTCGCTTGCGATGCTGGTGACCTGAGCGACAAGACACGGATGAAGATGGAGCAGAAGATGGCGGAGACTGAAATGAGCATCGCAACAAGTACAACACAACGCACAGCGCAAAGCGCCCAGCCGGACGACATTGCGGCATCGGCTGCCGAGGGCATGCTGGGACCGAACCCGTTCGTCGGGCTGCGCCCGCGCGACATTCTGGCAACGGTACAGCAGATCGGCACACAGGCGCTGCGTCAGCCTTCGCTGGTCTTCGAACAGGAAGCGGCGCTGGTGCACGATCTGATGGCGGTGCTCGGCGGCAGCGCGGACTGCAAGCCGCCGCAAGGCGACAAGCGCTTCACCGATTCGGCGTGGCAGGACAACGCGATGTATCGGATGACGATGCAGGGCTACGTCGCATGGCGCAACGCGCTGACGGGATTCGTCGACCGTTCCGCGCTCGACGCCAGAACGAAGGAGCGCGCGCAGTTCGTGCTGTCGCTTTTCACCGACGCCGTGTCGCCGACCAACACGCTGCTCGGCAATCCGGCGGCGCTGAAGAAAGTGATCGATTCGGGCGGCGCGAGTCTGCTCGGCGGCGTGCGCAATCTCGTGACGGATATGCTGCAAAACCAGGGCATGCCCGCGCAGGTGGACAAGACGGCGTTCAAGGTGGGCGAGAATCTCGGCACGTCGGCGGGCGCGGTGGTGTTTCGCAACGAAGTGCTGGAGCTGATCCAGTATGCGCCCGCAACGGAGCATGTCTATGCGCGAGCACAACTCATCGTGCCGCCGCAGATCAACAAGTTCTACGTGTTCGATCTGTCCGAAGGCAAGAGCATCGTCGATTATCTGGTGAAGAACGAATTTCAGACATTCGTCGTGAGCTGGCGTAACCCGACTGTGGAGCAAAGCCACTGGGATCTCGATACCTACGTTGCCGCGCTGCTCGAAGCGATCGCGGCCGTACGCGAGATCACCGGCAGCGACGACGTCAATCTGCACGGCGCGTGTTCGGGTGCGATGACCATTTCGGCGCTGCTCGGCCACCTCGCGAGCCGTGGCGACAAGAGCGTGCATGCCGCGACGCTGATGGTCGCGGTGCTCGACAACACGGCGGACTCGCAACTGGGTCTATTCGCCACGCCGGAAGCGATTGCGGCCGCGAAGCAGAACAGCATATCGAAAGGCGTGCTGGCCGGCGAGGAAATGGGCCGCGTGTTCGCATGGATGCGTCCCAACGATCTCGTCTGGAACTACTGGGTCAACAACTATCTGCTCGGCAAGGCGCCGCCCGCGTTCGACATCCTCTACTGGAACAACGACGCGACCCGCTTGCCCGCGCGCATGCATGGGCAACTGCTCGATATCTTCACGGGCAACCTGTTCAGCAAGCCGCGTGCGTTGACCGTGCTCGGCACGCCGATCGACCTGTCCGACGTGAAGTGCGACACCTACGTGGTGGCGGGCATGACCGATCACATCACGCCGTGGAAGGGCGTCTACAACACGGCGCGCATTTTCGGCGGCGACACGCGCTTCGTGCTGAGTTCGGCCGGGCATATCCAGAGCCTGATCAATCCGCCGGGCAATCCGAAGGCGAAGTTCTTCCTCAATCCCTCGCTGCCCGCCGATGCCGATGCGTGGCTTGCCAATGCGCAGCCCGAGAAAGACTCGTGGTGGGGCAACTGGAGCAAATGGCTCGCGGAGCGTTCCGGCGAACGTCGTGCCGCACCCGCTTCAGTCGGCAGCGTGCGGCATCCCGCAGGCGTGAAGGCGCCGGGAACCTACGTCCTCGAAGCATGACATTCACACTTTTCTTTAACGCAGTCCCTATGGAGTATTGACGATGGAATCGACCAGCAAGAACAGCATTTTCACCGAGTACACGAAGCTCTTCGGACAGTTCAAGCTGCCCGGCATCGATATCAGCGCGATGGTCGAATCGCGCCGCAAGGACATCGAGGCAATCGCCGAAGCCAACACGACCGCGCTGGCAGGCGTGCAGTCGCTGGCGCAGAAGCAATCGGAGATTCTTCGTACGTCGCTGGGAGAGTTGCAGGCGTTCGTCGCGCGGTTCACGCAGCCGGGCGAACAGTCCATCGCCAGCGCGGGCGACGCGGTCAAGCAAACGCTGCACAAAGCGCTCGTCGATGTGCAGGACCTCGCGGACACGGCTTATCGCGCGCAATCGGATAGCGTCGCTGTCGTGACGAAGCGCGTCGCCGAGCGTGTCGAAGAGCTGAAGACGCTGCTTCAACCGAAGAAGAAGTAATACGGCACAGCGCGTGCGGTACGCCGGCGCATCGAATGCAATACTCGCATCCAGAAGAACATTTGGGAGATAACAATGCACATAAGCCCTGAATCTGCCTGCAGCATGCAAATCCGTACGATCGATCTGGATGGCCAGACGTTGCGTGTCGCAACGTGGCAGGGCAGCGACGCGTCGCCGCCGCTGCTCATCTTCAACGGCATCGGCGCGAATCTCGAACTGGTGGAACCGTTCGTCGCCGCGCTCGACGATGTGAGCGTGATCATCTTCGACGTGCCGGGTGTCGGCGGTTCGCCAGCGCCCGTCGTGCCGTACCGCTTTTCGACGTTGTCGGTGCTGGCCGACAAGCTGCTGACGCGCCTCGGTCACGACGGCGAAGTGGATGTGCTCGGTGTTTCGTGGGGCGGCGCGCTCGCGCAGCAGTTCGCGCGTCTGTATCCGCGACGCTGCCGGAGGTTGGTCCTTGCGGCCACGTCGCCGGGCGTGCTGATGGTGCCGGGCAAGCTCTCGGTCCTGTCGAAGATGATCGGACCGCGCCGCTATACCGATCCTGCGTACCTGCAGGAAGTCGGGGCGGACATTTACGGCGGCGCATACCGGCGCGACCCGTCGCTGCTCAAGGCGCACAGCCGGCACATACAGCCGCCGCGCGGACGCGGCTACCTGTATCAACTGCTCGCGGCATCGGGCTGGACCAGCCTGCCGTGGCTCGGCTCGCTACGCCAGCCGACGCTCGTGATGCACGGCAGCGACGACCCCATCGTGCCGCTGACCAACGCCAGGATTCTCGCGGCGCGGATTCGCAACGCGACGCTTTACGTGATCGACGATGGTCACCTCTTTCTCATCTCGCGCGCGAATGAAGTCGCGCCTGTCGTGCGCCGGTTTCTGCGGCAGGAGGCGAGTTGAGTTTCTTCGTGGGCGGCGAGGACGACGCACGGCCGATAGCGGCCAACGCACGCGAACACGCCAAGATTCACGGCCTGAATCGCATGCGGCGAACGGCGACGGCGCTGCTCCTGCTGATGTGCGTCCTGCTGCTGGCGTGTGTCGTGTGGCAGGCCGATCACGCGTGGCTTGCATGGCCGCGTGCGTTCGCCGAGGCGGGGATGGCGGGCGCGATCGCGGACTGGTATGCCGTCGTCGCGCTGTTTCGGCATCCGTTGGGTTTGCGGCTGCCGCATACCGCGATCATTCCGCACAATCAGCCGCGCATTGCGGAAAGCCTCGGCAGCTTCGTCGAAGAGCATTTTCTGCAGCCGGAATTGATCATCGGCAGATTGAGCGGTCACAATGCGGCGCAGGCGCTCGCGCGCTGGCTCGCGCAGCCGGAGAACAGCCGCGGAGTGACCGCTGTGATCGTGGACTCGCTAGCGGGACTGCTCGACGACATGGATGAAGCCGACGTCGCGTGGTTGTTCGACCGCATTGTGGCGCCGCAGTTACGCACGCTCGATATCGCCCGCGTGGCAGGCGACGCGCTCGATGTGCTCACGCAAGGCGACCGGCATCGGCCCTTGCTGGATCATGGACTCGTGGCGCTCGAAAAGTGGCTGACGTCGAACGCAGACCTGATCAAGGCCAAGTTCAGCGAAGCATCACGGTACACGCCCGCGCCGCTCGATGCGTACATCGTGCGCAAGTTCATCGAAGGCGTTCTCGCGCTGCTGCATGAAGTCGCGGCGAGCCCGGACCATCCGCTGCGCCGTCAGTTCGACGAGGCCTTGCAGACGCTGATCGTGCAGTTGCGGACGTCGACGGCGCATCGCCGCTTTGGCAGGTCGCTGCTGTGTGATTGCGTGCGTCATTTCCGGCGTGCCGGCCGCTATCGCGCACTGCTCGACTGGCTGCGTACACGCATCATTGCCGATCTCGGCCGCGAGCAGTCGGCGGTGCGCGACACGCTGGCGCGTGGGCTGCTGTCGCTTGGCAGGCGCATCGGGCGCGAGCCTTCGATCCAGCGCAAGCTCAACGCGTGGTGGATCGCGCTGGCGCATGAACTCGTGGTGCGCTATCGGCATCTGTTATCCGCATTGATCACCGAGGTCGTCAAAAGCTGGAACGCGGATGAAGTCAGCCGCAAGATCGAAGTGCAGATCGGCCGCGACCTGCAATATGTGCGGATCAACGGCACGTTCGTCGGCGGGATGGTTGGTGTGCTGATTCACGCTGTCACGCTAGCCGCGTGACGAGATGCGGGCATCAGCATCAGCCCGCCGCAACCAGTCCCAATGCCTGCGCGCGCGCAACGGCCTGCGCCCGCTTGTCGACGTTCAGCTTCACGAAGATATTCTTCACGTAGGTCTTGACCGTCTCAGGCGAGATGCCGAGCGTGCGTGCAATTTCCTTGTTCGATTGCCCCTGGGCAATCAGCTCGACGATGCTCCGTTCCCTTGCGCTCAACGCGTCGCGCACCGTGTCGCTAGCGGGTTTCGCGCCGGGCTCGTGCAGCGCGCGCCAGCCATCCAGCAGACGGTCGATATACGCGAGCGTTTCCTTCGTCGTCGACGTGGAGCGCGTGTCGTCGCGCACTGCTTGCAGCAGCGGGCCGATTGTCGCGCCCTGGTCGATGATCGAGCGATAGATGTCGTGACTCGTATTCAGCACGTCGCGAAAGATCTCGACGGCGCGGGCCTGATCGTTTGCGCGCATCCACACGAGCGCGAGCACCGTGCGCAAGCGCAGCGCGAGATAGTCGTTATGCCGGCTTTCGACGCTGCGCAATGCGGCCGTGATAGACTCGACGGCTTCGTTGGTACGGCGCTGTTCCATCGCCAGCGAACCCACGGCGATAGCCCGGAAGGTGTCGATCTCGGGCGAGGCCGGCTTCGAAGCGGCGGCGCGCGCGTCCGCCAGTTGATCCAGTTGCACGACACACGCGGCGGCTTCCGTGATCCTGCCTTCCCTCAGATAAAGCCGCGCGCGCTCGACGTGAACGCCGGCGATCATCCTGTCCCAGCCGCGCATATAGCCGAGTGATTGCGCGTGATCGAGCAGCGCGTAGGCGTGCTCGAAGTTCGCACGCGAGATGGCGATCCGCACGAGCACCCGATAGGCAAAAAACGTGCTGTCGAGCAGAACGGCCAGGTCGATCAGCGGCATCAGATCGACGAGCAGCGCTTCGGCTTCGTCGAGCCGGCCCTGTTCGTACCAGATTTGCGCGATCATCGGCGCGCACAGCGCGGCCGAAATCGACTTCGGGCCCGAATGACGCCCGGCGAGCCGGATCGATTCGGCGAAGTAGCGTTCGGCGAGCACGAAGTGCATCTGTTGCATCTCGGCGTGACCGAGCAGGCAGAGCCGGTAGACGGACGCGAACACGTTGCGCTGGTCTTCCTCGATCGAATAGGGAATCCACGGCGTCGCGTACAGCGCGCCGAGGTTGCCTGCTTTCCAGTGCGCAAAACGCACCACGTTGGATGCGACGTTGGTGGTCCAGCTGTCAGTTGACGGATGTTCGAGACACGTTTGCGCGATTGCGAGCGCACGCGGTGCATCGTCCTGCAAGCCGGCGATTACCGAGCGGATCGCCTGGCATTCCCAGCGGATGTTACGGGCGGCTTCGTCATTGCCTGCGCCGGCGTCACGCTCGATGTCTTCGAGCATCGCCAGCGCTTCGTCGAAACGCAACGCGAGCGCCATGCCCCATGCGATGGCGAGCGTGATCCCGACTTGCCCGCGCATCAGATGGGCCGGGAACTGGCGTTGCCAGCCGAGCAGCGTGAGCAGATCGCCTTTCGTGACGAGCGTCATTGCGCAATGGCCCATCAGCGAGACGGCGTGTTCCGGGTCGCCCGCGGCAATCGCATGCCTGACGGCGTCCGTCCATTGCTCCTGTTCGGCGTACCACTGGCATGCGCGCCGATGCAGGCTGGCGACTTCAGTGGGATGCTGGACGTCGAGCCGTCGCCGCAGATATTCGCCCATCAGATGGTGATAGCGAAACCAGTGTCCTTCGATGTCGAGCGGTTCGAGCAGTAGCTGGCGCGTGGAGATCGATTCCAGCATGTCCTGCGCGGCGGCCATGCCTGTGACGGCTTCGCATAGCGGCGCGCACAGGCGATCGAGTATCGAGGTGCGGAGCATGAACCCGACCATCTCTGCGGGCAGGCGCCTGAGCATGTCTTCGAGGTACGCAGCGAACGGCCGTGATGCGCCGGATGGCGGGTTCATGTCCTGAAGGATTTTGCCTTCGTCACGCGAGAGTACCGACGCGGAAATGCGCAGCGCGGCCGCCCAGCCTTCCGTGTGTGCGAACAGCGACTGGATGCCGGCCGCGTGCCGGCCGCCTGGGCATTCATGTTCGACGAAGCTGCGGGTTTCGTCGATGTTGAAGCGCAGCGCGGCGGCGTCGATTTCCAGCAATTCGTTCTTCGCGCTCAGCTGCGCGAGCGGCAGCGGCGGATCGGTGCGGGTGCAGAGCACGACATGCGTATTCGACGGGATGTTCGCGATGAAGTACGCCATCGCATCGTGAATGGCAGGCTGGCCGATCAGGTGATAGTCGTCGATGAACAGATAGATTTCGTCGTCGACCTCGAACAGTTCGTTGATCAGCGTCGACCCGATCAACTGGGCGGGCATGAGCGACGCCTCGGTGGTCAGGCTGATCGCGGACGCGCCGACAGTCGAACAGGCGTTGTGCAAGGCCTGCGCCAGGTGATGGAAGAAGCGCGCGGGTTCGTCGTCATCGCCGTCCAGCGAAAGCCACGCGACGACGGCGCCGCTCGCGGTGAGCCGATTGAGCCACGCCAGCGCCAGCGATGTCTTGCCGAACCCCGCGGGCGCCTTGATGACGGTGAGCCGCCTGGATTCGGCCTTGTCGGCCAGCGCGACGAGCCGTGGCCGGTCGATCAGGCCGGCGGGCAGGCGCGGCGGATAAACCTTCGTGGCGAGGAAGAGGGGCGGGCTCGTGGTCGGCACCGCTTCTGCTACGTGCATCGGCTGCTCCTGGCGTTCGGATTGACCCTGGGTGCCATTCCCTGTTCATGCGACCGCGCTCACTGCACAGGATTATTGCGCTGCGTCACGACAGGGACACGATGAGTTCCGGCGTGTCGATCGATGTCAGTCACAATAGTACGCCCAAAGTCTCGGCCAGCCAGTTGACGCGTTGGTTCTTCGTTCGCTCCACTCCAAAGAGAATGTCCGCACGGCCAGTGCCTTTCGCAGTCAGATCACGCGCCGATCGCGTGCCGGATGGTCTCTGCCAGTTCCGCCGCCTGGAATTTGGCCACATAGCCGTTGGCACCCGCGTTTCGCACGTGCGCTTCATTTGCCGCGCCCGTAAGCGACGAATGGATCACGACGGGGATATCCCGTGTGCGTTCGTCCGCCCTGATACGCCGCGTCAGCGTGAAGCCATCCACTTCGGGCATCTCCAGGTCGGTGAGCACCATCGATACAGCATCACGCAAGCGCGTTTTGTTCCGCTTTGCCTCATCGGCAAGCTTGATGAGAATCTGCCACGCTTCCTCGCCCGTCTTGGCCATGATGCATTCGGCGCCGATGTCGCCGAGCGCCTGCTGAATCATGGTGCGCGCGAGTCCCGAGTCGTCTGCCGCGAGGATTCGGGTGCCCGGCGGCACCTGAAACGCGGCGGTTTCCGGGGCCGCCGAGTCATGCTGATGGGCGGGAAGCACGTCACGCAAGACCTGCTCGACGTCAACCACTTGAGCCAGTCGCGAATCCCCCGTGTTGCCGTCGATCCTTGCAATGCTGGTGACGAGCCCCGACCCGGCCGCCGCCTCAGCCGGAAGCACCTGATTCCAGTCCAGCCGCACGATGTCGTCCACTTCCTGCACAGCGAATCCCTGCGTCGTGCGGGCGAACTCGGTAACGAGCAGGATGTTCAGGCCACGCGTGGGTTCGCAGCCCATCAGCTGCGGCAAGTCCACCACCGGGATGATCTGCCCGCGAATGTTGACCGCGCCCATCACACAGCGGGACGCGCCAACGATGGGCGTGATGACGGGCATCGTGAGAATTTCGCGGACCTTGAACACGTTGATACCGTACAGCTCGTGCGCGCTGTCGCCCGGCACGGTGCCGAGCCTGAAAAGGAGCAGTTCGAACTGGTTTGAACTGGTCAGGGTCGTGCGGGCTTCATTCGATTGGTGGTCCATCACTTGGCTCTGTGGGTTTCACGGGCGCGAAGCATGCGTTTCCCGGTCACTTGTATATCGGCGGGGCCGCGGAAAACATGAACGTCCGCGATACGCTCCCCGTAACCCTCTATCACCACCCTTTACCCGCCACACAACTAATTTGCAAATACCTGCCATACGCGTAAAATACATTTACCTGCCAAACAGGTAACCCGTATAGGCGCTCCGCGATGAAACGCACGTTGCTCAATCCGCACCAGCTTGGCCAGATCCTGCGCACTGCAAGGCGCGCGAAAGGGCTTTCGCAGGCCCAGGCCGCGTCGCGCGTGGGCTTGAGCCAAAGCCGGCTCTCCGCGATGGAACTCAATCCGGACTCGATCACATCGGAGCAACTTTTCGCGTTGCTGGCCATGTACGGCCTCGAACTGAGCGTGCAGACACGGCCCGCCAGCGCGGCGCCGACCCAGGAGAACTGGTAGCCATGGGCCGTCCGTCTCATGCGCGCGCGCTGTCGGTGTGGACCAATGGTCTGCGGGTTGGCACATGGCGCATTCCATCGCGTGGCGACATGGAGTTTCAGTACGACAGCGACTGGATGGCATCGCCTGCCGGGAGGCCGCTGTCGCTCTCGCTGCCGTTCGGCATCGACGATGCGCCGTTGCGCGGCGAGCGCGTGCGCAACTACTTCGACAATTTGCTGCCCGACAGCGAGCCGATCCGTCGGCGTCTTGCCACCCGCTTCAGGACGGCCACCGCCGACGCCTTCGATCTGCTCGAAGCCATCGGCCGGGATTGCGTGGGCGCGGCGCAACTGCTTGCCGAGGATGCGCAGCCGGAAGGATTCGACCGTATCGAAGGCACGCCGATGTCGGACGACGAGATCGCGGAGATGCTCGCGCGCACGGTTACGTCGGGCGGCCCGGGGGCGGGGCGCGACGACGAATACGACGACTTTCGCATCTCGCTCGCGGGCGCGCAGGAAAAGACCGCGTTTCTATGGCACAAGAAAAAGTGGTTGCGCCCACACGGTGCAACGCCGACGACGCACATCTTCAAGTTGCCGCTCGGACTCGTCGGCAACAAGAGGGCGGACTGGACGACGTCCGTTGAAAACGAGTGGCTATGTCTCGCGCTGTTCAGGGCGTTTGGTTTGCCCGCGCCGAATGCCGACATCCTGAACTTTGGCGACCAGAAGGTGCTGGCCGTCGAGCGCTTCGACCGGCGGCTTCATCCTTCGAAGAAATGGATCTTACGGCTACCGCAGGAGGACTTCTGCCAGGTGCTCGGCAAGCCGTCGCATCAGCGCTATGAAGCGGATGGCGGTCCTGGCATGATCGACATTGCGGGTGTGCTGCGTCAATCGGAGCGACCCGAAGCCGACCTGGAGACCTTCCTCAGCGCGCAGATTCTGTTCTGGATGCTGGCGGCACCGGACGGCCACGCGAAGAACTTCAGCGTGCATCTGATGCCGGGCGGGCGATACGCGCTGACGCCGCTGTACGACATCATGTCGATCTGGCCGGTCGAAGGTGATGGCGGCAACCAATGGTCGTGGCACAAGGCAAAGCTCGCGATGGCTGTGGCCGGAAAGAACCGGCACTATCTGATGAAGGATATCCAGCGCCGTAACTTCAACGCGATGGCGTCGCGCTGCTTCTACGGTCCTGACGCCGAGCCGTTGATAGGCCGACTGATCGATGCAACGCCCACGGCCATAGATGCGGTCGCCGCCGCGCTGCCCGCCGGTTTCCCCGGGCGTGTGGCCGAGCGTATCTTCGACGGGCTGCGGATATCTGCGGAACGGCTCGCCGCGATGTCGCCGGGCGTGTGAACGCGACGCCCTCGCGCTTTTTGATCCGAAGTGGTGCTTGTGCGGCGCGAAGTGTTGTCTGCTTTGGCTTGTGCGGGCATCCGTGAGGCGGTGTTTGCTGCGCAAGCGGTTTGGTTTTTTGCCTTTGCGCTGGCATCCGCGTTTTGTTAGCGTGCTTCACGCGTCGCCCCTGTGCGGGGCGGCACCTACTTTTCTTTGCCGCCGCAAAGAAAAGTAGGCAAAAGAACGCGGCTCACACCGCCAACATTTCTTCTTGCCTGAGGGCCCCCAAAGGGTCTTACGCTTCACACGGCAATCACGTGACCCATGCTTGTTGCCAACGCGCTGAATAGGCGCCTCACCCGCTCCATGCGCTCGCGTCGCCACATGCCGCGCCAGATAATTCACGGCCGCCCAGGTGGCAAACTGTGTGTAGGCCGTAGAGACTCACATGCCTCACTCCGGACCGATAGCGCACGCGTTCCACCATGTAAGAGCGCTAACGCATACGACGCGACAACCTACGCACAGTTTGCCACCTGGGCGGTAGATACCATTCGCTGCCGCTGGCCTGAGTACGGGTATTTGAAGCGGGTGAGGCGTTTATTCGAAGCGTTGGCAACGAATGCGAACAGGAAAGTCGCCGTGTGAAGTGTAAGACCCTGTGAGAGCCCTCAGGCAAACACAAGAACGGGCGGTGTTAGCCGCTTTCTTTTGCCTACTTTTCTTTGCGGCGGCAAAGAAAAGTAGGTGCCGCCCCGCACAGGGGCGACGCGTGAAGCACGCTAACAAAACGCGGATGCCAGCGCAAAGGCAAAACGCGGATGCCAGCGCAAAAGCAAAAAACCCAAACCGCTTGCGCAGCAAAACACCACCTCGCGGATGCCCGCGAAACCGCCGAACCACACGACTAGAACCAATCCACAGTGCGTAGCACAAAACCCTTAAGCATCCAAAGCTTCCTCGACCAACTCAATCCAGTGACGCACCTGCGTCTTACCAGCTCCATCCAGATGCATCTGGCAACCCACATTCGCGGTCGCGATGACATCCGGCTTACCACTTTCAAGCGCAGCCATCTTGTTATCGCGCAACTTCTGCGCAAGTTCAGGCTGCGTAATCGAGTACGTTCCCGCTGAGCCGCAGCAAAGATGCGCATCGGGCACAGCCGAAAGATCGAAGCCCAGCCGAGTCAGCACACTCTCCACGGCACCACCAAGCTTCTGCGCATGCTGCAACGTACAAGGACAGTGAAACGCGACACGCATCGCGACGGCATCATCAGCGGGCTGCAATACATCGAGCGGCTCCTTGGCCAGCACCTCGACGAGATCACGCGCCAGCGCACTCACGCGCGCGGCCTTCGCCGCATAAAGCGGATCATTGCGCAACAGATGCCCATATTCCTTCACGAACGCGCCGCAGCCACTCGCCGTCTGCACGATCGCTTCGGCGCCGGCTTCGATCGCAGGCCACCACGCATCGATATTGCGCCGCGCCCGATCAAGCCCTGCGTCCTGCGCATTCAGATGATAGTCAGTCGCACCGCAACAACCTGCTTCGCGAACAGACATCACGCTAATCCCAAGCCGATCGAGCACCCGCGCCGCAGCCGCATTCGTATTCGGCGACAACGAAGTCTGCACGCAACCTTCGAGCATCAGCACACGGCGCGCATGACGCAATGCAGGACGCGCCTTCGGAGGCACAGCGGCGCGTGCCGGAATCTTCGCCTGCACGCTGGCGGGCAAGATCGACCGCACCATACGCCCCGTCTTGAGCAGCGCACCGAACACAGCAGGCTGCGGAATCACCGTCCGCAACCCCTTGCGCGTCAGCCGCTCGCCGACGGGCCGCTCCACACGCCGCTCGAGTTCGGCGCGCCCGATATCGAGCAGCCGGTGATACGTAACGCCCGACGGACACGTCGTTTCGCAATTTCGGCAAGTCAGACATCGATCCAGATGCAGTTGCGTCTTGTCACTGACAGGTTCGCCTTCGAGCAGTTGCTTGATCAGATAGATGCGCCCACGTGGTCCGTCGAGTTCATTACCGAGCAGTTGATACGTTGGGCACGTCGCATTGCAGAAGCCGCAATGCACACACGAGCGCAGGATGCTTTCCGCTTCCGCTGCATCGGGCAGGGCTTTCGCGTGAGAGTCGAGATTCGTTTGCATGATCGCGCTCGCTTCAGAGATCGGCGTACAGTCGGCCAGGGTTCAGCACGCCACCCGGATCGAGGCGGCGTTTCAATTGATGCTGATAGCGCATCAGCGGCGCGGCAAGCGGCTGGAACGGCTCGCAATCAGGCGACGGCGTGAAGCAGGTCGCGTGACCGCCTGCCGCATGCGCGAGTTGGCGAATGTCAGTGGCAGACGCATCGCTCTTGAGCCAGCGCTGCGCGCCCGCCCAGTCGAGCAGCGCATCGCCGGGCAATTGCATCAACGGCGTCGCATTCGGCAGCGACAAACGCCACAACGGACGCGTGTCCGCGAAGAACGGCAGCCGGTGATCGCGCAGCGCATCCCAGAATGCACAGTCGATTTCTTCTCCGCCGATCCGGTCCACGGCCGATTTCACCGAACCACGTCCGCCTTCGAGCCGCACATACAGCCTGCCATTCGCATAACATGCGCCGCTCACAGGCAGCGCGGCCTTGCGCCATGCCGACAGTTCGCGCATCGCTTCGTCGGCGCCGAGTGCGAGCGCGAAGCTGCGGCGCTCGCGCGGTTTCGGCAGCACTTTCAGCGACACTTCCGTCAACACGCCAAGCGAGCCGAAACTGCCTGCGAGCAGACGCGACATGTCATAGCCCGCGACGTTCTTCATCACCTGACCGCCAAAGCGCAGATGATCGCCGTCGCCCGTAATCACGCGGCAGCCGAGCACGAAGTCGCGCATCGATCCCGCCCACGGCCGGCGCGGACCGGAAAGACCAGTCGCGACCGCGCCGCCAAGCGTGCCTTCGCCGTCGAAAAGAGGCGGCTCGCACGGCAGCATCTGATCCGCATCATCGAGCACGGCATTCAGTTCGACGAGCGGCGTTCCGGCGCGCGCGGTGATCACCAGTTCGGTCGGGTCATACGCGACGATGCCGCGATGCGAGCGCGTGTCGAGTTCTTCGCCTTGCACGTCGCGGCCGAGAAAACGCTTGCTGTCGCTGCCGCGAATGCGCAACGGCGTGTGCTGCGCGACCGCGCGCTGCACTTGCGCGACGAGACGCGCGCTGTCGTCCATCGAATCGAATTCGCGTCGCATCAGAAGCGCTCCAGTTCGGGAAAGGGCAGCTTGCCGTGATGAATATGCATCGCGCCGTGTTCTGCGCAGCGATGCAGCGTGGGAATGTTCTTGCCGGGATTGAGCAGGCCATCGGGATCGAAAGCGGCCTTCAGCGAGTGGAACAGCGTGAGTTCCTCACTGCTGAACTGCACGCACATCTGATTGATCTTCTCCCGTCCGACTCCGTGCTCGCCCGTGATGCTGCCGCCCACTTCGACGCACAGTTCGAGAATCTTCGCGCCGAGCGTTTCGGCGCGCTCCATTTCGCCGGGCGCATTGGCGTCGAACAGAATCAGCGGATGCATGTTGCCATCGCCCGCGTGGAAGACGTTCGCGACGCGCAGGCCATATTCACTCGACAGCTCCGCGATGCCTCGCAGCACGCGAGCGAGTTCCCGGCGCGGAATCGTGCCGTCCATGCAGTAGTAATCCGGCGAGATGCGCCCCACGGCGGGAAACGCATTCTTGCGCCCGGCCCAGAAGCGCTGGCGCTCGGCTTCATCCTTCGCAATGCGGATGCCCGTCGCGCCCGCTTCGCGCAGTATTGCGCCTACGCGATCGCAGTCTTCCTGTACGTCCGCTTCCGCGCCATCGAGTTCGCACAGCAGGATCGCTTCCGCATCGACGGGATAGCCCGCGTGGATGAAGTCTTCGGCGGCGCGGATTGCGAGGTTGTCCATCATTTCGAGGCCGCCCGGAATCACGCCCGCGCCGATGATCTGCGCGACGGCCGCGCCCGCTTTCTCGACGTCATCGAAGCTCGCCAGCAGCACCTTCGCGCTTTGCGGCTTGGTCAACAGCTTGACCGTGACTTCCGTGACGATGCCGAGCATGCCTTCGGAACCCGTCAGCAGCGCGAGCAGATCGAAGCCGGGCGAGTCGAGCGCTTCGGAGCCGATCGTCAGACGCTCGCCGTCGATGGTCAGCACTTCGAGCTTCAGGATGTTGTGCCCGGTCAGGCCGTATTTCAGGCAGTGCACGCCGCCCGCGTTCTCGGCGACATTGCCGCCGATCGAGCAGGCGATCTGCGACGACGGATCGGGCGCGTAGTAAAGACCGTGAATCGCCGCCGCCTGCGAGATCGCGAGATTGCGCACGCCGGGCTGCACGCGGGCAATCGATGCCTCAGGGTCGATGTGCAAGATGCGGTTGAAGCGCGCCATCACGAGCAGGATGCCCTGTTCGAGCGGCAGCGCGCCGCCCGACAGACCCGTGCCCGCGCCGCGCGCGATGACGGGTACCTTGCGCGCCGCCGCGAATCTCAGCAGCGCCTGTACCTGCTCGATCGAATCGGGCAGCGCAACCATCATCGGCGTCGTGCGATACGCGGCGAGGCCGTCGCATTCGAATGGACGCAGATCTTCCTTGTCGTGCAGCAGTTGCATCGAGGGCACGAGACGCTGAAGCTCGGCGACCAGCGCGGCCTTGTCATGCGAGGGAAGTGGTCCGTCGATCCGTTCGTCGTAGGCGTAGCTCATGGGGTGTCTCCGTCGGCGCACGTGCTGTGTCATGCGCCGCTTATCCGTGTTGCCGCCGATTGTTCCCGTTTCGTGTTGCCCTGTCGATGCACACGGCAAGTGGTCGTACCAGTTTTTCGATTTCGATGAACCCACGCGGAATGTGAAGAAGCAAGCGTGGAATGGGAATCGGCGCTATCATCGACCGCATCCAGAACCTGTTCGACAAGTGGTCATACCAGTGATTTCAGACCCGGAAAACCCCGCAAAACAGTCCGATCGCAAGATCGCCGATGTGGTCGCGGAGCGCATCGAAAGGCTGATCGTCGACGGCGTGCTGAGGTCGGGGCAGGCACTGCCATCGGAGCGTCGCCTGACAGACAAGCTCGGCGTATCGAGAACGGCTTTGCGCGAAGGGCTAAAGCTGCTGCGCGCGCGGGGCATCATCGAAACGGCTCACGGCAAGGGCTCGTTCGTCGCGAACCTGACTGCGCAGCCGCCGCAATCGCCATTGATGCACCTGCTCGCTTCGCAGCCGCGCACGCTCTACGACCTGTTCGAAGTGCGCGGCATGCTCGAAGCCGAATCGGCGCGTCTGGCCGCGTTGCGCGGCACGCCCGCCGACTACATGATGATCACGCGCCGCTACGAGGAAATGCTCGCCGCGCACAATGCCGAAACCGATCCCGCGACGCACGCGCGCCTCGATCACGCGTTCCATCTGGCGATTTGCGAGGCGTCGCATAACCCGGTGCTCGTGCATACGCTGCGCTCGCTAACGGAGTTGCTGCTGAGTTCGGTGTTCGCATCCGTGAACAATCTTTATCACCGGCAGCCGCATCGCAAGCGGATCGACCGGCAGCATGCGCGGCTCTACAACGCGGTGACGGGCAAGCTGCCCGAGCAGGCGTACCGTGCCGCCGCGGATCACATCGACGGTGTGCGCGAGAGCCTGCAGGAAATCGAACAGGAAGAGCAGCGGCTGGTGCGGGCGACGCTCAGACTCGAAGGCTGGAAGTAAGCGCTCGTTGCTTCGGCGCTTTATTGCCTGCACAGAAACGCAACTACCAGTCTGCCGCGCCCCAGCCTCCGCCAACGCCTTCGGCGGCAACTTCGGCTTCGCAAAAGGAGGGCGGAGCGTACCGCGGAAAAGTGCTACTGCGCCTTTTTCTTCCGCGACGAAGATTTCATCTCGACTACATCGGGCGACCGCTTGCGCTTGCCGGGCAGCACGCCCATGCGCGGGTCGCGCTCGCGTGCAAGCGCGACCATCTCATGCGCAACCGTTTCGAACTCGGGATGCGTCTGCGACACATACAGCCACTTTCCGAGCACGGGATGCGGCGCGAGCACAGGGAAGTCCTCCAGCAAACCCGCTTGCCGGTCATGCGAGGTACACACCACCAGCCCGTTCCACGGCTCATTGCCGCTCGCCACCGCGAGATACAGCAGCCCGTCGAGATATGCCGCCTGAAAGTTGAAAAATCTTTCCCGCGAATACTCGGGGTCGCGTTCGAGCGGTTCGAAAATCCACACGAGCGGGTTTTCTCGCTTGCGTTTCGGGTTCAGTTCAACCGGCTGCATGGCGGGGCCTTCAATGAAATTTTTCCGATGATATAACCGCCGGACCTATCAGGCGCGTGGAGCGTGCGACAGCCTGCCATCCCTTTTTCATACGTATGCGCGCGAGAAACAGGTATCGTATCGCCCATGGTGCAGTGCAACGCATCGACATAACTCAGCACAAATCAGGAGAAAGGAGCAGCAAATGGCAAACAGGATCGAAACAATCGGCATCGTCGGCGCGGGCACGATGGGCAACGGCATCGCGCAGGTATCGGCGGTGGCGGGTTTGAAGGTCGTGCTGATCGACGTGACGGATGCCGCGCTCGAAAAGGGCATCGGGGCGCTCACGTCGAGTCTCGCGAAGCTCGTCGAGAAGGGCAAGATCGAAGCGGCGGCGCGCGATGCGGCGCTCACTCGCATCGAAACCTCGACCGACTATCAGCGCCTGTCAGGCGTCGACCTCGTTGTCGAAGCGGCGACCGAAAACGACGAACTGAAAATCCGCATTCTGCGGCAGATCGAATCGGTGGTGAGCGGCGAGACGATCATCGCGTCGAACACGTCGTCCATTTCGATTACCGCGCTGGCCGCGACGCTAGGCAAGCCGGAACGTTTCGTCGGCATGCACTTCTTCAATCCGGTGCCGTTGCTGCCGCTCGTCGAAGTGATTCGGGGCGTGCAGACCGGCGACGACACGGCTGCCGCCGTGCGCGAACTGACTGAGCGCCTCGGCAAGACGCCCGTCAGCGTGAAGAACGCGCCGGGCTTCGTGGTGAACCGCATTCTCGTGCCGATGATCAACGAGGCGTTCTTCGTGCTGGCGGAAGGCATTGCGACGGCGGAAGAGATTGACGCGGGCATGCGTCTCGGCGCGAATCACCCGATCGGGCCGCTTGCGCTCGCGGACCTGATCGGTCTCGACGTGTGTCTGTCGGTGATGGATGTGTTCCTGAAGGATTTCGGCGACTCGAAATATCGCGCGTGTCCGTTGTTGCGCGAACTCGTGGCGGCAGGGCGTCTGGGGCGAAAGACGGGACACGGCGTGTATCGGTACGATCCGAAGCATTGATGCATCAGCCCAGTTCGAAAGACGTGACACCGTAGAGCCGCGCAAGCGGTATGTCCGGCGCGCGCTTCGTGTACATGCGCGCCGTTTCGAACACGCTCGTCAAACGATGCCGTTCGGCGAGCGCGACGGCGGCTGTGTTGCGTTCGGACACGTCGAGCGCGATAGCCTCGCCGGGGCAATGCGTGATGAGCGCAGTGAACAGGGCTTCGGCTGTTTGCGCGTCGTCGGCGAAAAGCGGTCCGATCTTGCGTCCCTCGCGGCATCGGCGCAGCACGCCATAGCCGCTGATATGGCCTTCGCTGACGCTTGCGAGCGCGACGGCATCCCGTTGATCGATCCATGCGCGCAGAAAGGCGTCGCGCGGCGCCGGAAAGAACAACTGGTCATACGAGGCCAGCTTGTCGAAAGGCAACTGGCGCGCATCGACTAGCGAAGGGTCGTTCGTCACGTCGGTCCCGGGCACACCCTGAAAGCGTATGTTCCGGTACGCGAGCTGAAATCCCGACTTCTTGTAATTCGGCTGTTGCGCGACCACGCCATCGAGTCCAACGTTGCGCTTGCCGAGATACGCCATGCCATGCTGCCAGATGCGCAAGCCGAGCCCCTTGCCGCGAAACTCCGGCCTCACGATATACAGGCCAATGAAGCCGAAATGCGCGTCATAGGCGACGGCTGAAATCGAGCCGACCGGCTCGCCTTGCAACTCGCCGATGAAGAACCCCTCCGGGTCGGCGGCGCGAAAGCAGTGCGCATCGTGCAGGCCTGGATTCCATCCTTCATGCGCGGCCCATTCGATGGCGAGATTCACTTCATCGGCGTTCATCGTGCGAACGATGAAGTCGCGCGGCGCGTGCGTCGCTTCGTTCATGATGTCTCCTTGTCGCGGCCGGGTGCATCTGCTTACATCCGAACACATATCATGCCGCCAAAAACGTTTTCACGTTCGTGCGTAACTCGTTGCGCCGTCATGAACTCGGAAGCGCAATCGTCGAATATGAACGGCTGATGCGTATCTATCTCGCGTTGCGCTTAGTGCATTCAGATGTTGCCGAAGACCCCTGCCATCGAGTGCACGGACCACCTCTTGCATAGGCTCGACGCGGCTTAAGCGATGCCCGCAACGCGTGACATACCTTGGTGCGAATCGGCTAAACACCCCTTGTTTTCTGCACCTGCGCGCAGCATTCGCGCACCGTCGAAGGGATTATTCAGCAAACGCTAAAGTCGCGAAACGACGAGCCGATATGCCGTAGTGGCGAGCGGCCTGATCGAGGCGTGCGGGCCTGTTTTTCACCTTCCACTGACCGGGAGTGATGTGTGACTCGTTCGATGTCGTACGCGGTGGCGCGCATGCCATGAAGCGCAATCCATTCTTCCGTCTACTTGCGCGTCTGCGCGTGGGCCGCAAGCTGCTGCTGATCTATCTGCTCGATTTGACGGCTGTGGTGTACATCAGCGGCATTCTGATTCACGAGAAATACATTTCGATCGACTTCTCGAACAAGGAGATCGTCGGCAACGCGTATATCGGCACCGTGCGCGATGCATTGACCGACGTAGCGATGGCGGGCGCGGGACAGCGTCCGCCCGCTGCCCGCCTGAAGAATGCGCAAACGGATCTCGCCAGTACGGAAGCGCGCTACGGCGCACATCTGGAAAGCGCCGGGCTGAACGCGCGCGTGCGCGCCGCGTTGGACGTGCTGGCGCGCGAAGCGCAGCCCACTGCCGCACAAATCAACGAAGCGCTCGAAGCATGCCGCGAGCTCGTGACGCGCGTCGGCAATCAGTCGAACCTGATTCTCGACCCTGACCTCGACAGCTACTACGCGATGTCGCTGTCGATCCTGCGTTATCCAGCGCTGCTCGAATCCGTCAACCGGATTGGACGGCAATTGCACGACGGGCACGAAGGGCACGAAGGCGTGCATGCCGTGCGCTCGCACGACGAACTGCGCACGCGCTATCTCGTACTCGAAGGGCAACTCGATGCCGTGCTGCAAGGTCTGCGCTCTGACTTCTCGGAAGCGGGCGCGGCCAATCATGCACTCGACTCGGCGCTCGGGCCGTCGATGGCACGGATGCTCACAGCCGTCGAATCGTACCGGCACGCGGCGCGCATCATCGTCGACAGCAACGGCGACGTCGATCCCACGTTGCTGTCGATTGTCGACGTGCAGCAGCAGACGCTCGTGGCCAGCGTGCAGGACACGTGGCGCAGCACGGCGGATCAGCTCGACGATCTGTTGCATGCACGCGTGCGCGGACTCTTCTCGCGCATGTGGCTGCATCTCGGCACGGCGCTCTTTCTGTTATGCAGCATTCTCGGCATGGTGTATTTCGTCGCGCAGCAGATTTCGCGGCCACTGCGCCAGCTTGCGCGCGTAATGGACACGGTGCGCAGAACGGGCGATCACACTGTGCGCGCGAGCTGGCACAGCCAGGATGAAATCGGTCAGCTGGTGCGCGGGTTCAACGAAATGCTCGAACAGCTCGACCGCGAGCGCGACGTGCAGAAGGAACTCGCGGCGACGGCGCGCGCGTCGGCCGCGCAGCATGCGCTTGTCGAATCGACGCCCGTGCCGATGATGGTGACGGCCGTGCCCGGTCATGAAGTGCTGCACGCGAACCAGCCCGCGCTGTACTGGCTCAACGGCTGCACAACCGACCCGTGGGCATACGGCCTGGATTCGTCGGTGCGCGCGCGTTTTTTCCAGCAGTTGTCCGATCGCGATGCCGTCGACGAATTCGAAGTGCGCTGGAAAGCGAGCACCGAACCGACGTGGGCGATGCTGTCCGCGCGGCGTCTGAACTTCCAGGGCCGCGACGCCGTGCTGACGGCGTTCACGCCGATCAACCAGATCAAGCTGATGGAGCAGCGGCTCGAACTATGGGCGAAGGTGTTCGAGGCTTCTTCCGAAGCGATCCTGATTCTCGATCAGGAGCGACGTCTGCTGACGGCCAATGCTTCGTTCTATCGCGCGACGGGCTACCGTGCGGAAGATATCGCGGGCCAGCCGCCCGCGTTCATCGTCGCCGGCGCGAATGGCGGCGCGGTGATCACGGCGCTCGCGACGCTCGTCGACCGCTCCAGTTCATGGAACGGCGAAGCGCAGATCAGACGGCGACAAGGCGGCGATTATCCCGCGTGGCTGATGATCAGCGCGGTGCGCGACAAACGTGGCAGCGTATCGCACTACATCTGCACACTGATCGACATCACGGATCGCAAGAAGAGCGAGGCGCGCATCGAGTTTCTCGCCGAGCATGACGTGTTGACGGAATTGCCGAACCGCGCGCTCTTCACGAAACGGCTGGGCGTGGCGCTCGAACACGCGAAGCACGCTCAACAACGCGTGGCGGTGCTCTTCATCGACCTCGACCGCTTTAAGGACATCAACGATTCGCTCGGTCATCATATCGGCGATGGCTTGCTGCGTTCCGTTTCGCGGCGTCTCGTGCAGGCCGTGCGCAGCAGCGATACCGTGAGCCGCCTGGGCGGTGACGAGTTCACGATGATTCTCGCGGATGCAGGCAGCGCAGCCGACGTTGCGCGCACCATCGACGAACGTCTGCTGCCGCTCGTGCGCGAGCCGCACGCGATCGGCGGTGTCACGCTGCAGGTTGCATGCAGCGCGGGCGTGGCGCTCTATCCCGACGACGGCACGGACATCGAAACGCTGATGCAGAACGCCGATGCCGCGATGTATCAGGCGAAGGCAGCGGGGCGCAACCTGGTGAAGTTCTTCTCGCCCGATATGGCGGAGCGTGCGCGTCAGCGGCTCGCGCTCGAAGCCTGCATGCGCACAGCTATCGAACGGCACGAACTGCGGCTGGCGTTTCAACCGTGTCTCGATGCGCAGACGGGCGCGCTCGTCAGTGTCGAAGGCTTGCTGCGCTGGACGCATCCGCAACTGGGCGCGGTGACGCCCGCGCAGTTCATTCCCATCGCCGAAGAGACGCGGCTGATCATTCCGATCGGCGCATGGGTGATCGACGAAGCGTGCCGGCAACTCGCGCGCTGGCGCGACGACGAGATGGGCGAGTTGCGCATGTCGATCAATCTGTCGGCGATCCAGTTGCGCGATGCGGATATCGTCGATACGTTGCGGCGCAGTCTCGCAACGCATGGCGTCGCGCCGCAGCGGCTGGAACTCGAAATCACCGAAACGGTATTGATGGACAGCGCGGAGAACTATCTCGATGCAATTCGCGCGATACGCGCGCTCGGCGTGAAGCTGTCGCTCGACGATTTCGGGACGGGCTATTCGAGCCTCAGCTATCTGAACCGCTTTCCGCTGGACCGGTTGAAGATCGACCGGGCGTTCGTTCGCGACATGCTCGATGCGCCCGCCGATCTCGCTGTCATCAAGGCGATCATCGAGCTTGGGCATGAGCTGGGTCTGCGCGTGGTGGCGGAGGGCGTCGAAAACGAGGACGAAGCGAATACGCTGCGCAGCATCGGTTGTGATGAATTGCAGGGATTCCTGTATTCGCCGGCGATATCGGCTGAAGAACTGGAGGCGTGGGCGGCGCAGCGGGTTGCGGCGGATGTCGAATGATGCGTTGGTACAAGTTACCGGCGCGTTGTCATGAAGACGCTTCCATGCCGGGCTTGAAACGCGCTACACGGCTACAGCAGGCGTTGGCGCGTGAATTGCATGTCAGTCACTCCGATGGCGCCTATGCGCCAATCGACAGGGAGAGCGACATGAACCGCGATCAGATCAAAGGTGTTGCGCAACAGGTGAAGGGCAAGGTCAACGAAGTGGTCGGCAAGGTGACGGGCAACCGCACGCAGCAACTGAAGGGCGATTTGCAGCAGGCTACGGGGACGGCTCGCAAGGCGTTCGGCGACGGGAAGGAGAAGATCAGAAGGATGGGCCGGTGACGTTTCCGTCGGACCGGCCCGTGTTCATCTGAAAACGATCAGTGATCGTGCCGCATGCAGGCCGTGGCGGGTTGCTGCGCGGCCTTGCGGCTCAGCATCAATGTGACGGCCGCCGATACGGCCAGCGTCGCGCCGACCACGTACAGGCCTGCTGCATATCCGCCCGTCACATTCTTGAGCCAGCCGATCGCGAACGGACCGACGAAACCGCCCAGATTGCCGACCGAATTGATCATCGCGATGCCCGCTGCAGCGCCTGCGCCTGAGAGGAACATGCTCGGCATCGCCCACAGCGGCGCCTTCGCCGCGCTGATGCCGACATTGACGACCACCAGTGCAAGCACGATCAACAAAGCAGTACCGGCCTGACCCGCGAAGATGAAGCCGGCACACGCCAGTGCGCAAGGAATCACGACGTGCCACGTGCGTTCTTCAGTCCGGTCGGAGTGCCGCGCCCACAACACCATCGCGATCACGGCCAGCACGCTCGGAATGCCCGTCAGCAGCCCCGTTTGCAGCGCGCTGAACCCGTACTGCCGGATGATGAGCGGCGCCCACAGACCCAGCGTATACAAGCCCGCCGACGTGCCGAAGTAGATCAGCGCGAGCGCCAGCACACGCGGATCGCGCAACGCACTCAGCGCGCCCGCCGTATGTCCCGAGTGACCTTTGCGCTCGTCGGCTTCGGTCTTGAGCTTCGCGATCAGCCATTCGCGCTCGTCGTCCTTCAGCCAGTGCGCTTTCGACGGGGTGTCGGTCAAAAACTTCAATACGACGAAGCCGAGCACGACGGCGGGCACGGCCTCGATGATGTAGAGCAATTGCCAGTCGGCGAGGCCGAACATCGGCGGCAACTGCATGATCGCGCCGGAGATCGGTGAGCCGATGGCCGTCGAGATCGGTGCAGCAGCCATGAACCATGCCGCGGCTGCCGCGCGCTGCTTGCCCGGAAACCACAGGCTCAGATACAGGATGATGCCGGGAAAGAAGCCCGCTTCCGCGACGCCCAGCACGAAGCGCAACACGTAGAAGCTGGTCGGACCCGTGACGAACGCCGAAGCGGCCGACACGATGCCCCACGTCACCATCACACGCGCGATCCAGATCCGTGCGCCGACGCGATGCAAGATCAGATTCGACGGCACTTCGAACAGAAAGTAGCCGATGAAGAACAGCCCGCCGCCGAGACCGAATGCCGTTGGCGAAAGACCGATTGCCTTGTTCATCGTCATGGCGGCGAAGCCGACGTTGACACGATCGAGAAAGCTGACGAAGTAGAGCAGCATCACGAACGGAATGATCCGTAACATGAGCTTGCGCGCTACTCGCGATTCGAGTTCGGGTTGCATGTGTCTCCTCCTTGGAGGTTGAGCCGGACTGTGCCGGACAATTCAGGCTTCACGGGTTGTCTGCCGTTTGCGGGTCAGTTGTAGTTGTGTGTGTGAAGCCTTTGGGCGCGCTTTTCGCTGCGCCCGGTGTCGCGGCGGCGTGAACCGCGCGACAACGGATTTGCATGCGCGTTATGCGGCTACGGGCACCTTTTTGACTAGCGCGCACACGGCTGCCGTCACTTGCGCAGTCGTCGCCTTGCCGCCGAGATCGCCTGTATGCAGCGACGGGTCCGCAGTAACGGTTTCGACCGCGCTCATCACGCGCTTCGCGGCTTCGAATTCGCCGAGATGCTCGAGCAACATCACGACCGACCAGAACGTGCCGATCGGATTCGCAAGGCCCTTGCCCATGATGTCGAACGCCGAGCCGTGGATCGGTTCGAACATCGACGGATAGTGGCGCTCCGGGTCGATGTTGCCCGTCGGCGCGATGCCGAGGCTGCCCGCCAGTGCAGCGGCGAGGTCGCTGAGGATGTCGGCGTGCAGGTTGGTGGCGACGATGGTGTCGAGTGATGCGGGGCGGTTGATCATGCGGGCCGTCGACGCATCGACGAGTTCCTTGTCCCATTTGACGTCCGGGAACTCCTTCGAAATCTGCAGCGCGATTTCATCCCACATCACCATTGCGTGGCGCTGCGCGTTGCTCTTCGTGATGACGGTGAGCAGCTTGCGGGGGCGCGACTGCGCGAGACGGAACGCAAAACGCATGATGCGTTCGACGCCGGCGCGCGTCATGATGGAGACGTCGGTGGCGGCTTCGATCGGATGGCCCTGATGCACGCGGCCGCCGACGCCCGAATATTCGCCCTCGGAGTTTTCGCGGACGATCACCCAGTTCAGGTCTTCGGGCGTGCAGCGCTTCAGCGGCGCGTCGATGCCGGGGAGAATGCGGGTCGGCCGCACGTTCGCGTATTGATCGAAGCCCTGGCAGATCTTCAGGCGCAGGCCCCACAGCGTCACGTGATCGGGCACGTCGGGGTCGCCTGCCGAGCCGAACAGGATCGCGTCCTTGTTGCGGATTGCGTCGAGGCCGTCGGCGGGCATCATCACGCCGTGCTCGCGGTAGTAGTCGGCGCCCCAGTCGAAGTTCTCGAACTCGAATTTGAAGCTGTTGCTGGTACGCGCCAGCGCTTCCAGCACTTCCTTGCCCGCCGGCACGACTTCC
This sequence comes from Paraburkholderia sp. PGU19, assembly GCF_013426915.1. Lineage (GTDB taxonomy): Bacteria > Pseudomonadota > Gammaproteobacteria > Burkholderiales > Burkholderiaceae > Paraburkholderia. The sequence continues at coordinate 2,165,445 of NZ_AP023181.1, forward strand.
TTGCCGATGCCGTCGCCGGGGATCGTCGCAATGCGATAGGTGTTCATGTCTCGCTCCTTCAATTGATTTGGAATGGAACTGACTGTACCTAACTGGAAGCGCAGTAACCGGTGCTAAACTCAAAGCATCTTTAACTTCAATTCACAAATCGAGCCGTGACCGAAACCGTTCAACCGACCGACTTGAGCTTTTTCTCGACGCTCGCCGCGTCAGGCAGCCTGAGCGCGGCGGCGCGCGAACTGGGGCTGACGCCGGCCGCCGTGAGCAAGCGGCTGACGCAGATGGAACAGCGTGCGGGCGTGCCGCTTGTGAACCGGACGACGCGCCGGATGATGCTGACGCCCGAAGGCGAGGTCTACCTGGAGCACGCGCGGCGGATACTCGATGAGATCGACGCATTGTCCGAACTGCTGGGTAGCGCGAAGAAGAGCCCGAAGGGCTTGCTGCGGGTGAATGCGACGCTCGGGTTCGGGCGCAGTCATGTCGCGCCGGCGATATCGCGTTTCGTGAACCGTTATCCGCAGGTCGCGGTGCAGCTGCAACTGTCCGTCACGCCGCCGCCGCTCACGGACGACGCGTTCGACGTCTGCATCCGCTTCGGCGAGCCGCCCGATACCCGCGTCGTCGCGCGACGGCTTGCGCCGAATCGCAGACTGCTATGCGCGGCGCCTTCGTACATCGCCGAGTATGGGATGCCAGTCACGCCGCATGAACTGGTGAGGCACAACTGCATCGGCATACGGCAGGGCGACGAAGCGTACGGCGTGTGGCGGCTCGCGACAGGGCGTGGCGCTGCCCGCAAGACGGAGTCGGTGCGCATCAACGGCAATCTGACGACGAATGACGGCGAGATCGCGGTGAAGTGGGCTTTGGAAGGGCACGGAGTCTTGATGCGCGCCGAGTGGGATATCAATGAGTATCTGGCGGATGGCAGGCTCGTGCAGGTGCTGCCTGGGTATGAGACGCCGGGCGCCGATATCTTTGCCGTGTATTCGCAAAGGCATCAGATGTCGGCGCGGATTCGGACGTTCGTCGATTTCATTGCGGCGGAGTTGAGGGAGGCGCGGGAGGGGTAGGGCGTGGCGGTACGTCCGTTTCGCCTTTACGTTGTTTTACAGGGTGGCTTACGTTTCATGCTAGGTATACCGTCTCTTTCTGCGGAAATTGATTCGGATATCTATGCAATGGAATACGCTCGATGTACCGCTGGAGGATTTGGCCGAGGAAAATGGGCCGCTTTCGAGAAGACCGGTCCTGGACCGCTGATGTTGAACGGCGCGAATGCATTCGTGATTTATAACCAGTGTCGAGGGCATTGATGCAACATCCACTCCCTAATAGTTCTTTCGTTGTGTCTTACGACGATGCCGAAAAAAGCTATCAGTCTTCGTCGTCAAGGATTCCGACATTCAGCCGTTCAAGGAGTCGACGGTCGTTGCAGACTGGCCACTATCCGCCATCGGAGACGAGTTGGGCGAAGAGGTAGCTCGCCGGCTAGGGATCACAGCGCTCAACGTCCTCGCGATTTATCATCCAGCGTTAAAGTCACTGGTAACGGTAAAGCTGGAGCAGCCGACGCTCCCCGATCAAGATGTCGGCCTTTGAATTCGGCCCGGCAGCCGTCTCAATGACTAGCGATATCGAGACTTGGGGTTGGCAACTCGCAATAAATAGCGACCTTCTAGTCCGCTCCGTCCAACCTGATGCGCGTGATGAATCATAAAGCGCGTCGCGACATGGCAGGCGCACGATGCATCGGCTTGCCTGAATTGCACTCACCTACGGAGCGTAAGCAACCCTACGCTCCCTGTCCCGCAAACGACGAAACCCGCACCACATCCGCACCATTCCCACGCACGCCCACAGTGCTGCGCTGCACCAGCAAAGTGCCGGCGAGCCTCACCATGAATCAGCGGACAAGCTCGCGATAAAACCCGCAAACCACTCTCAAACCCAAGCCAGCAAAGCCTCTGCGCCGCCAATAGCCCGCATGGCACACACCTTGCGATAAACCCCACATCGCGGCTCAACGACGAGCCGCAAAGCAGCATCCCCACGTACCGACGAATTTTGGACAACGGCGTCCCCTGAATCTGGTCTCGCACCCGATTCGCGGGACGCCGTAGTCGTTTACAGGCCCGGAACATGACCGACAAAGCCACATCGATCGATCTGCTGAACTGGCGCACGCCCGCCATGCGCGCTTTCCACTTCGCGTGGATGGCGTTCTTCGTCTGCTTCTTCGCGTGGTTCGCCTGCGCGCCGCTGATGCCGCTCATCAAGCAGGAGTTCCACCTCACAGCGGATCAGGTCGCGAACATCAACATTGCTGCCGTCGCGATCACGATTCTCGTGCGTCTGATCGTCGGTCCGATGTGCGACCGCTTCGGCCCGCGCAAGGTCTACGTCGCGTTGATGATGGTCGGCGCGCTGCCCGTGCTTGGCGCGGCGCTCGCGCACAGCTACACCGCGTTCCTGTTGTGCCGGCTCGGCATCGGCGCGGTCGGCGCGAGCTTCGTGATCACGCAATATCACACGTCCGTGATGTTCGCGCCCAACGTGGTCGGCACGGCGAACGCGACCAGCGCCGGCTGGGGCAATGCAGGCGCAGGCGCCGCGCAGATGCTCGTGCCGCTGATGCTCGCCGGCGCCGTCGCGCTGGGCGCGAGCAACGCCGACGCCTGGCGTTTGACGCTCGTGCTGCCGGGCATCGCGATGCCCATCATGGCCGCGCTCTACTGGCGCTTCACGCAAGACTGCCCGCAAGGCAATTTCGCGGAACTGCGCGCACGCGGCATCGTCGTCGATAGCGGCAAGAAAGGCGGCTGGGCAAGCCTGCTCGCGGCCTCGCGCAACTATCGCGTGTGGATGCTGTTCGTCACCTACGCCGCGTGCTTCGGCGTCGAGGTGTTCATCCACAACGTCGCGGCCATCTACTACGTCGATCACTTCCAGCTGTCGCTGCGCGACGCCGGTCTCGCGGCGGGCAGCTTCGGCCTGCTCGCAATCTTCGCGCGTCCGCTCGGCGGTCTGTTGTCGGACTGGGGCGCGAAGCGTCGTGGGCTGTCGGCGCGTTCGATGTTGCTGTTCGCGCTGATCGCCGGCGAAGGCGTCGGCCTGCTGCTGTTCTCGCAAGCAAACCACGCGGCGCTCGCGGTGATCGCGATGCTGCTGTTCGGTCTCTTCACACACATGGCGTGCGGCGCGACCTACGCGCTCGTGCCGTTCATCGACCGCAAGGCGCTCGGCGGCGTGGCGGGCATCGTCGGCGCGGGCGGCAATGTCGGCGCGGTGGCGGCGGGCTTTCTGGCGAAGGGCATGGGCGACCTGCATCAAACGCTGTTGACGCTCGGCGCGTTCGTCAGCGCGTCCGCGATCTGCGCCATCGCCGTGCGCTTCTCCGCCGAACACACCACCCGCGATGCCGCACTCGGCGCAACGAATTAAATCAATGAATCTCCTCTCTGACAGGATCGGCGACATGAAAGTCATCGTTATCGGCCACGGCATGGTCGGCCACAAACTGCTCGAATGCCTCGCGGAACAAGCTACGGCGCGCCTCGACATTACCGTGCTGTGCGAAGAGCCGCGTCCCGCCTACGATCGCGTGCATCTGTCGGAGTTCTTCTCGGGCAAATCCGCCGACGACCTGTCGCTGGTCGCGCCCGGCTTCTTCGATCGCGACGACATGGTGCTGCGCCTGAACGCGAAGGCCGTGTCGATCGATCGCGACGCGCACACGGTGACGACCTCGACGGGCGAAACGCTTTCGTACGACAAGCTCGTGATCGCCAGCGGCTCATATGCGTTCGTGCCGCCCGTGCCGGGCAAGGACCGCAAAGACTGCTTCGTCTATCGCACGATCGAAGACCTCGAAGCGATGCAGGAATGCGGCGCGCGCTCGAAGACGGGCGTCGTGATCGGCGGCGGTCTGCTCGGTCTGGAATGCGCGAAAGCACTGCGCGACCTGGGCCTCGAAACGCATGTCGTCGAGTTCGCACCGCGTCTGATGGCGGTTCAGGTTGACGACGGCGGCGGCAAAGTGTTGCGCGGCAAGATCGAAGAACTCGGCGTGACCGTGCATACGCAGAAGAACACGCTGGAGATCGTCGACGGCGAAGAAGGCACGCATCGCATGCAGTTCGCCGATGGCAGCCATCTCGACACCGACATGATCGTGTTCTCCGCCGGCATCCGTCCGCGCGACGAGATCGCGCGCGCCAGTGGTCTCGCGGTCGGCCCGCGCGGCGGCATCGTGATCGACAACCACTGCCGCACGAGCGACGCCGACATCTACGCGATCGGCGAATGTGCGCTGTGGAACGGCCAGATTTTTGGCCTCGTTGCGCCGGGCTACGAAATGGCACGCGTGACGGCCAAACAGTTGCTCGGCGAAGGCGACGCTGCGTTTGCGGGCGCCGACATGAGCACGAAGCTGAAGCTGATGGGCGTCGATGTGGCGAGCCTCGGCGACGCGCACGCAGCGACGGCGGGCAGCCGTACGTATCAGTTCAGCGACGAGCGCAAGCAGGTCTACAAGAAGCTGGTCGTGTCCGACTGCGGCAAGTATCTGCTCGGCGGCGTGATGGTCGGTGACGCGAGCGAATACGGCACGCTGCTGCAGATGATGCTGAACCGCATCCAGTTGCCGGAGTCGCCGGAATTCCTGATCCTGCCGCAAGCGGACGGCAACGCGAAGCCCGCACTCGGCGTCGATGCATTGCCCGAAAGCGCGCAGATCTGCTCGTGCAACAACATCTCGAAGGGCGCGATCTGCGCGGCCGTTTGCGCGGGCGCGACGACCATCGGCGACGTGAAGAGCGCGACGAAGGCGGGCACGGCATGCGGCGGCTGCGTGCCGCTCGTCACGCAGGTGATGAAGGCCGAGATGAAGAAGCAAGGTCTCGCCGTCAACAATCATCTGTGCGAGCACTTTCCGTTTTCGCGCCAGGAGTTGTATCACCTCGTTCGCGTCGAGCGCATTGAGACCTTCAGCGCACTGCTGAACAAGCATGGTCACGGCCTTGGCTGCGATATCTGCAAGCCCGCCGTCGCCGGCATTCTCGCGTCGTGCTGGAACGAGTTCGTGCTGAAGAAAGAGCACGCCAGCCTGCAGGACACGAACGACTACTACCTCGCGAACATCCAGCGCGACGGCACGTATTCCGTCGTGCCGCGCATGCCGGGCGGCGAAGTGACGCCGGAAGGCTTGATCGCCGTCGGCCAGGTCGCGCAGAAGTACGGCCTCTACACGAAGATCACGGGCGGGCAGCGCGTCGATCTGTTCGGCGCGCGCGTCGAACAGTTGCCGTCGATCTGGGAAGAACTGATCGCCGCCGGCTTCGAGTCGGGCCACGCATACGGCAAGTCGCTGCGCACGGTGAAGTCATGCGTCGGCTCGACGTGGTGCCGCTATGGCGTCGACGATTCCGTCGGTCTCGCGATCGATATCGAGAACCGCTACAAAGGTCTGCGCTCGCCGCACAAGATCAAGTTCGCGGTGTCGGGCTGCACGCGCGAGTGCGCGGAGGCGCAAAGCAAAGACGTCGGCATCATCGCGACGGAAAAGGGCTGGAATCTCTACGTGTGCGGCAACGGCGGGATGAAGCCGCGCCATGCCGAACTGATCGCGTCGGATCTGGATCGCGAAACGTTGATCCGTTATATCGACCGCTTCCTTATGTTCTACGTACGTACGGCCGACCGCCTGCAACGCACCAGCGTGTGGCGCGAGAACCTCGAAGGCGGCCTCGACTATCTGCGCGAAGTCGTCATCAATGACAAGCTCGGCATCGCGGCGGAACTCGAAGCGGAAATGCAGCACGTGGTCGACACGTACGAATGCGAGTGGAAGAAAGCCGTCACGGACCCCGAAACGCGCAAGCGCTTCCGTCACTTCGTCAACAGCGACAGTACTGACGACAACGTCAGCTTCGTCCCGACGCGCGGCCAGATCCGGCCCGCCACGCCCGAAGAGCGCCAGCGGCCCGTGCGTATTCCCGTCGTCGTCGAGCAGTCGACGGAATCGACAGAACCGGCCGAAACGGTTTGATCCAGGCACCCACGTCATTTACTCACCGATAGAACGGAGATCGACATGAACAACGACCGTTTGCCGACCACCTGGACGTCCATTTGCACGCTCGACGACATCGTGCCGAACACGGGCGTCTGCGCACTCGTCAATGGCGAGCAGGTCGCCGTGTTTCGCGTCGAAGGCGAGCGCGGCGGCGTGTACGCCATCGACAACTTCGACCCGGCATCGCAGGCGGCCGTGCTGTCGCGCGGGCTGATCGGCAGCCTCGGCGAGCGCATCGTGGTCGCGTCGCCGATCTACAAGCATCACTTCGATCTGCGCACGGGCGAATGCCTCGAAGCGCCCGACAAGTCCGTCAGCGCATTCGCGGCGCGCGTCGAAGACGGACACGTATGGGTATCGGCGTAATCTACTGAACGGGCTCTGGCGATGGCGTGCGAGAACATCAAGACGGTTTGTCCTTACTGCGGCGTCGGTTGCGGCATGGTGCTGCACGTCGAGGAAGGGCAGGTCGTCAAGATTTCCGGCGACAAGGATCATCCGACCAACTACGGCCGCCTCTGCACGAAAGGTCAGTCGGCGCACGTCGCGCTGCGCAAGTCGGGCCGCCTCGAAAGCGCATTCGAGCGGCGCACGCGCGACGCCGACCCGATTCCCGTTTCCGCCGATCTCGCGATTCCCGACACTGCCCGCCGTCTGCGCGCGATTCTCGACGAGCATGGTCCCGATGCGCTGTCGTTTTATGTGTCGGGCAGATGTCGATCGAGGCGCAGTACCTCGTGAACAAGCTCGCGAAGGGCTTTATCGGCACCAACAACATCGAGTCGAACTCGCGGCTGTGCATGGCGAGCGCGGGCAGCGGCTACAAGCTGTCGCTGGGCGCGGACGGCCCGCCCGGCTCGTATCAGGATTTCGACAAGGCCAATCTGTTCTTCGTGATCGGCGCGAACATGGCCGACTGCCACCCGATCCTCTTTCTGCGCATGATGGATCGCGTGAAAGCGGGCGCGAAGCTGATCGTCGTCGATCCGCGCCGTAACACCACGGCGGACAAGGCGAATCTGTTCATGCAGATCAAGCCGGGCACCGATCTCGCGCTGCTCAATGGACTCTTGCATCTGCTGCATAAGAGCGGCCGTACCGACGCGCGCTTCATCGGCGAGTTCACGGAAGGCTGGGACACGATGCCCGCGTTCCTCGACGACTACACGCCGGAGAAAGTCGCCGCGCTCACGGGCATTCCCGAAGCCGACATCCGCCAGGCCGCGCAATGGATCGGCGACGCGCCCGAGTGGATCAGCTGCTGGACGATGGGCCTGAACCAGAGCACGCACGGCACCTGGAACACGAACGCGATCTGCAATCTGCATCTGGCGACGGGCAAGATCTGCCGCCCCGGCAGCGGCCCGTTCTCGCTGACGGGTCAGCCGAATGCGATGGGCGGACGTGAGATGGGTTACATGGGTCCGGGCCTGCCGGGCCAGCGCTCGGTGCTGGTCGAAGAAGACCGCGCGTTCATCGAAGACCTGTGGCAAGTGCCGCGCGGCACGCTCAAGACGAAGCTCGGCAGCGGCACCGTCGACATGTTCTCGCGCATGGCGGCGGGCGACATCAAGGCATGCTGGATCATCTGCACGAACCCGGTGGCGAGCGTCGCAAACCGGCAGAACGTGATTGCCGGATTGCAGGCCGCTGAACTGGTCATCGCGCAGGACGCGTTCCTCGACACGGAGACCAACCGCTACGCCGACGTATTGCTGCCCGGCGCGCTGTGGGCCGAGGCGGAAGGCGTGATGATCAACTCCGAGCGCAACATGACGCTGATGCAGAAGGCCATCGATCCGCCCGGCGCCGCACTCGCCGACTGGCAGATCATTGCGCGCGTCGCGTGCGAGATGGGCTTCGCGGATGCGTTCACGTATGCGTCGGCGGCCGAGGTGTTCGATGAAATCGTGCGCGTGTCGAATCCGAAAACAGGCTACGACCTGCGCGGCGCGAGCCATGCGCGCCTGCGCGAGACGTCGCTGCAATGGCCGTGCGCGCCCGACGCCGCATCCGACCGCAACCCGCTGCGCTATCTCAACGACGGCGTGAGCCAGACGCTGAAAGTGCTGCCCGACGGCACGCACCCCAAGCTCGTGTTTCCGACCGCGAGCGGCAAGGCGATGTTCTTCGCGCGCCCGCATGTCGATCCCGCCGAGATGCCTGGCGCGGAATTCCCCATCGTCCTGAACACGGGCCGCCTGCAACATCAATGGCACACGATGACGAAGACAGGCAAGGTGCCGATGCTCAACCGGCTGAACCCAGCGCCCTTCGTCGAACTGCATCCGGAAGATGCCGCGTCGCTTGGCGTGCGCGACAAGGACCGCGTCGAGGTTCGCTCGCGGCGTGGACGCGCGGTGCTGCCCGCCGTGGTCACCGAGCGCGTGCGTCCCGGCAACTGCTTTGCGCCGATGCACTGGAACGACGTCTATGGCGACGACCTGTGCATCAACGCGGTGACGAGCGACGCAATCGACGCGATCTCGCAGCAGCCCGAGCTGAAGTTCTGCGCGGTGGCGTTGGCGCGCGTTGAAGCCGATGTCGTCGAAGCCCTGCCACACGACACTGAAGAAGCACCCGCCGTCGCGAACGAAACGTCTGTCGCGATGTCGAGTCAGCCACAGGAACTGGATATGTCCCGTATCGACGCTCTCGCCGCCATGCTCGGCATCACCGACACGCCCGCGCCGACGCTGGACGACGCAGCGCGGCTCTACATGGCGGGCTTTATCAGCGGCTTGCGCTCGTCGCCGGGTGACGCGGGCGGCGTGCCCGTGTTGCCTGCCACCGCGCCGCTGCCCGCGACTACGCGGCTATGGTTCGACGGCATGCTCGCGGGTCTGTTCAGCCGCGCGCCGGAATCCGCCACGGCTCTGACCTCCGTGACGCAACCCGCAGCGGTCGGCGGACCTGCCGTGCGTATCGCGCACGCGCGGCCCAAGGTCGCGCTGCTGTGGGCATCGCAGACGGGCAACATCGAATCGTTGACGGAGCAATACGCGACGCAACTGATGGAGTCCGGCTTCGAGATCCGCATGTCGTGCATGGCGGACATGCCGATTGGCGCGCTCGCGCAGAGCAAGTACGTGCTGCTGATGACGAGCACGTTCGGCGACGGCGACGCACCCGACAACGGGCAGAGCTTCTGGAACGCATTGCAGGCCGACAGCGCGCCGCGCCTCGTCGATCAGCAATACGCGGTGCTCGCGTTCGGCGATCCCAGCTACGACCAGTTCTGCGGCCACGGCCGCAAGCTCGACGATCGCTTCGCCGAACTGGGCGCGAAGCGGCTGCATATGCGCGTCGATTGCGACACGGATTTTCAGCCGGCCGCCGACAGGTGGCTCGAAGCCGTGATCGCGAAGATCAAGGCCGACGACGCATTGCTGTATGAAGTACCCGCGCAAGGCGTGATTCCCGCCGTGCTGCCGGGCGCGACGCCGTCGAAGACGAGTCCCGCCCAGTCGCGGCTCGTCGACAATCTGCGCCTGAATCGCAATGGCTCGAAGGACACGCGCTACTTCTCGCTGGCGATCGGCGATTCGAACCTCGAATACGAAGCGGGCGATGCGTTGGGCGTGTGGCCGAAAAACTGCCCTGCACTCGTCGACGAGCTGATCGATCTGTCGGGCGTGAAGGCGGATGCGTCGGTGCATGTCACGGGTGTCGGCGACATGCGGATCGCCGAAGCACTGGCGCGGCACTATGAAATCGCGCGGCCGAGCGTGGAAGCGCTGCAACTGATCGCATCGCGCAGCCGCAACGATGCGCTGGCGAAGTTGCTTGCCGACGAGCGCAAAGCCGATCTGAAGCAATGGCTGTGGGGCCAGCAGCTTGCCGACGTGCTGCACGAGTTTCCCGCCGATCTGTCGGCCAGCGAGTTGCTCGGTGTGCTCAAGCGTCTGCAGCCGCGGCTTTATTCGATCGCATCGAGCCCGAAGGCGCATGCGGGCGAGGTCCATCTGACGGTGGCCGCCGTGCGCTACAACAACGGCAGGCGCAACCGCAAAGGCGTGTCGTCGACGTTTCTCGCGGATCGCGCGCACGATGTCAGCGTGCCTGTCTTCGTGCAGAAGTCCGCGCATTTCCGTCCGCCGCGCAGTGGCGACACGCCGATGATCATGGTCGGGCCTGGCACGGGCGTCGCGCCGTTTCGCGGCTTCCTGCACGAGCGCAGCGCGCGCGGCGCAACAGGGCGCAACTGGCTCTTCTTCGGCGAGCAGCATGCGGCAACGGACTTCTACTATCGCGACGAACTCGAAAGCATGCAGCAAAGCGGACTGCTGACGCGGCTCGATCTGGCGTTCTCGCGCGATCAGGCCGACAAGGTCTATGTGCAGGACCGGATGCGCGAGCAGGGCGCGCAACTGTGGGCGTGGCTCGAAGAGGGCGCGCACTTCTACGTGTGCGGCGACGCGAGCCGGATGGCGAAGGACGTCGATGCCGCGTTGAAGGAAGTGGTTGCGCAGCACGGCGGGCTCAGCGCGGAGCGCGCGGAAGAATACGTCGGTGCGATGACGAAGGACCGGCGCTACGTGCGGGACGTGTACTGAAGCGGGCGGGCGCCTGCCCGCAACCTTTGCGTCATGTCAAGCATTTCCGATTAAATCGCACACGATGTATAATGCGTTCTTGTAGAGACATCCGTCTCGTGCTAACGAGGACGCAAATGAAGACCACCGCCAAGGCAGAAGACACGAACCCGAAGCTGGCCGACTTCCTGTGCTTTGCCGTTTACTCGGCGAACCTGGCATTCGGCAAGGCTTACAAGCCGATTCTCGAAGAACTGGGACTCACGTACACGCAATACATCACCGTGATTGCGTTGTGGGAAGAGGACCATCAGACCGTCAGCAGTCTCGGTGAAAAACTGTTTCTCGAATCGAACACGCTCACGCCGATTCTGAAGAAGCTCGAAGGGATGGGCTATCTGGAGCGCCAGCGCGATCCGGAAGACGAGCGCCAGGTGCGCGTCAGCCTGACCAAGGCCGGCCGGAAGCTGCGCGAAAAGGCGTTCGGCATGGATCTGGTGGAGGCTTGCGGCCTCACGCCCGACGAGTTCTCCAAGATGCAGAAGTCCGTCGTCACGCTGCGCAACAACCTGATCAAGGCGGTGAGCGAGCAGGACTGAGCAACGCCTGGCGGGGCGCGGCGGCGCGTGCCGCGCCCGTTGACGCGCTTTGCCTGGCGCGTCGCCAAGCCGGATTTCCGGCTTTTTTTTCGACAAATACATCGCACACGATTAAATCGTGCTTGACAGGAAAAATTTTGGGCCTAGAATGCGTCGTACGCGATGCAATCGTGTGCGGTTAAAAGAGTTGGGTGACGTCGACGAGGCGTGATCCGCGGAATTTTCAAAATTTTGGCGCCCTCAGGCGGGTGCCTCCACCTAGCGGAGTTCAACATGAACAAGTTCTTCAAAGTTGCAGTCTGGTTTGCCCTTGGCGTCGCAGCGTCCACTTCGGCCTTCGCGAGCGGCTACGGCCCGGTGCCGCATTACAACCCGCTGCAAGGCGCGCCTGTGTCGCAGCAAGGCCCGAGCGCCATCGTCGCTGACGCAGGGCGTAACGCAGCCGCCAACGACGACATGGGCGGCGTTGCGACCCAGACCGTTCAGTCGGGTCACCGCACCATTTCGAGCGAGTTCGGCGTGTCCACCTTCAAGCATCACTAATTCGCGAGCAGAGGAGAGACCATCGTGGCAAGAATCGACAACGTCCTGTACACCGGCAAGACGCAAACCACGGGCGGCCGCGAAGGCGCGGCGCGCAGCTCGGACGGGCGTCTGGATATCCAGCTTTCGCCGCCGGGGTCGAGCGGCAAGGGCACGAACCCCGAGCAACTGTTCGCGGCAGGCTGGTCGGCGTGTTTCATCGGCGCAATGGGACTGGCGGCGCGCGATCTGAAACTGACGCTGCCCGCCGATACCCACGTGAACGCCGAAGTCGACCTCGGCACGGGCGAGGGCGGCTACTTCCTGCAGGCGCGTCTGAACGTGAGCCTGCCGGGCGTCAGTGCTGATGTGGCGCAGAAGATCGTCGATGCGGCACACCAGACGTGCCCGTATTCGAAGGCAACGCGCGGCAATATCGACGTCGAGATCGCGCTGGTTTGATGTACGCGCCGCGGTGGCTGGTTCGCTGGCGTCCTTCAGACGATGGATGCGGCGGACCGGCTATTGCGCCGTGCCGCCCGATTGCGGCGGCTGCGGGTTGTGGGCGGGATTCGTGTCGTACTTGAACACGCGCTCGATACCCGAATCGCGGTCCAGCGCCAGCGACGAGAGCGCCGCTTCGAGCGAGTCGGCTGTCTCCTTCGCATAGATCTGCTCGTCTTCCACATACACGGTGAAGGAGCGCAGGTATTTCGCTTTTTTCTCCGGGTTTTCGATGGTCTGCCGCGTCCACTCATAGAGCGGGTATGCAGCCGTCCCGATCTCCTCGGCTTCCTTGACGTAATCGGCGAATGCGTCGAACTGGCATTTCAATTCCGCACGATGCCGTTTCAACACGTCATGCAGCGGCGCGTACGACTGCGCAGCCGGATCGGCGCGCAACGCGCCAGCCCGTTCGTCCGAAACGGTGATCCGGATCTGGAACTGCCATGTGTCCTGCATGGTTTTCCCCAATCGAGCGATGCCGCGATTCTAGCGAATGGCTGAACTCTCAGCCTGGGCATCCGTGCCGATTCTGAAGCCTCAGAACGGCGCCGTCTGCGGTCATTTTGCGAGTCGAAAAAACATTTAAAAATCAATCAGTTAAAGATTTTCTCCTTGGCGAAAAAACTGGCATGGGCCTTGCGGTATAGGCGTCCACTGGCCACGGCCATAGACAAGCGATGCCACCCGCGCATCGAGATCAAGGAGACATGCTTTGCAGACCACTTCTCACGCCCACGGCCCTTCGCAGCCGGCGCCCGCGCAGCAACCCGCTGCCAAAACACGCTTCTGGCCGGAAGGCTGGTGGAAGCTGATGGAATACCGGATCGGCATCATTCCGCTGCCCGTCTACTTCATCCTGCTTGCGCTGATCACGGGCTTCGCCGTGACGGGCAAGGTGCCTGGCGAAATTTCGATGGCGATCGCCGTGCTGGCGTTCTTCGGCTTCACCTGTGCCGAACTGGGCAAGCGTCTGCCCATCCTGCGCAACATCGGCGCGGCCGCGATCTGCGCGACCTTCGTGCCGTCCGCGCTCACGTACTACCACCTGCTGCCGAAACCCGTCCTCAACCTGACGACGGAGTTCACCAAGCAGACGAACTTCCTGTACCTGTTCATTGCGTCGATCATCGTCGGCAGCATTTTGAGCATGGACCGGCGCGTGCTGATTCAGGGCTTCATCAAGATCTTCGTGCCGCTGGCGATCGGTTCGATCGCGGCGGCCATCGTCGGCACGGCGGTCGGCGCGATGTTCGGACTCGGCGTGCGCCATACGCTGCTGTATATCGTCGTGCCCATCATGGCGGGCGGCGTCGGCGAGGGTGCGATTCCGCTGTCCATCGGTTATTCGGAAATCATGCATCTGCCGCAGGGCGAACTGTTCGCCCAGGTGCTGCCGCCCGTGATGCTCGGCAGCCTGACGGCGATCGTGCTGGCCGGCGCACTCGACATGCTCGGCAAGCGTCTTCCGCATCTGACGGGCAACGGGCGTCTGCAGGTCGGCGAGAAGGACGAAATGGACCCGGTGAAGGAAGAAATCAGCGGCCATATCGACGTCACGCATATCGCGGCGGCCGGCATCACCGCGATCACGCTCTACCTGCTCGGCCTGATGTGCCGCAATCTGTTCGGTCTGCCCGCGCCCGTCGCGATGCTGTTCCTCGCGGTGCTGGTGAAGCTCGCGCGCGCGGTGTCGCCGCAGTTGCAGGAAGGCGCGTTCGTCGTCTACAAGTTCTTCTCGACGGCCGTCACGTATCCGCTGCTGTTCGCAATTGGTGTGGCGATGACGCCGTGGGACAAGCTGATCGCCGCGTTCACGTTCGCCAATATCGTGACCATCGTCGTGACGGTCGCGACGCTGATGGGCACGGGCTTTGTGGTTGGGCGCTTCCTGAAGATGTACCCTATCGACACCGCGATCGTGAACGCCTGCCACAGCGGCCAGGGCGGCACGGGCGACGTCGCGATCCTGACGGCGGCGAACCGCATGACGCTGATGCCGTTCGCGCAGATCGCCACGCGTATCGGCGGCGCGATCGTGGTGACGCTGACGTTGATCCTGCTCGCGCATTTCGGCTGACGCGTCCGCGCCCGATGCGGCGCGGCGGCGGGCGGCGCGATCAGCTTGCGCCGCCCGTTTTCGTATAAGGTGCCGTGCGTGAGTCCAGCGCAAGCCGGCATCCGGCGTCGGGCATCGATGAGGTTGAATGTGCGCGTGAGAATAAGAGGCATACCATTGTGGGCATGGGCCGCTGCTGGCGCGCTGTATCTCGGCGCGGCGGCCGCGGCCGTCGAATTCGCGTGGGACCGCGCGATCGATGCGCTCGCGCAAGTCGGCGCTCATCGGCTGGACCTGTACGCCGCCGGCCTGAAAAGCGAGCTGGGCCGCTTCGAGATGATGCCCGCCATCGTCGCGCGGCAGGACAGCGTGCGCGCGCTGCTGCGCGCTGGTTCGAGTGCTTCGCCCGAACTGCTGCACGAAGTCAACACGTATCTCGAAGCCGTCAGCGACGACGCGGGCAGTCTCGCCGTCGACGTGATCGACCTGCAAGGCTCGGTGATCGCCGCGAGCAACTGGAACCAGTCGTTCAGCTTCGTCGGCACCAACGTTTCCTATCGGCCGTACTTCAAGGATGCGCTCGCGCACGGCGCGGGGCGCTTCTTCGGCATCGGCACGAACACGGGCATGCCGGGCCTGTACTTCTCGAGCGCCGTGCGCGACGCAGGCAAGCCGATCGGCGCGGCGGCCGTGAAGGTGAGCGTCGATGCGCTCGAAGCGGCATGGCGCACGCCCGGCGAAGCAGCGATGGTGATCGACAGCAACGGCGTGATCGTCATCTCGACGGTGCCCGCGTGGAAGTTCACCGCGTTCCGGCCGATCACCGCGCAGCAGCAGCGCGATATTCAGGCTTCGCGTCAATACGCGGGCCGCAACGTCGACGCGCTGCTTTATCGGCGGGTCGCCGACTGGGACGGCACGGCGTGGCTTGGACGCTTTCCCGACTGGCGGCGCGCGGGCCGGACCACGCAGTTTCTCGTGATGTCGCGGAGCGCGCCGCAAGCGGGCGACTCGATCACGGTGTTGCTCGACGTTGCCGCCGCGCGGCGTCAGCAGCAGATTGCGCTCGCGTTCGTGACGGGCGCGTTTCTGATCGCCGGGTTGTATGCGCTGTACGCGACCCAGCGGCGCCGCACCATTGCCGAAAAGCTCAAGGCACAGGACGCATTGCGCCTCGCGAACGACCGGCTGGAAATGACCGTCGCGCAACGCACGGCCGCGCTCGTGGAAACCAATGAACGGATGAAGCAGGAGATCGTCGAGCGCAAGCGGACCGAACAGCGTCTGCGCGACTCGCAGCAGGAAGTCGTGCATGCGGGCAAGCTCGCCGTGCTCGGGCAGATGGCCGCGGGCCTCACGCACGAGCTGAACCAGCCGCTCGTCGCGATTCGCACGTTGTGCGACAACGCGCGCACGTTCTTCGAGCGCAATCAGCCGGCGCAGGCGGTGGCGAATCTGGAGCGCGTGGCGAAACTCGTCGACAGCATGGCCGTGCTGACGGGCGAGTTGAAAACCTTCGCGCGCAAGCCGGATGTCGAGCGGGTGGCGGTGTCGCTGAGCGAAGCGGTCGCGCACGCGCGGCTGATCTACGAAGCGCGCATCCGCGACGAAGGCGTGCAGCTCGACGTGAAGATTCCGGCGGGCACGACGGTGTGGGCGGAATCGAGCCAGTTGCAGCAGGTGATCGTCAATCTGCTGGGCAACGCGCTCGACGCCGTGCGCAACGAACCAAGACGTGTCATCACGATTGCCGCCGCCGATCCCGACGCGCGCGAGCGCGTGCTGTTCACGATCGCGGACAGCGGCCCCGGCATCGCGCCCGACGTGCTCGCGCATCTGTTCGAGCCGTTCGTGACGACCAAGCCGCGCGGGCAAGGCCTCGGCCTCGGGCTCGCCATCTCGTCGCGTATCGTCGAAGGTTTCGGGGCGAAGATTTCCGCTGCGAATCTTGCAGACAGCGGCGCGGACGGCGGCGCACAATTCACTATCGAATTCGCGGCGGCAACGTCGCAGAGGGTGGTTCATGGGAGATGACATTCGCGTGCTCGTCGTCGAGGACGATGAGAACGTTCGCTTCGGCGTCGAGCAGGCTGTGGCGTTGGCGGGATTTCCTGTCAGCGCGTTTGCATCGGCGGCGCAGGCGCTGGCCGACGTCGCGCCGGGTGCGCCGCTCGTGATCGTGTCGGATGTTCGGATGCCGGGCATCGACGGATTGCAGCTGCTCGACAAGGTGATGGCGATCGACTCGCAGATTCCCGTCGTGCTGATCAGCGGGCATGCCGATATCTCGACGGCCGTGGGCGCGATGCAGGTCGGCGCGTACGACTTCATCGAGAAGCCTTTTTCGTCCGACCATATTGCGGGGCGCGTCGCGCGCGCGGTCGAGAAGCGGCGCCTCACGCTCGAAGTGCAGGGCTTGCGGGCGGCGCTCGACAACTGGCAAGGCATCGAGGCGCTGGTGCTCGGCAAGTCGCCCGCTATTGCCGAAGTGCGCAAGAAGATTCTGCGGCTCGCCGACACGTCGGTCTCGGTGCTGATTACGGGCGAAACGGGCACAGGTAAGGAACTGATCGCGCGCAGCCTGCACGACTTTGGCGGACGGCGTGACAAGCACTTCGTCGCGCTGAACTGCGGCGGCCTGCCGGAACAGATTTTCGAAAGCGAGCTGTTTGGGCACGAAGCGGGTGCGTTCACGGGCGCGATCAAGAAGCGTGTCGGCAAGATCGAATGGGCGCACGGCGGCACGCTGTTTCTCGACGAAATCGAAACCATGCCGGTCGCGCTGCAGATCAAGATGCTGCGCGTGCTGCAGGAACGCACGCTGGAGCGGCTCGGCGCGAACGAGTCGATCTCCGTCGATTGCCGGGTGATCGCCGCGTCCAAGGCCGATCTGACGGCGCTTTCAGCCGACGGGCGCTTTCGCTCGGACCTGTTGTACCGGCTGAACGTCGCGCAGATCGAACTGCCGCCGTTGCGCGAGCGCCGCGAAGACGTGCCGCTGCTGTTCGAGCATTTCGCATTGGCGGCCGCGCGCCGCTTCGGACAACCGGCGCCCGTCGTGTCGGCTTCGCAGGTGTCGGAACTGATGACGCACGCGTGGCCCGGCAACGTGCGCGAGTTGCAGAACGTCGCGGACCGCTTCGTGCTCGGTCTCACGGGCGACAGTCTGCTGGCGGAAGCCGGCAGCACAACAGTCAAGGGCGGCACGCTCGCCGATCAGCTTGCATACTTCGAGCGCATGCTGATCGAGGACATGCTGCGGCGTCACCACGGCAACGTCGCGGAAGCGAGCGAGGCGCTCGGCATGCCGAAGAAGACGCTGTATCACAAGCTTCGCCAGTTGAAGATCGCTGCGCGCGATGCGCAGGGCGAAGAGATCGACACGTAGCGTTTGTTTTATCCGGCGTTTTCAGCGCTTGATACTTTCCATCAACACCTGCACGAAAGCCTTGCTCGCCGCCGTGCGATACGCGTCCCTACGCTGCAGCAGTGCGGCCGTGCGCGCGGGCAGCGGCGGATCGAGCGGCACGGGCCGCAGTTCGGCATGCTCGCGCGCGATGCCGTCGGGCAGCACGGTCGCAAGCTGGCCGTGACGCACGATCTCGACGATCGCGCTGATCGAATTCACCTCGATGGCAACCTGCGGGCGAACGCGATACCGCGCGCTGTATTCGTCGATATAGCGGCGCGTCGCGAATGCCTTGTTCAGCAGCACCAGCGGTTCCTTCGCAAAATCCTGCGCGGAAAGCGGCTTGCGGCGCGACGCCCGCGCATGGCCGCCGCCGACCACGAGGCTCAGCGTCTCCTGAAACAGCGGCTGGCTTTCGATTTCCGCCGCGTACACCGGCTCGAACGCGATGCCGGCATCGAGCTTGTCGTCGGCGAGTTGGGCTTCGATCTGGTCCTGTGTCATTTCCTGAATCTCGATCGCGATGCCGGGATGCGACGCATAGAAGCGATCAATGACAGGCCCCACCAGATACGCCGTGAACGTCGGCGTGACGGCAAGACGCAGATTGCCGCGGCTCAGTTCGCCGACATCGTGGATGGCCCTCACGCCTGCATCGAGGTCCTGTAGCGCGAGCTTGGCGTAGCGCATCCATGCCACGCCCGCATCCGTCAGTTGCACGGTTCGACCCGAGCGGTCGAGCAGCTGCGTGCGCAGCGTGTCTTCCAGTTGCCTGATCTGTTGCGACAGCGTGGGCTGCGAAACATGCAGCGCCTCGGCGGCGCGCGTGAAATTGCGGTGCTCCGCGACGGCCAGAAAATAGCGGATATGACGTAGCAGCATGTCTGCCCCTGTCGGGTAACTATTGGTGTCGCCTATAGCCACAATCATAAACCGGTCTTGGACACTATGATTGATCGCGTCCATTCTTTGTTCAACGCAGCGCAACGCAACCCAACGCACTGAGCGACTGAATGGAGCGAATCATGCAAGAGATCATCGACGGTTTTCTGAAGTTTCAGCGCGACGTCTTTCCGGCGCGCAAAGAGTTGTTCCGCAAGCTGGCCACCAGCCAGACGCCGCGAACGTTGTTCATCTCGTGTTCGGACAGCCGGATGGTGCCCGAACTGGTCACGCAGCGCGAACCGGGCGACCTGTTCGTGATCCGCAATGCCGGCAACATCGTGCCTTCGTTCGGGCCGGAGCCTGGCGGCGTGTCGGCCACGGTCGAGTATGCGGTGGCCGCGCTGGGCGTTACCGACGTTGTGATCTGTGGCCATTCGGATTGCGGCGCGATGACGGCCGTTGCGACGTGCAAGTGCCTCGATCACATGCCCGCCGTCGCAAACTGGTTGCGCTACGCCGATTCGGCGAAGCTCGTCAACGAATCGCGCGATCATGCAGACGAGCGCGAACGCGTCGATTCGATGGTGCGTGAGAACGTGATCGCGCAACTCAACAATCTCAAGACCCATCCGTCCGTGGCGCTGGCACTCGCGCAGGGCCGCCTGAAACTGCATGGCTGGGTCTATGACATCGAATCCGGTTCCATCGATGCGCTCGACAGCACGACACGTCAGTTCGTTTCGCTGGCCGAGCATCCGGATGTCAACGCGACGCGTGAGGAATGCGTCGCAGCGTTTTGATTTTCGCCTCGTCGTTATTCCCAGCCTCACTCATTCAAGGAGCAACACCATGACCCAATCGCAAACCACCCCGCACGCACGCGAAGCCCTGACCGAAATCATCATCGACGCGAAGACGCGCAAGAACCTGACGTTCGAAGCGATCAACGAAGGCACGGGCCTGAGCGTCGCGTACACGACGGCCGCGCTGCTCGGCCAGCACGCACTGCCGGAGAAGGCGGCGAAGCTGGTTGCCGAACGTCTCGGACTCGACGACGACGCGGTCCGTCTGCTGCAGACCATCCCCGTGCGTGGCAGCATTCCCGGAGGCGTGCCGACCGATCCGACCATCTACCGCTTCTACGAAATGGTGCAGGTGTATGGCACGACGTTGAAGGCGCTGGTTCACGAGCAGTTCGGCGACGGCATCATCAGCGCGATCAACTTCAAGCTCGATATTCAGAAGGTGCCGGACCCCGAAGGCGGCGAGCGAGCCATCATCACGCTCAACGGCAAGTATCTGCCGACCAAGCCTTTCTGATTTCCTCCGTCCCGCACGAACCAAAGCACGGCAACAGACCTCGTAAAAGGAGAGTCGACATGTCTACGCAACAACAGGAAATTCGTCCGCCGCTTCCTCCGTTCACGCTGGAAACGGCCAAAGAGAAAGTGCGCCTCGCGG
Organism: Paraburkholderia sp. PGU19; assembly: GCF_013426915.1. GTDB lineage: Bacteria > Pseudomonadota > Gammaproteobacteria > Burkholderiales > Burkholderiaceae > Paraburkholderia. The sequence continues at coordinate 2,185,498 of NZ_AP023181.1, forward strand.
AAGACGGCTGGAACTCGCGCGATGCGGCGAAGGTCGCGCTTGCCTATTCGCTCGATACGAAGTGGCGTAACCGCGCGGAGTTCGCAAACAACCGCGCCGAGGCGCAGGCATTTCTGGAGCGCAAGTGGCGCAAGGAATTCGAGTATCGGCTGATCAAGGAGTTGTGGGCGTTCGGCGGCAATCGCATCGCGGTGCGCTACGCGTATGAATGGCGCGACGATGCGGGCAACTGGTTCCGTTCGTATGGCAACGAGAACTGGGAGTTCGGCGAAGACGGTCTGATGCAACGCCGCTTTGCGTGCATCAACGACATGCCGATCAAGGAGTCTGAGCGCAAGTTTCATTGGCCCCTGGGCCGTCGTCCCGACGGTCACCCAGGCTTGAGCGACCTCGGCCTTTGAGCGCGAAGCGCACGTGTCACGCCTGACATGCTCAAGGCGTGACGCGTGTTTTCGTCTTGAGAGGGTTAGTGCTGGTAGTCACGAAGAGTTGCGAGATGGGCTCGGGGCGCTGGTAGAAATAGCCTTGACCGAACGGGATGCCCAGGCTGCGCAGCGCCTCGTGCTGCGATTCCGTTTCGACGCCTTCGGCAACGACCTCCATCCCATAGTGTTTCGACACGGCGGCAATCGCGCGTATCAGTTCGCGGCCTTGCCGGTCGACTTGCCGCACGAACTGGCCATCGATTTTCACGTAGTCGAACGGAAAGCGGCCGAGCAGATCGAGGTTGCTGTGCTGCGTGCCGAAATCGTCGATGGCGAATTGAACGCCATGCGCCTTCAGGCTGTTGAAGATCGCCTCGGTGCGAGGATGCTTCTGCAGCAGAAAGCGTTCGGTCACTTCGAGCACGAGCGTGATGTCGTCGGGCAGTTTGTCGTTTGCGGCTAGAACGTCCGCGACGAAGCCCTTGCGCTCCAGATCCATTGGCGCGATGTTGACGGCGATGCGCAATGGGCGGATGTCCGTCGTTTGCGCAATGTCCTCTGTCGCGCGTTGCGGCGCAAAGCGGGTGACGCTCGCCAGCAGGCTGCTGCTTTCCACTTCCGTCATGAACGCACTGGGGCTCACGGGTCCCCATTTCGGATGCGTCCAGCGTATCAGTGCCTCGACGCCCGTCACGCGGCGCGTGGCGATCTCGACCACGGGTTGATGCGCGATATAGCATGCGAACCATTCGCAAACGGCGCTCCGAATCATCAGTGCGTATTGCCATTCGAATGGCATTCCTGATCAATTGACGGACATGTTATTCGTTGGAATGCATATTTTTAATGCTATTCGCCGAATTAGCCGATTCGGGAAATAAAGCGAGAATCGATTTATGTCTTTTATGGAAAACCCTTATGTCAGTTTATGCGAAATAAATGCCAATGCGAGAATTCGTTCCAAATCGATTTTACTCATCATGCATAGTAGAAATATTCGAGAAATATTTTGTAATGAAAGTTGACACGCTGACGTTTGCCCAACTAATCTACCGTCCATCGTAAGCTGATAGTCATTCACAACGGGCGCATCAAATTATTATCGCGCGCGTGGTCAGCCCTTCGAGTCTGTGCGCGTGGCGTCCGCCACGCGTCGCTGTCGTGCCGTAATTTTTTCTCTAGTTCACGTTTTATAAATGTAAATATCAGCGAATTGGGCTGAGGCTTGTTTTCGTCTGTTTATTGCGATTCTTTCATTCGCCTTGAAGCGCGTGGGGGAGACCTTTTTCGCGATTTTTAATAATAAAAAGAGACGCATAACCATACATTTCCAGAACTGCTTTATCCGATAGGACGAACCATGCGACCATATTTTCGGTTAAAGGCGCAGTGCCTGTTGCTGGCTGCGATACTGGTATTGAGTGCATGTGGTGGTGGAGACGATGGAGGTCTGGCTTCGAGCAAGTCCGCCCAGGTGGGCGCGACGGCACCGGCGTCACAGCCTGCGCTCGCGGCGCCGGACTCGCCTATCGTCGCCGATACGTCGATCAACAAGTCGGTGCCGCCCGTCGAGTTGCCCGACACCGTGAAGCCGATCAACTACAAGCTGTGGTTCCGGCCTAACCCGGATCTGAACGCGTTCGACGGCCGCGCCGATGTCGAGATCCAGGTCACGAAGAACATCAATCAGATCGTCATTGCCGGGCATCGCATCAAGTTCGTCAACGGCAAGACGACGCTGCAGCCGGGCAACATCCAGCTGATCGCGACGCCGCAGGACGACGGCGACTTCTACCAGCTGCGCCCCGTCAGCGGTCAGATTCATCCCGGCAACTACTCGCTGCATATGGAGTGGTCGGGCATCATCAACTTCAAGACCTACGACGACCCCGCCACGAAAACAGGCGGCAGTTGCGGCGACGATCCGTATCCCGGCTGCTCCGCGGCGGAAGGCGTGTTCCGCGTCGATCTGAAGTCGACGGACGGCACGACGAGCGGCGCGATCCTCACGCAAGGCGAAACCAACCTCGCGCGCCAATGGTTCCCGGGCTGGGACGAGCCGGCATTCCGCATGACGTATGAGGTGTCGGCGGAAGTGCCGCAGAACTGGCGCGTCGTGTCGAATGCGGCGGAGAAGCCGTCCGTCAATGTGGATAGCGGCTACAAGCGCGTCACGTTCGACAAGACCCCGCCGATGCCGCAATACCTGCTGTTCTTCGGCGGCGGTATGTTCGATACACTCGAAGACGACTTCACGAGCCCGCTGAAGGACGGCAAGAATCTGCATTTGCGGATCTTCACGCCGCCGGGGATGCGCGACTGGGCCGTGCCCGCGATGCAGCAGACCAAGCAGGCGCTCGACTACTACTACCGCTATACGGGCATCCCGTTGCCGCTGACGAAGTTCGACACGATCGCCGCGAACGATGCGTTCAAGGAGCAGAAGGACCTGAACTTCGGCGGGATGGAGAACTGGGGCGCCATTCTCGAATTCGCCGACGACATTCTTCCGCCGCCCGGCACGCCGATGTCCGACTACGGCGTGACGGTGTTGACGCACGAGGCTGCGCACCAGTGGTTCGGCGATCTCGTGACGCTCGACTGGTGGGACGACGTGTGGATGAACGAATCGTTCGCGACGTATTTCGAGAACAAGACGAAGATTCTGTTCTTCCCCGATCGTTTCAGCTGGGTCGACGAGGTGAAGACCAAGTACGCGGTGATGTCGCGCGACCTGCGAAATACGTCGTTCCCGGTGCAGCCGAACTTCAACGACTGGGCATCGAATGATTTCGTGTTGAGCGCCAGCCCGTTCACGTACGACAAAGGCGGCATCGTGCTGAAGATGCTCGAGAACTATCTCGGCGATGGCGTGATGCGCAGGGGTCTGCAGTCGTATCTGGCCGACTACTCACTCGGCAACTCGACGCCCAAGCGTCTGTGGGACGAGCTTGCGAAGGTGAGCGGCGAGCCGATGGTCGCCATCGGCGACAGCTTCGTGCGGCAAACGGGCGTGCCGCTGGTATCGCTCGATACGCAGTGCGATCTGACGAGCAATCAGACGGTCGTTACGCTCAGGCAGTCGCCGTATCCGAACCAGAATCTGTATCCGGGCATTCAATGGACGGTGCCGTTGACGCTCGCTTACGGTGAAGGTCTCGCGCGGCGCAAGACGGTTGCGCTGAAGGACGCGCAGATGCAGGTGCGGGTCAACGGTTGTTCGGCCGTCGTCGCGGACCCGAGCGGGCTCGATTACTACGTGACGAACTACGGCGACAACGCATGGAGCCAACTGCTCGCGCAGAGCAGCGCGTTGACCGATCCCGTTTTGCTGACCAACCTGCAGATGGAAGCGAAGATGCTCGTGAATTCGGGCCTGGCCGACCCTTCACGCGCGACGACGATCGGCTCGATCACGCCGCCCGTCAGCGCGATGGCACGCCGTCAGTTACTGGTGACGCCGCAGGCAGAAACGGTTCGTCCGACGCTGCGTTATCAGGGCAAGCTGAAGCCGCGTAACAAGACGGAATAACGTCGCTCCCGTTTGAACGACGCGCGCCCGTTCGCATCATGCGGACGGGCGCGTCTGTTTTGCTTTGCGCTATTGCACGCGTCAGGCACGCAGTTCGGCAGGTTCGAGAAAGAAGGATGTGTTCTCCGCGAGCCGCTCGATCATGAAGTCGATGAACGTCCGCACGCGCAGCGGCTGTTCAGTGCGATGCCGGTAGTAGATGTAGATCGATTCGCGCTGCGTCATGTGCTGTGTCAGCAAGGGCACGAGCCGTTTGCTACGAATATGCGAGACGGCCGAGAAGCTGCCTAGCTGGCCGATTGCGAGACCCGCCAGCACCGCGTCCGTCTCCGCGTCGATATCGTTCGCGCACAGCGTCGCGGCCACGTCGCGATAGACGATTTCATTGCCGATCAGAAATTCCCACGGCGCCTGCTTGCCGGTGTTTGCGCGCAGGTATCCCGTGCAGCGATGCGTGTCGAGTTCGTCGACCGTCGACGGTTTGCCGTGACGCTCGATATACGCCGGCGACGCGCACACGATCAACTGAATAGGCAGCAACCGCCGCGCAATCGTGCCGCCCGAAGGCGGCGAACCGCCGCGAAAGCCGACGTCGGCACGATCGCTGACGAGGTCGGTGAAGTGATCGTCGAAGCGCACGTCCAGTTGCACCTCGGGATAGAGCGCGGCGAATTCGAGGACGGACGGCCATAGCACCGCGCGCCCCAGCGCCATCGGCGCGCTCACGCGCAGCGGGCCCGCGACTTCGTCTTTGGCGCGGCGCGCGTCGTCGATCGCTGACGACAGCGTGGCGAGCGCCGGCTCGACGCTTTGCAGCAGCCGCTGTCCTTCCTCCGTCAGGCTCAGCTTGCGCGTGGTCCGATGAAACAGCCGCACGCCGAGCGACTTTTCCAGCTGCATCACGGCGTGACTGGCCGCCTGAGGCGAGATGCCCTGATCGACGGCGGCCTTGCGCAGGCTGCCGACGGCAGCGGCGCGGACAAAGATCGAAATGGCGCGGACCTCGTTCATCGGCTGTTCCCGATTAGCAAATAAAAGTTGATTATCAGTCTAGCAATTGATGGCTAGTTTATGCGAATCGGACGTCCTATTCTTCGTTCCACTCTCACCACGAACGTAGGAACACGATCATGAGCAACGTCACGAAACAACAGTTCAAGCGCGTCTGGTTCATCACGGGCGCTTCGCGCGGTCTGGGCGCGCTGATGGCGGAAGCGGCGCTGGCGGACGGCAATGCCGTCGTTGCTGCGGGCCGCAATGCCGCCGCAATTGTCGAGCGGCTCGGAGAGTCGCCGGCCGTGCTGCCCGTCGCGCTCGACGTGACCAGCGAAGCGCAGGCGCAAGCGGCCGTCGAGGCCGCCGTCGAGAAGTTCGGCCGGATCGACGTGCTGATCAACAATGCCGGCTTCGGCCTGCTGGCGGCTGTCGAGGAATCGAGCGACGCCGACGTGCGCCGTATGTACGACACCAACGTCTTCGGTCTGCTGAATGTGACGCGCGCCGTGCTGCCCGTCATGCGCAAGCAACGCTCGGGGCATGTGATCAACATGTCGTCGATCGGCGGTTATCGCTCGGGGGCGGGTTTTGGCGTGTATTGCTCGACGAAGTTCGCTGTCGAAGGCATCACGGAAGCGCTGCATGCGGAGTTGAAGCCGCTCGGCATTCACGCGACGGTCGTCGAGCCGGGCTACTTTCGCACGGACTTCCTGGATGGGTCGTCGCTGCTCGTCGGCAAGGACATCATCGACGACTACGATGAGACGTCGGGCAACGTCCGCCGTTTCGCGGTCGGCATGAACCACAACCAGCCTGGCGATCCGCAGAAACTGGCGACCGCGCTCGTCGCGCTCGTCGACGCGCAAACGCCGCCGCTGCGTCTTCCGCTTGGCACCGATACGCTGAAGGCGATCGCGGAGAAGAACGAATACGTGACAACGGAAACGGAAGCCTGGAAGACGCTGTCGGCGTCCACAGACTTCCCTGTCTAAGCCGGTATTGATCGGACGAAAGTGAAAAGCAACAGCGCCGCTGCGAGAGCAGCGGCGCTGTTGTGCTTTGCGTGAATAACCCGCGTTATTTCGGTGGCGGCAGTGAGGGGTCGAGCTTGGCGGAATCGCGGACCAGTTGATCCGTCGCCGCGGCGGCGATGGGGTTCGAACCGGCGCCGGGTTTCATCGCCTGTTGTTGCTGTTCGGTCGCAGCGCGAACGGCCGACATATCCGGCGGCGGCAGCGAAGGATCGGGCTTCGCCGAATCGCGCACCAACTGGTCTGTTTGCGCAGCCCCCGTTTGATACGCGCCGCGAGACGCGCTGCGCGGGTTCGTGCTCGCCGTGGGAGGCGTCTGCGTCGGCATCGACGTGGGAGGCGGCAACGAAGGATCGAGCTTCGCCGATTCGCGGACGAGTTCGTCCGTTTCCGGCGTCGTGCCCTGATTCGCTGCTGCGCGTCGGTCGAGGCTTTCGCGTCCGCGTTGCGCACGGGGCGCTGGCGCTGGTGCTGGCACCACTTTCGGCGCGCCCGCGTCCTGCACGTTGACCGATGCAACGGCCGTCGACGGCGCCGGCTTCGCCTGCTCGGTGCTCTGCGTGACGGCAGCGCTGGGCGCGGGCTTCACCGGCGCGGGTGCTGCCGGAACTGGAGCGGGAGCGGGAACGGGAGCCGGAACAACGGGCTGCTGCGCGACGGCGGCACTCTTCGTGACCTCGCGCGACGGCGTCGACTGGTCGATACTGCCTTCCGTCATATGACTTTCGCTCACGCGCGAATCGACGGCAGCAGGGCGCACGGTTTCATCCATGCCGGCCCTGGCTTCGGCCGTTGCACGGCGGTCCGCCTGAAGCAGCATCAGGTACGTGGTCAAGGCCGCGCCGAGCACGAGCCCGGCGAGAATCATCAAAATCTTTCGGGTAGTCATCATACTGACGGTCGTTCGATCGACGCGAGCGTCGATCACCGACCGCTCGCGGGTTTAAATCAGACAAATGCCAGCAATTGGCACGCCTGACGTGGAGACAGGCGAGCAATAAGCAGAGAATCGTGCTCCCCAAAGGGGACGATGACCGCCAGGCGCAGGAAACGCGGCGAGTCGAAGCTTCTCCGATTATCGAACGCTTCGGTTTAGTTTGCGTGTCGAGAACGCGCGCTACTGACGGCGCGTTGATTGCACAACTAACGTCTGATCATTCCCAGGGATTGGGTGCGTACAGTCCCTGTTGGCGGCGCATGCCATGACGCAGGAACCAGTGCCTGACGGCACTGAGCTTGCGCGGCAAGCCCGGCATCCGATTGCCTTCGATGCGGGCTTTTGCGCACGACGTCGCGTACTCGATCGCCTCTTCCTCGGAAGAAAAGTAGCCGAGGATGCCAAAGGCTTTACGCCGTCCGTTCGGGCCGGTGACGAACACGCTGGCCGCGTATCCACGAGTGCCCACGGACGCAAGTGGGATGATGACGTGGCGCCGGTAATGTACTGCATGCCTGTCCATGATCATCTCCAAGGGTTTTGCCCTAGGTCACATGGTACACGTTGCGAAACAGTGCCGGCAATGCATTGCGGGTGCGAAAAAAAATTCGCCAGCGGATGCGCTGGCGTGACGCGCGATGCAGGCAATGGGGCTGCATCACGCGTGATGTGGAGCGTTTTTGCTGCTTTTGCCACGCTATGTGGCGCGAAGCGTCTGCTTAAGCGCTGCGCTCCATCGGTTCGCCGAGCACGAACGCACCGCCCTGGAAGCGTTGCGCCGGGTCGTCGTATTCGGCCGTCGGCGATGTGACGGGGAAGCGGTCCGAGAACTGGGTGGAGCTATCGCGCGGACGGAAGCCGAGAAAATTCGCCTTCGTGTTGTCCCACCACTTGATGGGGTTGTCCGACGCGCCATAGACGACGGCATGGCCGACACGGTTCGTGAACAGCGAGCAGCGCACCAGTTCGATGAAGTCGCGATAGCTCAGGTACGTGACGAGCATGCGCGGATTCTTCGGTTCTTCGAACGACGAGCCGATGCGCAGGCACACGGTCTCGATGCCGAAGCGGTCGAAGTAGTAGCGCGACAGCGACTCGCCGAAGCACTTCGTCACGCCGTAAAGGCTGTCGGGACGTTGCGGCGCGTCGGTGTCGAGCACTTCGGTGACGGGATGAAAGCCAATTGCGTGATTCGAGCTGGCGAATACGACGCGCTTCACGCCATGTTTGCGCGCGGCTTCGTACAGGTTGTACGTGCCGCGGATGTTCGCTTCGATCAGATCGTCGAACGGTGCGTCGATCGAAATGCCGCCCAGATGCACGATCGCATCGACGCCTTCGACCATACGCATCACGGCCTCCCGGTCCGCCAGATCGACGACGCTCGCTTCCTCGTGCGCAGCCGCGGCGCTCATGGGGGCGATGTCGCTCACGCGCACGATGTCGGCCCAGCCGGCTAGCGCATCGCGCAGCTGACGGCCCAGATTGCCGCCCGCGCCCGTCAGCAGCAGGCGGCGGAATGGCTTGCGCGACCCAGCAGATGTCTCGTTCATTGCTAATCCTTCAAAATAACCTGAAATAAGGAAAACGTTTTCCAACTATAAAGGCGACGCCGGTTGTGCGTCAATCGCCAGATTCAACAAGCCGCAAGAGGCGAGCCAACAGGTTTCATTCGAGGCGTTTTCTGCGACAATTCGGTTACGGCAAAAGAAAACGTTACCTTCCGGATGAAAAAAGTTTCCCCAACGATTCGCGATGTCGCTGGCGACGCGGGCGTGTCGGTCGCGACCGTTTCCAAATACATCAATGGCGCGCAGCGTTTTTCTCCTGCCGTCGAAGCGCGGCTCAAGGAAGCGATCGAGCGGCTCGGCTATCGCTCGAACCCGCTTGCGCGCTCGATGATCACGGGCCGCACGCGCACCATCGGGCTCGCGATCCTCGACATCAGCAATCCGCACTTCACGAACGTCGTGAAGGGCGCGAACCGCGTCGCGCTGCAGCACGACTACACGCTGCTGCTCGTCGACACCGAAGAAAACCAGGCGCGCGAGCGTTCGCTGATCGAGGCGCTGGCGCAGCGAGTCGACGGTCTGATCGTCAACTCGCGGATGCCCGACGAAGAATCGCAGTGGATGCTCGAACTCAACAAGCCGCTTGTGCTGCTGCGGCGCAGTCCGGGTCTGCCGATTCCGAGCGTCGGTATCGACAACCGGCTTGCCACTTACATGCTCGCGCGTCATCTGCTGAACCTCGGGCATCGGCATATCGCGTATCTCGGCTTTGGCCAGGCCCGCATCAACGACGAGCGCATTCGCGGCGCGCGCGAGTGTCTCGACGAAGCCGGCCTCACGCTCGACGTGCACGACGCGCATGCGCCCACGGCGCAAGCTGGCGAGCAGGCCTGCTCGCGCGTGATGCTCGGGCCGCAGCGGCCGCAGGCGGTGATCTGCTACAACGATCTGATCGCACTCGGCTTCATGAAAGAGGCGGCTTCGCTCGGTTTCAAGCTGCCGCGCGACGTCTCCGTGACGGGCATCGACAACGTGCCGTATGGCGAGTACGCCGCGCCCGCGCTGACTACCGTTGATATTCAAAGCGAGAAGATGGGCGAACTGGCGATGCAGAAACTGATCGACGGTCTCGCGGGCCACGCGGAAGCCGAGCATTCGGTGTTCGAGCCGCGCCTGATCGTGCGCGAGTCGACGGCCGCTTGCGGCTGAGGGTCGACTCGCGCCATCAGCGATGGCACGCGCGCCGCGCGTCGCAGCGCGGCACACCGGATTACGCATCGAGCTTCGCGGGCGTCATGCGCGGCGTCAGCAGATGCATGACGACGAGCGCGACGAGGTAGGCGAGCGCGCCGATCGCGAACAGCACCCAGTAGTGGCCCGTACGTTGGAGCACCTGGCCGATCACTTCGGAGAACAGCACGCCGCCGACCGAACCCGCCATCCCGCCGATACCCACCACGGCGCCGAGCGCGCGGCGCGGGAACAGGTCAGATGCCGTCGTGAACAGATTCGCCGACCAGCCCTGGTGCGCAGCCGCTGCGAGACCGACGATGCCCACGGCAACCCACAGATTGTCCACTTGCGACACGAACGCGATGGGCAGCACGCAGCACGCGCAGATCAGCATCGCTGTCTTGCGCGCGGCGTTCACGCTCCAGCCCTTGCGCAGCAATGTCGACGAAATCCAGCCGCCGCCGATGCTGCCGACCGTCGTGATCGCGTAAATGACGACGAGCGGCAAGCCGATGTGCTGCATGTCCATGCCGCGCGACTCGTTGAGCCACTTCGGCAGCCAGAACAGGTAGAACCACCAGACGGGATCGGTCAGGAACTTGCCGATCAGGAACGCCCACGTTTCGCGCTTGCGGATCAACTGGCCCCAGCCCGGCGCGGCTGCGTTCGCGTTGCGGGCGTCGAGCGCGTCGGCGTCGTCGCGCGTATCGTCGAACGCTTCCTCCTGGTCGCTACGGTCGGCGGGACGATAGACGACGAGCCACACGGCCAGCCACACGATGCCGATCGCGCCGATGATGATGAACGCCGCGCGCCAGCCGTACAGCACGGCGATGGGCGGAATGATCGCGGGCGCGAACACCGCGCCGATGTTAGCGCCCGAGTTGAAGATGCCCGTGGCGAGCGCGCGCTCGCGGCGCGGAAACCATTCAGCCGTGGTCTTGATCGCGGACGGGAAGTTGCCGCCTTCGCCGATGCCGAGCAGTGCGCGCACCATCGCGAAGCCCATCACCGAGCCGACGGCTGCGTGCAGCATCGCGGCGATGCTCCAGACCAGCATCGCGGCCGCGTAGGAAATACGCGTGCCGAGCCAGTCGACGATGCGCCCGAAGCCCAGCAGGCCGATTGCATAGAACGCCGAGAAGGCGATCACGATGCGGCCGTACTGCACCTGCGTCCAGCCGATTTCGTGCTGGAGCACGGGGGCGAGCAGACCGAGAATCTGCCGGTCCATGTAGTTGATGACGGTCGCGAAGAAAAGCAGCGCGCAGACGGTCCAGCGGAAGCGGCTGGCAGATCGCACGACGCCGACGACGGCAGATTGCATGTATGTCTCCGTTCGCGGCATCGCTCGTCGCGCCGCGACTTTATTCATGGCCGGCGACGAGCGCCGGTGCGGGATGCATCGCGCTGGGCAGCTGCGCGGGCATTTTTCCGTCACGTTTGGAAAACGTTTTTCTAAGAATAGGCGGTTTATCGCTGCTTGGCTAGTACGTGTTTTCCTCGATACGAGGCGGGATGGCGCTTTCTTTGCTGGACTGGTTGATGTGTAGCTAGTTAATCGTTTTCTACAGGGCGTTAGAAAGTGAGAGTCCCGGCGCGCTGGCGGCGGAGGGTGTCCCGCTTATGCACATATTAGAAACACGCACCCAGGTGGGGCGTTTGCTGCCTCAGTAGACTCGATTCAGGCGCTAAGGGGCGGATGCCGGTATCTTTCGCATCACTGCGTGGACTGTGCAGGGAAGAACGAGGGCTGTATGCTGTAAAAGCGCAACCACGTTAAAGCACTGGGGCAAAAAATGACTACGAACTCCGCCAAACTCCCGCCAGACGTGGAAGCACTATCGACCTTGTCCGAATATCTCGAGCGTGCGCTCGATAAGGCGCTCAGCCTGATCATGCTGCGCACGGGCGTCGAAGACGCAAGGCTGTATCTCGGTGACGTGAGCGCACCCAAAGAGGAATGGGCGAGCTGCGGAACCATTCACCGTGAACTGTCGGACGCGATACTGGTGGCGACGCAGTCAGGCCTCAATAATCTCAGTATCGACGGACAGACGTACCGCTTCACGAGAGTGTTTGCCCAGGCGGACAACCGGGGTGCAATCGTCTTCACCCCTGCGTAACCCGGCACCCGCCAGGAGCACGGATTGCTAGCCGCCACCAGGGCTCAGACAGAGGCTGTGGCACGCCGCCGTGCGCGGCTATGACGCGACGGCGTATCGATCGGCGGATAGCGTCCGCCGAGGCACCGCTCAGTTCGGCAGCAAAACAGGCAACTGCGACACGCGTCCCGTCTGCACGTCGAGCCACATCTGCCGGCCGCTTGCCGAATGACTGTAGACGAGCGCGCGCATGTCGCGATGCATGCCGAGAAAGCCCATCAGCGCGCGCACGTTGCGCTTGCCGTGATAACGCAGCGAGCGCGACGTCTCGCCATTGACGATGACGACAGGATTGATCCGCACGAGCCGCGCAATGAGTTCAGGGTTGACTGTATCCACGTACGATCCTCGAATGAAGTTACTGTCTTCGCTAACGTCCCCAGGATTTGCTTCTTGAGTTTTCGGAAGGATCGGTAAGCGTGCGCCTGGTCGCGCACATCAGGCGCGCACATGCGTGACCGCAATCTGCAACACGCTCTCCAGTTCCGGCAGATCGACAGGCTTGGTCAGGTGCAGATCGAAACCCGCCGCTTCCGTCTTCGCACGGTCTTCACTGGTGCCGAGCCCGGTCATCGCGGCGATGACGGCGCCCGGCGCCGCAAGCGCCTTGCGGATATGCGGCAACGCCTCGAAGCCCGTCATCTTCGGCATCGACAGATCGAGCAGCACGAGATGCGGCTGCAGCGTCTGCGCCAGTTCGATGGCGGCCGCACCGTCGTACACCGCGTGCGCTTCGTGGCCGAGCACCTGTACGAGCGTCGCCATGCTGTCGGCGGAATCGACGTTGTCGTCGACCACCATCACCTTCAGATCGACGGGCTGCGAGGGCACGGGCGCTTCTTCGCGCACGGCTTCGGCGGCGATCGCATGACTGAATTCGGGCAGCCACACGGTGAACACGCTGCCTTTGCCGCGACCTTCGCTGTGGGCTTCGATATGCCCGCCATGCAGATCGACGATCGCGCGCGCAAGCGTCAGCCCGATGCCGAGCCCGCTCTTGTCAGCCTGTTCTTCGGTCGGGGTTTCCTGCACGAACAGGTTGAAGATCGCGTCGATCGCATCGGGATCGATGCCGCGCCCGGAATCGTGAATGCGGATCGCGAGCAGACGGCCCGAGCGGAACACCTGCAAGCTGATCGACGCGCCCGCCGGACTGAATTTCGATGCATTGTTCAGCAGGTTCTGCACGACCTGCACCATCCGCGTGAGATCGCCTTTGATAGTCATCGGCGTGTCGGGCATCACCACATCGAGCGTCTGTTGGCGCGCTGCGAGCAAGGGCGCGCTGCCTTCGATGCTCAGTTGCGCGATGGCCTGCATCGACACGGGCTTCGGCTCGATCTGCACGCGTCCCAGCGTGACGCGCCCGGCGTCGAGCAGATCGTCGACGAGACGCGTGAGATGTGACAACTGCCGGTCGATCAGTTCATGTTCGGGCACGAACTCGTGATGATCGGCCGTCTTCAGTTGCAGCATGCTGACGGCGTTGCGCAGTGGCGCGAGCGGATTGCGCAGTTCGTGGCCGAGCAGCGCGAGGAACTGGCTCATGCGCTGGCTCGACGCCTCGAGTTCTTCGAGACGCCGGCGCCGCGACATGTCGCGTGTGATCTTCGCGAAGCCTTGCAGCGCGCCGTTTGGATCGCGCAGAGCCGTCGTGATGATGTTCGCCCAGAAGATCGTGCCGTTCTTGCGCACGCGCCACTCTTCCATCTCGACGCGGCCTTCGCGCGCGGCGAGTTCGAGATCGCGTTGCGGCCGGCCCGCCGCGATGTCTTCGGGCGTGTAGAAGAGGGAAGCCGGCTGGCCGATCACTTCATGCGGCATATAGCCCATCACCTGCGTCGAACCCGCGCTCCACGTCATGATGTGACCGTGCGAGTCGAGCATCGTGATCGCATAGTCCTTGATCGCATCGACCAGCACGCGGAAGCGCTTGTCGAGTTCCCGTGCGTTGAAGCGCTCGGTGACGTCGCGCATGAAATACGCGAGCTCGGTATGTCCGTCGAACTGCACGGGACACACGGAGAGTTCAGCAGGAAACTCGTTACCGTCGATGCGCCGCGCGATCAACTCCGTGCGGCTGCGATGCAAGGGCGTGTCGGCGCTCTGTTCCGATGCGCTTTTGAACACGTCCAGTTCGGCATAGCGTGCCTTGCAACGCGCCGGAAACAGCGCGTCGAGCATCGGGCGTCCCATCACCGCGTCGCGCGCATAGCCGAAGGTGCGCGTCGCGGCATCGTTCCATTCGATGATGACGCCGTCGGCGTCGGTGCACACGAACGCGTCGTGCGTCGTGTCGAGCACCAGACGGCGCCGGCGCAGCGATGCTTCGAGCTTGCTGTCGGCCGCTTCGCGCAGGCTGATTTCGGTGCGCAGCCGGGCGATCGTGATGGTGTTCTGCTCGATCAGCGCGCGGTTCTCCGCGAACACGCGCTGATGCGCCATGCCCGATGCGACGAGCGACGTGATCCGTTCGAGGGTCTCGATGTCGTCGGCGGAAAATGCGTCGGTGCGGCTCGCCATCAGCTTCACGACGCCCGCCACTTCGGACTGATAGAGCAGCGGCGCGACGACCATCGACGTTGCGCCCACGCGCTTGCACGCGGCGGCATCCACGCGCGGATCGTCCGATGTGTCGCTGCTGTATAGCAGATGTTTTTCGAGCGAGCACAGTCCTGACAGGCTGCCGTCGCGTTTGAGGCGCAAGCCGATGTGATGCGCGATGGTGCCGCTGCACGCGCGATACACCATCTCGTCGCCATCGACCCATTCGACCACCGATCCATGCGCGGCAGGCACGAGTTCGAGCAGCGAGTCGGTGACGAGCGACAGAAAGCGGTCAAGGTCGAGTTTCGCAGCGGCGATTCGGGAATGCGCGTCGATCAGTTTTCGCAAACGTGCGTTTGCCAGACGCTCGAGTTGGGTGGCGGTGTCGCTGGTGTCGATTTGTCGGTCCTGGCTGGCGTTCATCGTGGGCAGCTCCGTTCGATGCCGGTGACGTGTGCAGGCGCGATTTGCTGATTTGCTTATTTGCTTGTGCTGCGCAGGCGGTGTGCCTATGCATGCTGCATGGATGCGCGAATCGCTGTTTCAAGGGTTATACACGTATGCGGGGGGCTCGCTCAAGGGCGCGATTTTCTGGTTTTTGCCTTTGCTTTTGCTTTTTGCTTTTGCTTTTGCACTGGTGTCCGCGTTTTGCCTTCGTGGTGCGGGCGGGTTGGTTTGCTTGTGTTTGCGCCGGCATCCGCGATGCGTTAGCGTGCTTCAAGCGTCGCCCCTGTGCGGGCGGCACCTACTTTTCTTTGCCGCCGCAAAGAAAAGTAGGGGCGGTTTCAAGATGCAAGTGCAACACTTCCGTTTAGGATACGTTGCATGGGAAAAAACTACGAACAGCTGAGCGCCGAAGAGCGCGGTGTGATCTTTACAATGAAGTTTGAGGACAAGAGCACGCGCGAGATCGCGCGTGCGCTTGTGCGCTCACCCAGTACGATCAGTCGCGAACTGAAGCGCAATGACTGGAAACCGGCTCACGAGCGCGCAACGATGGGACGACCGCCGATCGCCGGCGGTTACAATTCAAGGCGTGCGGGTTTGCGGGCAGGCAGACTGCGGCGCAAGCCTCGGCGGGAACGCAAGCTGCACGTCGATGGGCCGCTGTGGCCGCAGGTGCGTGAACTGCTGGCCAAATGCCATTCACCCGAGCAGATCAGTGCGCAGCTGAAGCAGGCGCATCCGGATGAGCCCACCCTGAACGTGTCTCACGAAACCATCTATCACGCCATCTATGCCATGCCTCGGGGCGAGCTCAAACGCGAGCTGATCGCGCTGCTCAGACGGGGACGCAGCACGCGCAGACCCCGCTCGCGCGGCGAAGACCGGCGTGGCAAGCTCACTGACATGGTCAGCATCCATGTGCGCCCCCGGAGGCGAACGAGCGGGTGCTTGCCGGACACTGGGAAGGCGATCTCATCAAGGGGGCAGGAAACCGCTCGGCGGTGGGCACGCTGATCGATCGCAGCACGCTGTTCCTGATGCTGGTCAAGATGGATGACAGCACGGCGGAAGCGGCGTTGCGGGGCTACAGCGCAGCGTTTGCGCCGCTTGACCCGGAACTGCTCAAGACGCTGACCTACGATCAGGGCAAGGAGATGGCACTGCACAAGGAACTGGCCAAAGCAACGGGCATGCGCATCTACTTCTGCGATCCACACAGCCCGTGGCAGCGCGGCATCTGTGAGAACACCAACGGTCTGTTGCGCCAGTACCTGCCCAAGGGCGCGGACCTGTCCGTGCTCTCGCAGCGCCAGCTCGACATGATTGCGATAGAGATGAACAACCGTCCGCGCAAGACGCTCGGCTGGAGAACGCCCGCGCAAGTCTTTACTGAAAACTGCAAGAAGCAGGGAATCGAAATCAACCCCGCTGTTGCACTTGGTCTTTGAAACCGCCAGGCAAAAGAAAGCGGCTAACACCGCCAACTCTTGTTCTTGCCTGAGGGCCCCCAAAGGTTCCTACGCCTCACACGGCAATCACGTGACCCATGCTTGTTGCCAGCGCTCTAAATGAGCGCCTCACCCGCTTCACGCGCCCGCGTCGCCGCACGCCGCGCCAGATAGTCTCCCGCCGCCAAGGTGGCAAACTGTGTGTAGGCCGTAGTACTGCACACGCCTCACTCCGGACACTCCGGACCGATAACGCACGCGCTCCATCGTGTAAGAGCGCCAGGCTATACGCCGCGACAACCTACACACAGTTTGCCACCTGGGCGGCACATGCCATTCGCCGCCGCTTGCCCGAGTACGTGTATTCGAAGCGGGTGAGGCGTTTATTCGAAGCGTTGGCAACGAATGCGAACAGGAAAGTCGCCGTGTGAAGAGTAAGACCCTGTGGGGGCCCTCAGGCAAGAACTAGAACTGGCGGTGTTAGCCGCGTTCTTTTGCCTACTTTTCTTTGCGGCGGCAAAGAAAAGTAGGTGCCGTCCCACACAGGGGCGACGCTTGAAGCACGCTAACGAATCGCGGATGCCAGCGAAAACACAAGCAAACCAAACCGCCCGCGCCGCAAAGCCAACCCCCAACTGCCAACCAAAAAACCCAAATCAAAAAAGCCGTTGCAAACAAAAAACCCCCCATCGAGTCAATTATAAAAAATGCACTCCGTTCAGACTGCGCGCGAGCCTTCCGTAATAGGCAATAGATCAATCGATATTCGTCAATGCATACGCACAGGGAACCCCGCATGGGCATGCGCTCCATCGCAGTCAAACTGAGCCTCATATTCGGCGCGGCACTCGCGGCCACGATACTGGCCATCACGCTATACGCGACGCTCAACGTGCGACGCCAGGCCATCGACAACTTCAACGACGCTGGCCTCGGCCAGATCCGCCAGATCGACAGCAGTCTGCGCGAGACCTTCAAGCGCATCCACGACAACGTCGTGTTCCTGTCGGACCTGCCGCTCGTGCAATCCGCGGACACGTCGGTCACCAACTACCTGACGCACGGCGGGCAGATGACGCCCGACACGAACGGCGGCGTCGAGACGGATATCTTCCACCTGCTGCAACGCTTCGGCGACAGCCATCCCGATCTGCGCTACGTCTACGTCGGCACGCAATGGGGCGGCTACGTGCAATGGCCGAAAGGCAAATTCACGAGCGATCACTACGATCCGCGCGAGCGTCCGTGGTACGTGCAGGGCATGCAGGCAGCGGGCGGCGTGCGGCGCACGGCCGCGTATGCGAACACGGGCGGCGACAACAACGTGATCATCAGTTTCGTGCGCTCGATCCAGAACGCCCAGGGCAAGCCCGTCGGCGTGCTCGGCATGGATATCTCGCTGGATGGCTTCGCGAAGATGATCGGTCAAGTGCGCTTCGGCGAAACGGGCTACCTGATGGTCGTCGAAGACAGCGGCACCGTGCTGGTGGACCCGCACGACGCCGCACACAACTTCAAGGCGCTGAAGGATCTCGGCGACGGTTATCGCGACCTCGCGGCGATGGGGAACGGCACGCTGTCCGTCGATATCGGCGGCGCGCGGTACGACACCCTCGTCTATACGTCGCCGGAACTGGGCTGGAAATACATCGGCCTGATTCCGCACGCGGAAATGATGGCGTCGGCCAATCGGCTGAGCGCGATGCTGATTGTCGTGGGTCTCGTCGTGCTGCTGGTCGCGCTCGCGCTGACGACGGCGCTCGGCAGTCGTCTGACGGCGCCGCTGCGCCAGTTGTCGAACAGCATGCAGGACATCGCATCGGGCGACGGCGATCTCACGCGGCGTCTGCCCGTCGGCAGCAACGACGAAGTCGGCGTGCTCGCCGAGCAGTTCAACGCGTTCGTCGAGAAGCTGAACGGCGTGCTGCTCGACATCCGCGACAGCAGCGCGCTGCTGCGCACGGCGACGGGCGAGATATCGACGGGCAACGCCGATCTGTCCGCACGCACCGAGCAGCAGGCGGCCGCGCTCGAAGAAACGGCGGCGAGCATGGAAGAGCTGACGGCCGCCGTCAAACAGAACGCCGAAAGCGCGCGCCAGGCGAGCACGCTCGCCAGCGACGCCTCCGACGTCGCGCGCCGCAGCCACGAGGCCGTCGAACGCGTGGTCACGACGATGACCGACATCAGCCAGAGCTCGAACCGGATCGCCGATATCACGGGCATCATCGATGGCATTGCGTTCCAGACGAATATTCTCGCGCTCAACGCCGCGGTCGAATCGGCGCGCGCCGGGGAGCATGGGCGCGGCTTCGCGGTCGTCGCGAGCGAAGTGCGCAGCCTCGCGCAACGGTCGTCGAGCGCCGCGAAGGAGATCAAGGAACTGATCGGCGCGTCGGTCGATCGCATCAGGGATGGCTCGTCGCTGGCGGGCGAGGCAGGCGAGACAATGACAGAAGTGACGCGGGCCGTAGGTCAGGTGACGGCAATCATGAGCGAGATCGCGGCGGCTTCTGAAGAACAGAGCCGCGGCATCGCACAAGTGAACCTCGCGATCACGCAGATGGACGACGTCACGCAGCAGAATGCCGCGCTGGTCGAGCAGGCGGCTGCCGCGTCACGCTCGCTCGAAGATCAGGGGCGGCAGCTCGATGAATCGGTGGCGGCGTTCCGGTTGAAGTCGGCGGCAGCGTCTTGATGACGTCACGCTGAAAACAACGGGCAAGCGTGCATCGATTGCCCGTTGATACGCTTTCGGCTCAGCGCACCGGTACGCCGAGCACGGGCGTGGCAGTGTCTGCCGTGCTGGTTTCTTCCACAGGCTCATTCGCGCGGCGATTCGACGCCTCGCGTGCGAGACTCGTCCGGAACTGCTTGCAGCCGATCCACAACAGCGCCGCTGCGAGCGCCGACGCGACGAGGTTCACGATTGCCATCGAATGGCCGACCGCGAGCGGCGACGCGAACACCTTATCGGTGATCAGCGCGACGATGGTCGTGCCCGCGCCGAGCGCGATCAGGTTCGACACCAGTAGAAACACCGCGGAGATCTGCGCGCGCATCTGATTCGGCGCGAGCGTCTGCATCGCGGCCGTCGAGGTCGGCATCGGGAAAGACGCGAAGAACATCGCCAGCACCAGCAACGCAAGCGACGCGCCGAGGCTGCCCACTTGCGTGAACGCGACGGACGGGATCAGCATGCACGCCGCACCGATGAAACCCGCGCGCATCGGCGCGTCGCTGTGGCCTTTGCGCAGCAGCCAGTCGTTGAACCAGCCGCCGCAGAACACACCCGTCGTGTTAGCGATCAGCAGCACGGTGCCGAGCGTGTAGCCCGCTTCGACGGGCGTGAGGCCGAAGCGGCGGATATAGAAAGCGGGCGTCCAGCTCATCAGGCAGAACAGCGTCATCGCATAGAACGAGAAGCCGATGTAGTGGCAAAAGAACGTCTTGCCATGCGCGGCGATGAATCGCAGCGCGTCGGGCATCGACACGCGCTTCACTTCGCCCATGCTGTCCTGCGCTAGCCCCTTGCGCTGCGGATCGCGCACCGTCAACGCGAAGATCAGCGCAACGAGCAAACCGGGCAGGCCGACGATGAAGAACGTCAGCTGCCACGCATGCATGTCGCCCAGCACGGGCAGTGTGAGTGTCGGCGTGTGCTTGAGCAGCGCGATCACATAGCCGCCGATCAGAAACGCGATACCGCCGCCGATAAACGACCCGAGCGAGTAGATAGCGACCGCGCGCCCAAGCTTCTCCTTCGGGAAGTAGTCGGCAAGCATCGAATAAGTTCCGGGCGAGAGCGCCGCTTCACCGACGCCCACGCTCATCCGCGCAAAGAACATGTGCAGGAAGTTCTGGCTGAGTCCGCAGGCGGCTGTCGCGACGCTCCATAGCGCGACGCCGATCGAAATGATGCGCGGGCGTGCGAAGCGGTCGGCAAGATACGCGAGCGGCATGCCCATCACCGCATAGAAGAGCGAAAACGCAAAGCCGTGCAGCAGGCTGAATTGCGTGTCGGTGAGATTCAGATCGCGCTTGATCGGCTCGATCATCAGCGCGAGCACCTGACGGTCGACGAATGAAAAGACATACGCGAGCATGCAGATCACGACGACGTACCACTCGTATGTGTAGCGTTTGCGGGTCAGGTTGTTTCCCGATGAAGCAGTCATCCCGGTTCTCCAGTGTTCCAGTGTATCGGTGAGGAGCAGGCGTCTCTTCGCGACGGGACGCACTGGTCGGGAAGCAGGGTACGTAAACAAATTTCGCCGACAAAGGTGCAAATGGCGCGTCCATATCGGCGCGTTCACCCATGCGTCTAAAGGAATTCCCAGGTCATGTGCAGCAAACCCGTGCGCAACAAGCCGCGCGGTGCCGCAAACGCGTTTGTGACAGCGCTCATGCATCGAATGGACGCATGCTCGAGCACCTCGGTCTCGCGCCTGCGTTCAATACAGCGAATAGCGCGAGTACGTCTCGATCGGGATGATGGCGTGCGAAGGCACGGCCGCGCCTTCGCGCGCGGCCTTCAGATGATCGACGGCCGTGCGCAGCATGAGGCGCACGTCCTGCGTCAGCAGATAGTCGATCGCATCGGAGCGCAGCAGCGGCTCCGTGATGCGGTTGACTTCGTGCGTCACATAGAGCGTGCGGCCCGTCAGATTGTGCTCGCGCAGCGCGGCAGCGAGCCCCTCGTTGCCACCCGCGACGTTGTAGATGCCGTCGAGCTTGCCATGCGCCTTCAGGAAGCGGGTCGTCGCCTCATAGGTCGCCCCGCCGGAGTCGGCGCCCTTGATCACCTCGACCAGATTCACATGCGGGAACCGTTGGCGCAATAGCGAACGGAAACCGATCTCGCGATCCTCGTGACAGGTGTACGAAAACGTCGCGACGATCACGGCGACATCGGGTGACGCATGCGCCTGCAGATGCCGTCCGAGCAGAAAAGCCGCCGACTGCCCGGCCGCGCGGTTGTTGACGCCGACATACGTGTGGCGCGCGTCGGCGTCCACATCCGTGATCAGCGTGACGACGGGTTTGCCCGCCGCCATGCATTCGCGCAACGCCGACGACGTCGTCGCGGTGTTCGTGCAGATGATGCCGATGCCGTCCACTTCCGCCGTCGCCTGCCGGATACGGGCCGCGACTTCTTCGTCGGATGCGCCCACGCATCTCTCTACTTCGAGCCGTACACCGTTCGCATCGAACTCCCCTTCGAGCGCTGTTGCCGTTCGGATCAACTCGTCGGTGAACGCGTCGCCTGCTTGCGCGAGCAGCCGGAAATCGTAAGTGGTTTGCTTCGCGCGAACGGCTGATCTCGCGGATGAACCTGTGCCCAGCCTCTTCAACGCCGCCTCGACCGCGTGGCGCGTGCGCGGGTGCACGCCGGGCCGGTCGTTCAGCGCGCGATCGATCGTCGCGCGGCTGAGTTGCGTGATCTCCATGAGTTGCTTGAGGGTCGGTTTGCCTTTCATCGTGAGTTCTCGCACGGCGGGTCGAATGATTGCATGGGCTCGATTGTGAATCATTTTGAGGCATTTGTGTGAGACATCGATTAAATGGATTGCGGTGCCGTGCAATAGGCGTCATGGATTACCCTCGGTAACTCAAAATGAGGCATAAATAGCTTTGACTCGTGCTCATTACGAGTCTTAAATGCACTCAACGATGATCACTGCCTCAGGCAAATCACCGCCCGAGCGAAACCGTCAAGCCAGCATCAGGAGCCATGCATGTCCGCACAGCAAGACAACTCGAAACCGATCACGATGGACGACTGGTACAAGTGCCCGCTCGACCGCAAGGTGCTCAAGGAACTCACGCGGCGCAATGATCGCGACGCGCTCCTGTACCTCGGAGGCTTTCTCGCGATGGTCGCTGGCAGCGGCGTGCTTGCGTGGCTGTCGCTCGGTGCCTGGTGGTGTGTACCCGCGTTCCTGCTCTACGGGACGATCTACGCATTCGCCGAAGCGATGGAACACGAGTTGCGCCATCGCACACCGTTTCGCAGCGAATGGCTGAATGCGTCGGTGCACTGGCTGATCTGCTTCATGACGTGGCGCGAGCAGATTTATAGCCGCTGGTCGCATGCGCAACATCACACGTACACGCATCTGACGGCAACCGTACCCGCCGATGTCGAAATCGCCGTGAAGCGGCCGCCGAACTATCTGAAGCTCGCGACCGATTTTCTGCGCGTCTCACACGGTGTTCATCATCTCGGCAACATCGTGCTGCATAGCCTCGGCATCGTGTCGCGCAGCGCGAAAGCCGTCGTGCCGGCGATCGAATATCGCGCGATGTGCCGGAATTCGCGAATCGTTCTCGCGCTTTATGTCGGCGTGATTGCGTGGGCAATCGTCGCGCATAGCTGGCTGCCTGTCGTGTTTCTTCTTTTGCCGCGTGCGTATGGCGCATGGCTGCATGAACTGCTGGCCATCACGCAGCACACGGGGCTGCGCGAGAACGAACTCGATCACCGCTTTTCGACGCGAACCATCCGGCTCAATCCCGTTCTCCAGTTGCTGTACTGGAACATGAACTATCACGTCGAGCATCACATGTTTCCGAACGCACCGTTTCACGCGCTGCCGAAATTGCGCAAAGCGATCGAGGCGGACCTGCCGCCTGCTTACGACGGACTGTTCAGCGCCTGGAGCGAGATTCTGCACTTCCTGCGCATACAGCGGCACGACCCGGAATACATGATCACGCCGCGCGTGCCGGGCAAGACGCCCGCCGCGCAAGCGCAACCCTCCAGCGACGAAGCACTCGTCGCCCAGGCACGCTGAACACGAACGGAGCACGGAATGAACATTCTGCAATGGCATCAGGTCTGTGCATGCGACGACATCGACGAAGAAGACGTGATGGAGTTCGAGCACGAAGGCAAGCTGTACGCGGTCTATCACACGGCCACGGGGTTTTACGCAACAGCGGGACTCTGCACGCATGAAACGGCGCGGCTCGCCGATGGTTTTGTGTTTGGCGAGGTGATCGAGTGCCCGATGCACATGGGGCGCTTTCACATCCCGACGGGCGCCGCGAAGGGCGCGCCCGTATGCGTGGACCTCGTCACGCATCCCGTCAAAACGGAAGACGGCAACGTATTCATCGGCCTCGCCGCAGACTGATCGAGCAAGGCAACGCAGCAAACTGCCGGTGCGAGACACCGGCAGCCACAAACATGGAGACAGCGATGAGATTACCCGTCATGAAGGCGCTTTGCGTCGCCGCAGCCGTCCTGAGCATGGGCCTGTATGTCGATGCGAATGCGGGGCCTGCAGCGCATTTCGATTTCATCACGCATGCGCCCGATTCGGATGCCTGGTGGAACACCGTCAAGAACGGTATCAAGCAGGCGGATGAAGATTTCAACGTGCAGACCGACTATCGCAACCCGCCGAATGGCGATATCGCCGATATGGTCCAGCTCGTGAATCAGGCTGCGGCGCGCAACTACGACGGCGTGGTGACGACCATCGCCGACTTCGATCTGCTCAAAGGCTCCGTCTCGCGTCTGAAGGCGAAGAACATTCCGTTCGTCACGGCCAACACGGGCACGGAGAAGCAGAGCGCCGATCTTGGCGCATTGCTGCATGTGGGGCAGCCCGAGTATCTCGCGGGCAAGGAGGCGGGACAGCGTGCCAAGGCCGACGGCATCAAGACGTTCCTGTGCGTGAACCACTATGCGACGAACCCGCTGTCGTTCGAGCGCTGCCGTGGGTTCGCCGAAGCGATCGGCGCGGATATGAAGACATCGGTTCTGGACGCGGGGACCGACCCGACGGATATCGAATCGAAAGTCAGCGCCTATCTGCGCGCGCATCCGAACACACAGGCCGTGCTGACGCTTGGGCCCACTTCCGCCGATCCGACCATTCGCGCCGTCACGAAGATGGGGCTCGCAGGCAAGATCTGGTTCGCGACGTTCGATATCGACTCTGACGTCGCCAAGGGAATGAAGGACGGCACGATCAAGTTCTGCACCGATCAGCAACCCTACTTGCAGGGCTATATTCCCGTCGCGATGCTCGCGATCATGCACAAGAATCACAACACGGACGTCGCGCAGGCTCGCAATGAACTGGAGAAGGACCCGAAGTTCATCAAGCGGCTGCAGGACTATGGGCTGAAGCCTGTCTACGAGGCGCGCAATATCAGTTCGGGGCCGGGCTTCATCACGCCACAGAACATCGAGAAGGTGTCGGCGCTCGCAGGGAAGTACCGATAAGCGGGTTTCGTTTTGCAGGCGTCTCCACCGCCAGCACTTTTCCCACTATGTTTTGGGTGGGCGATATGGGCCAATCAATGGCCCATATCGTTTATTTGCGGATCAAGGCTGACTCAAACGGGAAAGCCGTTTGCAAAGCGCTCGCGCAAATAACCGACGAACAGCCCGACTGCACGCGGCACATGCGACGCATAAGGCCGCACGATATAAAGCTGCTCGGCGAACGCGCCCGTCACGCGCCAGTCCGGCAGCACGACGACCAGCTTGCCCGCCTGCACGGCCGCCTGAGCGGTGAAGTCCGGCAGCAGCGCAATGCCCAGGCTCTCGAGCGCCGCGTCGCGCAGCGCCTCGCTGTTGTTCGCGGAGAACTGTCCGTTGACGGGCAAGGTGACCGGCCGCGCGCCTGCCTTTCGCGCCGCCTTGCGCTCGAACGACCACATCGGTTCGCCCGACGATCGCGGATAAAAAAGGCAATCGTGCGAAGCAAGTTCTTCCGGTGACTTTGGCGTGCCGCGCTTTCGCAGATACGCGCGCGTCGCGACGATCACCGAATGCGTGTCGCAAAGTTTCCACGCGACGTGCGTATCGGGTGGCTCGGCGCTGTGACGGATCGCGAGATCGAAGCCTTCCGTGGCGAGCGAGACGAGCCTGTCCGACACCTCCAGTTGCACCCGAACCTCGGGATTGGCCGCCAGAAACTCGGGCACTTTCGGCACCAGCTGCTGCCGCGCGAACGCGACAGGCGCCGTCACGCGCACGAGGCCACGCGGCACGCCCGACAGTTCGCGGACCTGCGCGAAGCTGGCGGCGATCTGCGCATATTGCCCGCGCGTGCTGTCGACGAGCTGCTGGCCCGCTTCCGTCAGCCGGACGCTGCGCGTCGTGCGCTGCACCAGCGAAATCCCCGCGGCGCGCTCCAGTTCGGAGATGCGCTGGCTCATGGCCGCTTTGCTGACGCCCAGACGCGCGGCCGCCGCCGTGTACGTTCCCTGTTCGGCGAGCATGGTGAGCCAGTGCAGATGCGTCCAGAGTTCTTCGATATTTTGCGTATCCATACACTCATTGTTCACGATGGCAAACATTGATTTCAATGTTAGCCTCTTTCCAGCGCGTCCGCAGCTTCCTACACTGCTTCTCAAGCCAATCACGAAGGAGCCGAGACATGCAAGCCTATACCGACAGCGCAGACGTGGGACATTTCATTCACGGGGAGCGCGTCAGCGGAACGGGAAGCCGTAGCCAGGCCGTCTTCAATCCCGCCACGGGTGCCAGGGCCCGCAAGCTGCTGCTCGGCGAGGCTGCCGATGTCGATGCCGCCGTCGCGAGCGCGAAGGCGGCGTTTCCGAAGTGGGCCGATACGCCGCCCATCAAGCGCGCACGCGTCATGCTGCGTTTTCTCGAACTGATGAATCGCCACCACAACGAACTCGCGGCGATCATCACGGCGGAGCACGGCAAGGTGTTTTCCGATGCGCAAGGCGAAGTTGCGCGCGGCATCGACGTGATCGAATTTGCGTGCGGCATTCCGCAACTGCTGAAGGGCGACTACACGGAACAGGTTTCGACGGGCATCGACAACTGGACGATGCGTCAGCCGCTGGGCGTCGTCGCAGGCATCACGCCGTTCAACTTTCCCTGCATGGTTCCGTGCTGGATGTTCCCCGTCGCGATTGCGGCCGGCAATACGTTCATTCTCAAGCCGAGCGAGCGTGATCCGTCGGCGGCGCTGTTCATGGCCGGACTGCTCAAAGAGGCAGGCCTGCCCGACGGCGTGTTCAATGTCGTGCAGGGCGACAAGGTTGTCGTGGATGCATTGCTCACGCATCCGGACGTGAAGGCGGTGAGCTTCGTCGGCTCGACGCCGATTGCGAACTATATCTACGAAACGGGCGCGAAGCACGGCAAGCGCGTGCAGGCACTGGGCGGCGCGAAGAACCATATGGTGGTGATGCCCGACGCCGATCTCGACAAGGCCGTCGATGCGCTGGTCGGCGCCGGCTACGGCTCGGCAGGCGAGCGTTGCATGGCGATCTCCGTTGCGCTGCTGGTTGGCGATGTGGCAGACAAGATCGTGCCGCGACTCGCCGAGCGCGCCCGCAGCCTGATCGTGAAGAACGGCATGGAACCGGACGCGGAAATGGGGCCGATTGTCACGCGGCAGGCGCTGGAGCGGATCGAGGGGTATATCGCCGAGGGCGTGAAGGAAGGCGCGACGCTCGTCGTCGATGGCCGGGGCTTGAAGGTGGCGGGTCATGAAGACGGCTTCTTCACGGGCGGTACGCTGTTCGACAACGTGACGCCGGACATGCGTATCTACAAGGAAGAGATCTTCGGCCCGGTGCTCGCTTGCGTGCGTGTGAAGGACTTCACGGAAGCCGTCGAGCTGATCAATGCACACGAATTCGGTAACGGCGTGGCGTGCTTCACAAGCGACGGCCATGTTGCGCGCGAGTTCGGCCGCCGTATCGAAGTTGGCATGGTCGGCATCAATGTGCCGATTCCGGTGCCGATGGCGTGGCATGGCTTCGGCGGCTGGAAGCGCAGCCTGTTCGGCGACACGCATGCATACGGCGAAGAAGGCGTGCGTTTCTACACGAAGCAGAAGTCGATCATGCAGCGCTGGTCGGAGAGCATCGAGAAGGGCGCAGAATTCGCGATGCCGACCGCGAAGTAACACGCATTAATTCACGCCAGACAGCCCTTGTTAAAAGGGCTGTTTTCATTTGTGCGCTTTGATCTGATGTTTGACGATGCAGTCAATCGAAGCCATAGCACGCATTATTCCCGATTTGAAAACTGTGAATTCTGCGCAGCCCGGTTGATGATTGCGTCAGGAGGTTTACCCTAGCTTCATAGGCCGACGTTTCAATTCGACGTCGCGACAGGCTCTACTGAGGATCAGGCAATGAAGCGCGAATCTTTGAACTTCCGGAATATCGACGACCATAGCGGCGCAGGCGTCCGCACGCGCATCGAAGCAGTATCGAGCGAGAACGCACAAGCCGCCGCCGTGCCGCGCAATTGGGCATGGGCGCATTTCAGCGATTCATACGACTGGATGGACTCGCATAGCCCGGCTGTGGTGACGGAGTTGCTGGACTGAATGCGCATTGCGAATTGCCGTTCAGATTCGCAATAGCGTATTGCTGGCCGCGCGATAAAACGGCGGCCAGCAATGTAGAGAATGAATCGATGCGTCAGACGAGCGTGAGCTTCACGTCGATGTTATTACGCGTCGCATTCGAATACGGGCACACGATGTGAGCCTTGTTGACCAGATCTTGAGCGGCACTGCGCTCCATACCCGGCAATGATATTTTCATCTCGACTTCGATGCCGAACCCATTTGGAATCGGCCCGATCCCGACGCTGCTGTCGATCGACGCATCTGCGGGCATCGCGATCTTATCGCGTGCGGCAACGAATTTCATCGCACCGATAAAGCAGGCGCTGTAACCGGCGGCGAACAGTTGCTCCGGGTTCGCGCCGTCACCGCCTTTTCCGCCCAGTTCCGTCGGCGTGGTGAGCTTGAATTCAAGGTTGGCTTCGGGCACCGTCGCGCGGCCGTCGCGGCCTCCCGTCGCGGTTGCGTGTGCAGTGTAAAGCGCCTTTTCGAGCGACATGGCAAACTCCTTCGTTGAAGAGCTACGCGTTGTTGGAAGACTGCTGGTCAGGCTGATTTCGCTGCTTTGAGCTTTCGATACTCGAGGGCAGGCAGACCGCCCCAGCCCCAATTGTCCGTCAGCACTTCCTCGATCACAACAAAGGTGGATTCGAGCGGCTTGTTCAGCACGTCGAGCAACACCTGGCTCACGCCCTTGATGAGTCGCGCCTTTTCTTCGGCCGTCACGCAATCCGCGCCGGGCTTCGTCCCTTCTCGCGTAACCTGAATGGTGACAATCGGCATCTTGCTCCCCTCGATCGTAGTTGAGGAATGGGCGGAGAGCCAGCTACTGTCAGACGGTCTCCACACCCACGATGAGTTCGCTGCCCAGCCATCCCGCCAGCAGCGCACCCGCTTTCGCCACGCCATCCGCGTCACCCAGACGCTCGACGAGCCGATCGCATAGTGTTGCAAAGCTTTGATTTTCCTGCAGATGAAGGAGCGCTTCGTACTCGGCGGCATCGACGCGCTTGAGACACGACACGAACTGCCGCCGCCAGACGATCAGGCCGCCCGGCTCGTCGAGCATTTCGCTTTCGGGCGCCTCGGTGTTGGCGAATAGGGCGGACCAGATGCCGTCTGCATTCGTCGTGGCGGGGCGATGCCTGAGCGACGGCGTAAAGCGCAGCCGCGCTGCGTCCCAGTCGACGGAAGCGAGCGCGTCGAGCGGCAGCGGCTGCGCGTCAGGCGCAACGAAGGCTTCGGCCAGCGCATTTTCGATCCACGCGAGTTCGTGCACGTCGGGGTTGTGCGGAAACAGCACGCCCAGCGTGTCGCCGAAACCGTATGCGTACGCGTCGAGCGTCCACGCGTGCGGCGGATGGTGGTTGATGTGTGTCACGGCGGCATGCAGAAACGCATCCTCGCCAAGCAACGTCCGTACCTGTGGAAACGAATGCTCGAGGCATTCGATCAAGTGCCCGCGATAGTTGTTCTGGTAGACCGACAATCCGCGTGATGCATCGCCGCCGACGCGGCGGGCGGCTTCTTCCGATGCATCCGTAAGCCACGAGCGGAAGTCCTGTTGCCAGGCAGCGAGTGTCATGCAGCCTCCGCAATGGGCGTGTCATGTGCGACCCGTGCGTCCTGTTGCGCATGAGCGCCGAGCTTGCGCGCGATCCACAGTTCTCTCAGCAGTTCGTTCAACGGCGGCACGTTGCCATCGCGCTCGATCATCGTCGCGACAGGACCGAGCCGCGCCATCGCGTTCTCATAGAGTGCCCACACTTCATCGCACACGGGGCTATCGTGCGTGTCGATCAACAGATCGCGGCTTTGCGAGTGTCCCGCGAGATGGATCTGATGCACGCGATCGACGGGCAATCCGTCGAGATAGGCGAGCGCATCGAAACCGTGGTTCGTCGCGCTCACGAAGATATTGTTCACGTCGAGGAGCAGGCCACAGCCGGTGCGCTTCGACATCGTGGAAATGAATTCCCACTCGGTCATCGTTGCGCCGTCGAACGCGAGATAACTGGACGGATTCTCGAACAGCATCTGGCGGCCGAGCGCGTTCTGCGCGATGTCGATATTCGCGCAGACGGTGTCGAGTGCTTCGTCGGTATAAGGGACGGGCAACAAGTCGTGCGAATTGAAGCGGCCGATGCGCGACCAGCTCAGGTGATCGGACACGAACAGCGGTTCGATCTCATCGACGAGCGACTTCAGGCGGCGCAGATAGTCACGGTCGACGCCATCCGCAGAGCCGATCGACATCGACACGCCATGCAGCACGACGGGATGCTTCTCGCGCACGCGCCGCAGAATGTCGCGCGGCTGACCGCCATCGACTATGAAGTTC
Organism: Paraburkholderia sp. PGU19; assembly: GCF_013426915.1. GTDB lineage: Bacteria > Pseudomonadota > Gammaproteobacteria > Burkholderiales > Burkholderiaceae > Paraburkholderia. Next base: position 2,215,474 of record NZ_AP023181.1, read on the forward strand.
TCGGAAATGACTTCGACGAAATCGACGGGAACATTCGTTTCCAGGAAGTCGCGATAGTGTTCCTTGCGCAGGCCAAGGCCATAGCCTGCAAAGCGGGGATTAGAAGAGAGCATGTGGCGTACCCGGCTGCGGAGTGTCGGTGAATGGACTGGCCCGGCGACGCATAGCCGGGCCAGCGATAGCGTGACTTACTTCGGTTCCGTCAGCGTGCCGCCCAGTGACAGGCATTCGCTCGGCGTCTTCACGACCACGCCCTTGCCCTTGCAGCTGTTGAGGCCCTTGCAGTCGTTGTGAGCCGTCGCGCACAGCGCCTGGCCCTTGCATGCATTGACGCCGTAGCAGCGGCCGGGTTGTTCGCCCGTGGCGGCGCTCGCGGAGGTCGCGACGGTGGCCGATGCGATGGCGAGGAGGGCTGCGGCTGCAGCGAAGCTGACGCGGGATTTGACGTTGCTGTTCATGGTTGCTCCATGGTGGGTTGAGTGAAATGCGATTGGGAAAATGGCTTGGCGTTTATTTCGCGTGCAGCGCGGCTTCTTCGATGACCTTCGCGACCGCTTCGGGCTGCGAGATCTCGATCGCATGGCTTGCCTTCACTTCCGTGACCTTCGAACCCGCACGCTTGTACATCCAGCGTTGCAGGTCGGGGTTGATCACGCGGTCGTCGGTCGCGACGATGCCGTAGGTCGGCTTGTCATGCCATGCGACCGTGTACGGCGCGGAGGCAAAGTCGGCGACAGTGGCGGGCACCTGCGAAACGGCCATGAAGTCGGTGCGGTTCGACACCAGATCGCCGGCGTAGTCCGTGCCGTATTTGGCGGGGTCGAAGTAGTAGTGACCGTCGATGGTCTTCTGCACGCCGTCGGTGAGCTTCGGCATCGAGCCCGCCAGCTGGTTCACGCTTTCGCCGACGTCGGGCTGAAATGCGGCGACGTAGACCAGCGCCTTCACCTTGGGACGCGCACCCGCTTCCGTGATGACGGCGCCGCCGTAGCCATGGCCGACGAGCACCACGGGGCCCGTCTGTCCGATGACGGCGTTGTTCGTCGCGGCGACGTCTTCTTCGAGCGTCGTCATCGGTTGCTGGACGATGCGGACGTTATAGCCCTTGTGAATCAGGATGTCGTGCACCGCGCGCCAGCCGGAGCCGTCGGTGAAGGCACCGTGAACGATCACGATGTTCTTCACGCCCGCCGGTGTGTCCGGCGTTGCGGCGAATGCCGCGCCTGAAACGGCGAGCGCTGCCGCAGCGAGGGTCAAAGTCGAAAGAATGCGCATAGTGTTTTTGAATGGAGGCCACGCGGGCCGTGTTGTTGATGTCGGGTGGCGAAAGGTTGGTCGTGTGCTGCGGTCAGTCCGTCGTGCGTGAGCGGCCCAGCAGATGATCGACCGACCATTTGCCTGCGCCATGCGCGATCAGCGGAAGAAGCAGACCTGCCCACGTCAGATGCGTCGGCCATGCGTCGGGATAGACAAAGATCTCGATTACAGCCGTCATGCCCAGCAGCACCAACGCGGCAGAGCGCGTGAACAATCCGAGCACGAGCAGGATCGGGCACAGGTGTTCCGCATACGTGGCGAGGTGCGCGGCAATCTCCGGCGGAATCAGCGGCAATGCGTATTCCGAGCTGAACAGGGCAAACGTCGACGGCTTGATCGTCAGCAGGCCCGTTACTTTCGTGCGTCCCGACAGAAAGAAGGTGGCTGCGATACCGAAGCGCGCCACCAGCAACAGTAGCGAAGGCGAAAGCGCGCGCGACAAGCGCTCGATGACGGCCGCGCGGAGTGCCGTCACGCCGCCCTGTTTCGCGAGGGACGAGTGGGAAACGCGCGCGTCGCGGGTTTGGGAGTGCAGCATCATGACTTCGCCTTCAGCGCGCCGTAGCCCTTCGGCGTCTTGATCGTCGTGCAGGTGCCCTTGTCGACCATGACGAACGCGTCGCCCTGATAGTCGACCTTCGACGTGCCTGCGCAGCTCGTACCGGGGCCGGCTGCGCAATCGTTCTTGCCGGCGAGCGACACACCGAAGCATTTCTCTTGAGGCTTGGCCTGCTCGGACCCGGCATGTGCGCTGGTGGCGAGGACAGTGAGCGAAAGGGCGAACGTGGCGGCGAGTGCTGCGCGAGTGCTTTTCATATTCATCTCCGGTGGTGTGACAGTCAGGTGGTCAGGAATAAGTAGATCGCATGCGATCGAATCAGATGCGAGATGATACTGGGGTCTTGGAATTTGTCAATCGGTTACGAGTAAATCGCGTGCGATATATATGTAAAAGTGGAATGGCGTGATACTCGATAATCTCGCTGGATTGGGAGAGCGAGAGCGGAAAGCCGGGCCATGAGCCTGCAAAAGCGCGTGCAAGCGCGAGTAGTGATTGCATTGATTGTTTCCTGATGTTCAATATTTTCGGGGATTGATGGCCGTTGAACGACGCATGCGAAGCACGCGACGATGCGTTAACATCTGCGCGACACACGACGCCGAACACCTGGAGATTTCCGCATGTCGACCGCACCCGCTCTCGATCTCACCGCCTTTCCTCGTTACGCATTGATCGAAGGGCCTACGCTGATTCAACATCTCAGCCGCTTGAGCAAGCTGCTCGGCGACGTGGATATCTACGTCAAGCGCGACGATCTCACCGGCCTCGGCGGTGGCGGCAGCAAGCTCAGGAAACTCGAGTTCCTGTTGGGCGAAGCGCTTGCGCAGGGCGCGGACACGGTCATCACGGTGGGCGCGCGCCAGTCGAATCACGCGCGGCTCACGGCCGCAGCGGCGGCGCGTGCGGGCCTTGCGTGCGAGGTCGTGCTGACGCGCATGGTGCCGCGCGAAGACGACGATTACATCCACAATGGCAACGTGCTGCTCGACTCGCTGCTCGGCGCGCGCATTCACGATCTGCCTGGCGGTGCCGACGCGATGGCGTTCGCGCAGAATCGCGCGGACGAACTTCGCAATGCCGGACACAAGGTGTATCTCGCGCCGATGGGCGGCTCGTCGGCTATCGGCAATCTTGGCTATGCGGCGTGCGCGGCGGAAATTCTCGAACAGGCGCGCGCATTGGGTGTTTCGTTCGACCGCATTGCAGTGCCCAACGGCAGCAGCGGCACGCAGGCGGGCCTTGTCGCCGGCTTGCTGGCGGTGGGCGAGGACCCGACGCGTGTCGTTTCGCACAATGTTCTGGCGACGCATGAGAACACGTTGTCCAACACGCGATTGAAGGCGAAGGAAACGCTTGCGCTGCTGCGGCCCGACGCGGTGCTTTCCGACGCGAGTGTGATCGTTCAGGACGGACAGCGCGGCGAAGGCTACGGCATTCCCACGGACGCAATGCGCGAAGCCGTGCGGCTTCTGGCGAGCGTCGAAGGCCTGCTTCTGGACCCCGTGTATAGCGGGAAGGCGTTCGCGGGACTGCTGCACGACATTCGTAGCAAGACGTTTGCGCCAGGCTCGAAGGTGCTGTTCCTGATGACGGGCGGCCTGCCGGGACTGTTCGCGTATCGCAGCGCATTTTGAGCGAATAGCGCGGCGCACACGCCGCGCTTTGGCGACATCAGCCAACATCAACCCGCGCGCGCCAGTTGCTCGCGGACGGCCGCTTCCGTCTTGTCGTAATCGCCTTCGCCGAAATGGCTATAGACGATCTGCCCCTGCTTGTCGATCAGATAGACGGCAGGCCAGTATTGATTGCCATAAGCGTTCCACGTCGCGTACTGGTTGTCCTGCGCGACGGGGTAGTGCAGCCCGTATTCGGCAATCGCCGCCTTGACCTTTTTCGTCTCGTGCTCGAACGCATATTCAGGCGTGTGCACGCCGACCACGACCAGGCCTTGATCCTTGTACTTCTGATACAGCTTCTCGACATGCGGCAGCGTATTGACGCAGTTGACGCACGTGTACGTCCAGAAATCGACGAGCACGACTTTTCCGCGCAGTTGCTGCATCGTCAGAGGCGGTGAATTCAGCCATTGATCGATGCCAGCGAATTCCGGCGCAGCGCGGTTGGTTTCGGCAGGAACGGCTGTCGCGGCGCCGCTGTTGGCGATCATTGCACCCAGCCCGGCAACGGCGGCAATTGCGACGACGGTAGTCAGGGTTTTGATTCGGGAGAACATGTCAGCGTCCTTTGATTGGAAGACATGGCTGTATTTGAACGTTCTCGCGTATCTCTGCTGTGTCGCCGTGTCGCGCGTTTGAATCGTCTTGTATCAGTGGGGTGCTTCGATACATTGGGACACAAATGGGCGCATGTTCTGCGCTATAACCAAGCCGTGACTCAATGTTGGAGGCAATCATGAAACGGCTTTTGGCAATCTTCTTCTTTCTCGCGGGCGGGCTTGCAACGGAAATCACTCACCCCGTTCAGTGCGATCTGATGACGGCAAGCGGTGTGCAGCAAAAGCGCCGGAAAACATCGGCGCGCGTCGCACGATAAAGCTCAGGTTCTCCACTACATCGCCTGCGTAGGGTTTGTATGCGAAAAGTAATGCCTGAAAACGTGTCGCCACTATCAGCGCAACAGATAGCGGTATCCAAACCCTTCGCTTGATCTCCGCAGTGAGCGGTGCGACATTGAGTCACCCGTTCTTCATGCGAGACCTTCAAGCCATGAGCACTCATACCGCTGTCGAACGTATCGGCCGGTTTGCCGACGTTGCGCACGCCAGTCATCTCACGCCGCAGACCCGGCACTTGCTGAAGCGGAACATACTGGACAGCCTGGGGTGTGCAATTGCCGCATTGCCAGGCTCGCCTTTCAAGGCGCTTCGGGAGCAGTTCGACGAATATCGCAGCGGCGGTACCTGCACGCTGATTGGCGGCGGCTCGACTTCTCCGGATCAGGCGGCGTTGTACAACTCGGCTCTGGTGCGCTATGTGGATCTGCTCGACAGCTATATGTCGCCAGGCGGTCTTTGTCATCCGAGCGACAACTTTGGCGCAGTATTGGCCGCCGCCGAGCACGCATCGGCGGACGGCGAATCGTTCATGCTGGCGCTCGCGGTTGCGTATGAGATCGGCTGCCGCATTACGGCAATCGTTCCTGTCATGGCAAAGGGTTTCAATCACGCGATTCAACTGGCGATTTCATCAGCCGCTGCTTCGGGAAAGCTGCTTGGCCTCGATGCAGATCAAATCGCGCATGCGATCGCCATCGCAACCGTCGACAACATCTCGCTCTCCTGCGTTCACTCCGAACCCGTGTCGTACTGGAAGGGCTTTTCTCCGGGCATAACCTGTATGCGGGCTGTTTATTCGGCGTCGCTTGCGAAGCGCGGTTTTACGGGGCCGCTACGCCTTTTCGAAGGACCGAACGGACTCGTGCGGATGTTCGATCAGCCGGTCGAAGTGGATTGGGAGGATTCGAGCCTGGAGGTCGTTCATCAGACTGTGATGAAGAAGTACTGTTCGCTGATTCACGGCCAACCCGTGCTCGAAGCCACGCTGGAACTCAAGCGCGCGCACGGCATAACGGGCGGCGACGTCGAAGATGTGGCTTGCGACATCTTCCAGATGGGCTATGACATCGCGGGCGGCGGCGGCTTCGGTGCAAAAGACGACCCGCAAACGAAAGAGCAGGCCGACTATAACCTCAAGTATCTGATTGCCGCGGCCTTGCTCGACGATCAGGTCGGTCCCGCGCAACTGGAACCCGCGCGTGTCCAGGCAGCCGACGCGCAGGCGCTGCTGAAGAAGGTCACGATACGTCCCGACGCCGCCTTCTCGGCCCAATACCCGCAGGCATTGAATACGCGCATCACGATCCGCTGCCGCGATGGCCGTGTGGTGTCGAAGGAGCATGTGGGATTCGAAGGCGGTCTCGACAATCCGTTCACGTGGGAGCGGACTGTCGAAAAATTCAACTGGCTAAGCGAGCCCTATGCGGACGAAGCGATGCGTGGCCAGATCGTCGATCTCGTTTCCAGACTCGAAGAACACGACATTTCGGAGTTGATGCAACTCCTCACGAAAGTCAATCGAGAAGCGGTGTACCCGGCAAAGCATCCGGGAATTCAATAATTGATTCAGGCATACAGGAGATTCGAATGGCCCTGATTTCATGTGACATGCGATACGGCAGAACGGACGAACAGAAACGTCAGCTCGCAGCGGGTCTGCTGCGTGTGGTCAGCGAGGCGACAGGCGAAGCGAAGAATGACATCTTCATTGTGTTTCGCGAGGGCAGGGGTATCAACTTCGTCGAGCATGGCGAGCATCTTCCCGAATACGTGGAAGGCGCGGCCAACGACAAAGAACTGATCAGTCGCCTTAAATAAACATCGCAGGAGTATCAGCATGCCTTTTATCGAATGCCATATTGCGGCTGGATTGACGCCGGCACGCCGCGAGCAATTGATGCGCGATATCATTCAGGTCACGCACGACGCGATCGGTTCCGACCCGAAGATCATCAACGTGATCCTGCATGAGCATCCACGCGAAAACATCAGCATATCGAGCCGTATCAATGGCGAGGAATTCAAAGCCCAGAAGACGGGTTGAGGCCTTGTCAGAAGCAATGGCCGTGATCAGCGCGCCGATGCGCAATCCGGCTTTGGTGTAGGATGACGATCGACCTGCGCCGCAGCGCAGTGCGGGCCTGTGATGACAGTATCGAGGCCCGGTCGATCTCATCGAGGTACACAGCATGGATGTCGCCGACCTCAAGGTGTTCGAGGCAGTGGCCCGTCACGGCAGCATGAACCGGGCGGCTGCCGAACTTCATACCGTTCAGTCCAATGTGACAGCGCGAATCCGGTCTCTCGAACGGGAAATCGGTGTCGCGCTGTTTCAGCGCCATGTGCGCGGCGTCAGCCTGACGCCCGCTGGGCAACGCATGCTGCCGTACGCGGCGCGCATTGCGAAACTGCTTTCGGACGCGCGGCTCGCGGCGCTCGACGACGGCCCGCCCGCCGGTACGCTCGCTTTAGGCACGCTCGAAACGACGGCCGCGTTGCGCCTTTCGCCGATATTGAGCAACTTCGCCAGAATCTATCCGCAAGTGCGCCTGTCTCTGACCACGGGCACGAGTTGCAGTCTGACGGAAGAGGTGGCCGCGTGCCGGCTCGATGGCGCCTTTGTCGCGGGCCCCGTCGAGCATCCCGAACTGCATGCCGAGATGATCTTTCAGGAAGAACTGGTGCTGGTGACGCCGCGCAACCTGCGATCGATGGATGCGCTGCGCGCCGTACCCGACCTGAAGACCATCGTGTTCAGATTGGGTTGTTCGTATCGTCAGCGGCTTGAAGCGCTGCTGGCGGAAATGGGTATCGTGACGGCCACGCCGCTCGAATTTGGTTCACTCGATGCGATCATCGCGTGCGTCGCGGCGGGCATCGGCGTGACGCTGTTGCCGCGCGGCGTGGTGTCCAGTGCGGCCGAGCAGGATATCGTCGCGCTTCATTCGTTGCCGCCGGAGAAAGCGCAGGTAGCCACGCTGTTTATTCGCCGGCACGACGCCTACGTGTCGAGCGCGATGCAGGCGTTCGTCGAAGTGACGCGCTCGCGTCTCGGCCCTGTGATGGCGGCAGCCTAACCAAGCAGCTTAAGCCGCCTGCGGTTGGGCATCCAGCAAGGGTGCCCGCCGCCGTGCGCTGTTAAGGCGAAAGAACGCGGTGCAGAAGTCGACGAACGTTCTGAAGCGGGCGGGCAGCAACTCCCGATGCGAATAGAACAGGCAGATTTCGACTTCGCTATCCGAGATCGAGCAGCCGGGCAGAACGGGCACCAGCTTGCCCATCGCCACATCTTCCCGCGCCATCGCTTCCGGTAACTCCGCAATGCCAGCGCCAGCCAGCGCCGCCGCGCGCAACAGCACGTCGTTGCCGTCCATCGACGACATCGGAATCACCTGCACAGGCTCGCCGTTTTCGATCACCTGCACGTAGTTCGTGCTTCGCTGGCGCGATTGGGACGGCAGGAGCAGAAAGTGCTTGGTGAGATCCGCCGCGCAATTCGGCGTGCCGCGTTGCGCAAGATAATCGGCGGATGCGACCAGCGAGCGCGACGACTTGAACAAGGTTCTGCGAATGACGGCCGACTGTTCGACCTGATGCGGCGGAAGCATCGCCATGTCGAACTGTCCGTCATAGAGATTGACGGCGCCCTCGTCAACGGAAACGACGAGGTTCACGTTCGGCGCGATGGCGCGATAACTGGACAGGAACTGCGAGAACGTCTCGCTGACCAGCATCGGATGAATCACGAGACGCAGCTTGCCACTATCGACTTCGCGCTCGCGCATGATGCGGCGATTCGCTTCGTCGAGTTCTTCGAGCAGGCGGCAGCAACTGAGGTAATAGGATTGCGCCTCTTCCGTCAGCGTGACGGAGCGCGTCGTGCGATGGAGCACGCGTGTCTGGATAGAAGCTTCCAGCTTCGCAATCGCCTTCGAAATGGAGCCAGTCGTCACACCCAGCGAGGTCGCCGCCTTGCTGAAACTCTGATGCTGCGCCGCCGAGACGAACGCCCTCAACATGTAAAGCTGGTCCATGCTCAACCTCTGCTCTGTCGCTGCCCAACTGCACTGGCATCACTCTAGCAACAGATCACGAGGAGATCGCGCGGTTTGTTTTGATAGGGGTATCACCCGCGGTGATAGCTCATCACCGCGACCTTTTCTGCGTGTCATGGATTGCGGGTTGGCGAGCGCAATGCGCTGCTCAGCCAGCCGCCTTCAGACGCGAATCGAAGTCGAATTCGAGCCGGATGCCGCCGGGTTCGTAGATCATCGTGTGACGCTTCGGTCCCGCGCCGAGGTTCTCCGGCGCGAACTCGACCTTGACGCCGGGCCACTGCGAGACGCGTGCGAAAATCTCGTTGAGCGCCTCCTCGCTGCCCACACGCAACGCAAGATGATGCAGGCCGACGTTGGTCTTGCGGTCGAACGCTACGAGATTCGCCTGATTGGTGACTTGCCACAGCGTCAGCATCACGTGTCCATCCGACACGAACGCAGCGGGGTAGTCCGGCTTTTCGCCGACCTGTTTCCACTGCAGGCATTCGACGAAGAAATCGCGCGTCAGGTTCAGATCGCGCACGGCGAGACCAACGTGATCGATGCCGGAGGTGAGGGCCTGGGTAGTCATGTCGAATTGTCCTGTGCAGTGGGCGGGCGGCTTGTCCCGTGATAGCACGCGAAACGCAGTAACGCAAACGCCGGTAATGGCGGCCATTATAGGGACGCGCCGCTGCGAAGATTCTTGAGCCGCGGGAAACCAACCTTTGCGGGTCCGGCATTGCGCGCGATGGCGTTTTGGATACGTCTGTCTAAACAATCGAGTCAGACAAACGTTTGCCAGGTTGGTCCGGACGCCCACGTCGTGCATACTTGCTGCCTGCACGCACTGCACGCACTGCACGCACTGCACGCACTGCACGATTGCGATGCGGTAAAAAGTTCGAGAGGAGAAAACGAGTCATGCCGTTGGTGCCGCTGTCGCAACGGGAAGTCACGATCGGGGTTCCGCTGCCGTTTTCCGTCTACACGGCGGACGGCAGGCTGCTGATGGCGCGCGGGCACATCGTTCATAGCGCGGTGCAATGCGAGCGGCTCTTTGCGCAAGGGCCGTTCAGGCATCCGTTCCCCGGTGAGCGCCGCGACGACGCCACGCCTGAGGACGCGGACACCACACCCGCGTCCGCTGGGCGCGCGCGGCGCGGCAATGAGGACCAGACGCTCGTGGGTCCATTTCCCGTGTCGGGCTGCATCCCCGAAGACTTCGTCATCACGCTGGCAAACGGCCCGGCCATTTCCTCGCGCACCCGCTTCGTCGGCGCGCTCGACGACGTCAGCCTGCTGCTCGCGGGCGCGGGCGTCGATCCTGCGTTCGCGGCGGGCGAGGCTGTCGAAGGGCAGTTCATCGCGGGGCGTTATCGCCATGCGTTCGAATCGGAAGTCATCGGCCGGCATACGTCACCGTTCGACGTGCTTTATCTGCGTTACCCCACGGAAGTCCGCTCGCGAGCGCTGCGGCGGCATGTGCGCGTCGGCATCGACGTGACGGCGCGCCTCTCGCAAAACGACCGGCCCATGGCGGGGACGGAAGTCCGCGCAGTCGATCTGAGCGCCGCGGGCGTCGGCCTGCTGGTGAACTCGACCTCGAATTCGCTCGCGCCCGGCGAGCACTTCAAGCTTTCGCTGCCGCTCGCGCGTGCCGGCCGCGTGCGCACGGCGCCGCTGAACTGCATCGCGCGCAACCGCCGCACGAAGGACGGGGAAACCCTGGTGGGCGCCGAGTTCGGCAATACGTCGGGCGACGTGCGCGCGCTGGTCAAGGAGTATGTGCTGGACGTGCTGACGGGGGCCGTGCCGCCCGAGCGCCACGCATAGCGCGACAGCCCGCCCGCCTGGACCGGCGCGAAAAAAAGCCGACGTCATCGTCGGCTGAATCGGTTCCCGTGCTTACGAGGGGGTGCACAGGAACCGTCGCCATGATACGGACGGCAAGATGAAGAGACGCTTAAGGGCCTGCGAGATGTCACATTCGCGTCGTTCGCGTGATGCTGGCCATTCGCGTCACTCGCACAGAAAGTGATCGATGCTTTGCCCAGCCGCAACCGCGCGGCGCAGCCATTCCGGGTGCTCGCCGTCGCCCGTCCACGTATTGCCCCACGCATCGCGGTAGCGAATCCGTTTCGCTTCGTCGATATCCTGCTGCAGCGCATGTTGCAGTGCTTCCAATGTGATATTGCACTCCTGCATGCGGCGTTTGAGCCAGACAATCAGGCGCTCGCGCGCTTCGCCTTCGAGATGTTCAATGACGGCGGACACGTTGTGTTTCCTCGTTTGCAAAAAAGACGGTTGATCCCGTGACGATGGGGTGGGCCGGGCGTTGGCCCATGACGTCGACAATGTAGGGAGGCCGCGCGCAAGCGGGTTTCCGCAAGGCACGCGCGGGTTCCGAAACGCACGGCGGCGGGCTGGAATCTGCCGTAAGGAGGCCGGCCGGGCTTGACGGGCGGGGCCCGAGGCCGCGCGGAGGGGCAGAACTATACCTACATATGATTCTCGCGGCCGGGCGATTCCCATAAGATGGAATCATCTTGAACGGCATTACGCAGAACCGTGCCGTCGCAAACCAACGGCCGAGGAAAGTCGCTTGCACAACCATCCGATCGCTTCAGTCATCGACGACGACGAATCCGTCCGCACCGCGATGTCTAGCCTCGTTCGTTCGCTGGATTGGGATGTCCGGCTGTACGCATCGGCCGAGGCGTTCCTCGCATCCGACGTGGACCAGGTCGCGTGCATCATCTCCGATGTGCAAATGCCCGGTATGAGCGGTCTCGACATGTATCGTCATCTGCTGGACATGGGCGTCACGCAGCCCATCATTTTCATCTCCGCTTTCGCCTCCGACGCGGTGCGCCGCCAGGCACTCGACCTGGGCGCGCTATGCGTGCTGACCAAACCTGTCGACGGCGCCGAAGTGTCGCGCTGCCTCGCTGGGCTCGAACCCGACGGCTCGCAGGGCGACTGAGTCCGGCGCGGATTACCGCGCCGCGGCCCTATGACAAGGGTTGTCGGGCTATTCGGATAGAATCCTTACCGGATCGAAATGGGCCGGCTTGCTGGATGTCCGACTGTCGAGCGACGCGTGTGGCGGCGCGAATCAGGGTTGCGCCGCCCGCTGACAAATGCGGCTTTAAAGCGCCGCTAATCAATGCCGCAGACAAGCGCTCGCGAGGAACGCCTATGCCGAAGATGTGCCGTCCATTCCACTCCACAGCAATACAGCGCGTTCACGGGGCGTCATGACGTTCCGTCAGGGCGCAGCCGTGACGTCGGCTCGCGACGCGCGCGTTCTCTTTTCTCTTGCGGGCATTGTCGGCGTGATCGTGTTCCTGATCGACGCGCTGACGCCGCTCGACATCGCCATTGCCGTGCTTTATGTGGCCGTCGTGCTGCTCGTCGCGTCGACGGGCTTGCGGCATGCCACGATCGCAACGGCATACGCGTGTGTGGCGCTGACGGTGATTGCCTTCCTGATGTCGCACGACGAGAACTATTCCGGCGGCTCGATTGCGCGCGGTATCGTGAGCCTGCTTGCAATCGGCACGACCTCGTTTCTCGCGTTGCGCAACCAGGCGAACACGGTGCGGCTGCAGGAGCAGATCCAGTTGCTGAACCTGACGCACGACGCGATCGTCGCGTACGACATGAGCGACCGCATCACGTTCTGGAACCAGGGCGCCGAGGAACTGTACGGCTGGACGGCCGACCAGGCAATCGGCCAGCGCATCCACGAACTGACGCGCACCAGTTCATCCATTCCCCTCGACGCGCTGCGCGATGAGGTCGTGCGCAAGGGCCGCTGGGAAGGCGAACTGGAGCGCGTGCGCAGCGACGGCAGCACCGTCATCGTGTCGAGCCGCTTTGCCCTGTGGCGAGACGACAAGGGCAAGCCGCGCGCGATACTCGCGACCAACAACGACATCACGATGCGCAAGCGCATGGAAGCCGAGTTGCAGCGGCAGCAGGAAGACCTGCGCGCGATCATCGACGCGATTCCCGGCATGGTCTGGAGTTCGTCGCGCGATGGCGAACTGAGCTACATCAACCGACGCTGGAACGAGCTTGGCATCACGTTGACGGGCGGCAGCGGCGACGTCTGGACATCGATCGTGCATCCCGACGACTGGCCCGCGATGCACGCGGCGTGGCGCGGCGCGATCGCCACGGGCAAGCCGTTCGAGAACGTCGCACGCATCCGCCAGAGCAACGGCTCGTACCGGTGGATGCATATCGGCGCGGACCCGCTGCGCGATCAGAACGGGGAGATTCTGCGCTGGTATGGCGTCAATACCGATATCGAGGAGCGCAAGCAGGCCGAGCAGGCGCTGGAGCGCAGCGAGGCGTTCCTGTCCGACGCGCAGCGTCTGAGCCGCACTGGCAGCATTGCGACGCGCCTGCCCGCGGGCGCGATGTGGTGGTCCGACGAGGTCTACCGGATCTTCGAGTATTCGCCCGACTACACGCCGGGCATGGAGCTGATCCTCGCGCGCACGCATCCCGACGATCTCGCTTTGGTCCGTGAAGCGTACGAAGCGGGACTGTCGGGCGCGCCATATGTCGACGTCGAGCACCGGCTGCAGATGCCCGACGGGCGGATCAAGTACGTGCACTACGTCGCGCATCTGGCCGTGCCGCAGTCGGCCAGCATCGAATACGTGGGCGCGCTGATGGACGTGACGGAGCGGCAGCTCGCGCAGGACGCGCTCGACCGCTCGACGGCGGAACTCGCGCACGTCACGCGCGTGACGATGCTCGGCGAACTCGCCGCGTCGATCGCGCATGAAGTCACGCAGCCGCTCGCCGCGATCGTCACGGCGGGCGATGCCGCGACGCGCTGGCTGAACCGCGCGAAGCCCGATCTCGGCGAAGTCGGCCAGTCGATCAACCAGATGGTGCGCGACGCGAAGCGCGCCAGCGACGTGATCCGCCAGATACGTTCGATGGCGCAGAAGCGCGATCCGAGCCAGGCGGTGCTCGATCTGAACGGTATCGTGAGAGAATCGATTGAGCTTGTACGGCGTGAGCTGGACGCCGCGCGGGTCGAGCTGGAAGCCTGCTACGCGGAGCCGCCGCCGTTCGTGTGCGGTGACCGCGTGCAGCTTCAGCAGGTGGTCATCAATCTCGTGATGAATGGCGTGCAGGCGATGGCGGGCATGACGGGGCGGGCGCGGCACATGCGCATCGCAACGAGCCTCGCGGACGGGCACTATGGGCAGGTCGCCATCGAAGATTCGGGAACAGGCATCAGCGACGAGAACGTGGGGCGGCTCTTCAACGCGTTCTTCACGACCAAGGCGGACGGCATGGGCATGGGACTGTCGATCTGCCGGTCCATCGTCGAGGCGCACGGCGGGCGTATCTGGGCCGAGTCTGAAGAAGGGCGGGGCGCAACGATGCAATTCGTTTTGCCGATCGATAAAGGAACGTGCGATGAGCAGTGATGAAATGAACGACCCGAATCAGTCGATCGTTTATGTCGTCGACGACGACGATTCGATGCGCGCGGCCGTCACGATGCTGCTGCGGTCGGTGGGTTTGCGGGTCGAGGCTTTTGCGTCTGCGCAGGAGTTTTTGTCGCTCGATAAGCCTGATATTCCCAGTTGCCTGATTCTCGATGTGCGGTTGAAGGGGCAGAGCGGGCTCGCTGTGCAGGAGCAGATCGCTGCTGGCAATGTGCATGTGCCCATTATTTTCATGACTGCGCATGGCGATATTGCGATGTCTGTGAAGGCTATGAAGGCCGGCGCGATGGATTTTCTGGCGAAGCCGTTTCGGGATCAGGACATGCTCGATGCGGTTGCGAATGCGCTCGCCAAAGACGAAGAGCGGAGAAAGTCCGAACGTTCGGTTTCTGATTTGAGAAAACGGTATGAGTCGCTGACGCCGAGAGAGCGTGAAGTGATGGCTTTTGTTGCTAGCGGGCTTATGAATAAGCAGATTGCTGCTGAGATGAACCTCAGTGAGATTACCGTCAAGATTCATCGCGGGCAGGCTATGAAGAAGATGGAGTCCAGGTCTCTGGCTGATTTTGTTCTTAAGGCGGAAGCGCTGGGGGTCAAGTCGTTGGAGGTGGGGGCGTCGACGCGGACGCAGCGCGGGTCTTGAGGTTGTTGTCTGTCTTCGACGTTGGTTTGGGTTTGCTTTTGGTTCTTTGCTGGCGTTCGCCGTTAATGGTGGTCTGCCAGTGGTTCCGCTGGCATCCGCGTTTTGTTAGCGTGCTTCAGGCGTTGCCCCTGTGCGGGGCGGCACCTACTTTTCTTTGCCGCCGCAAAGAAAAGTAGGCAAAAGAAAGCGGCTCACACCGCTAACTCTTGTGTTTGCCTGAGGGCCCCCAACGGGTCCCTCACTTCATGCGGCAACTTCTCGATTCGCGTTCGTTGCCAGCGCTCTTGCGGTGCGCCTCACCCGCTTCACCCACCCGCGCTGCACCATGCCGTGCCGGATATTCCTCCGCCGCCCAGGTGGCAAACTGTGTGTAGGCCGTAGTACTGCACACGCCTCACTCCGAACCGATAGCGCACGCGCACCACCCTGTAAGAGCGCCAAGCTATACGACGCGACAACCTACACACAGTTTGCCACCTGGGCGGCACATACCATTCGCTGCCGCTGGCCCGAGTATGGGTATTCGAAGCGGGTGAGGCGTTTATTCGAAGGGCGGTTTCAAAGACCAAGTGCAACAGCGGGGTTGATTTCGATTCCCTGCTTCTTGCAGTTTTCAATAAAGACTTGCGCGGGCGTTCTCCAGCCGAGCGTCTTGCGCGGACGGTTGTTCATCTCTATCGCAATCATGTCGAGCTGGCGCTGCGAGAGCACGGACAGGTCCGCGCCCTTGGGCAGGTACTGGCGCAACAGACCGCTGGTGTTCTCACAGATGCCGCGCTGCCACGGGCTGTGTGGATCGCAGAAGTAGATGCGCATGCCCGTTGCTTTGGCCAGTTCCTTGTGCAGTGCCATCTCCTTGCCCTGATCGTAGGTCAGCGTCTTGAGCAGTTCCGGGTCAAGCGGCGCAAACGCTGCGCTGTAGCCCCGCAACGCCGCTTCCGCCGTGCTGTCATCCATCTTGACCAGCATCAGGAACAGCGTGCTGCGATCGATCAGCGTGCCCACCGCCGAGCGGTTTCCTGCCCCCTTGATGAGATCGCCTTCCCAGTGTCCGGCAAGCACCCGCTCGTTCGCCTCCGGGGGCGCACATGGATGCTGACCATGTCAGTGAGCTTGCCACGCCGGTCTTCGCCGCGCGAGCGGGGTCTGCGCGTGCTGCGTCCCCGTCTGAGCAGCGCGATCAGCTCGCGTTTGAGCTCGCCCCGAGGCATGGCATAGATGGCGTGATAGATGGTTTCGTGAGACACGTTCAGGGTGGGCTCATCCGGATGCGCCTGCTTCAGCTGCGCACTGATCTGCTCGGGTGAATGGCATTTGGCCAGCAGTTCACGCACCTGCGGCCACAGCGGCCCATCGACGTGCAGCTTGCGTTCCCGCCGAGGCTTGCGCCGCAGTCTGCCTGCCCGCAAACCCGCACGCCTTGAATTGTAACCGCCGGCGATCGGCGGTCGTCCCATCGTTGCGCGCTCGTGAGCCGGTTTCCAGTCATTGCGCTTCAGTTCGCGACTGATCGTACTGGGTGAGCGCACAAGCGCACGCGCGATCTCGCGCGTGCTCTTGTCCTCAAACTTCATTGTAAAGATCACACCGCGCTCTTCGGCGCTCAGCTGTTCGTAGTTTTTTCCCATGCAACGTATCCTAAACGGAAGTGTTGCACTTGCATCTTGAAACCGCCAAGCGTTGGCAACGAATGCGAACAGGAAAGTCGCCGTGTGAAGCGTAAGACCCTGTGGGGGCCCTCAGGCAAGAACTAGAACTGGCGGTGTGAGCCGCTTTCTTTTGCCTACTTTTCTTTGCGGCGGCAAAGAAAAGTAGGTGCCGCCCCGCACAGGGGCAACGCCTGAAGCACGCTAACAAAACGCGGATGCCAGCGGAACCACTGGCAGACCACCATAACGCGGACGCTAGCGCACCCACAGGCAGACCACCACAACGCCGCTGCAAGCGAAGAAAACCCCAAACCCCAAAATCCGGCTGCGCCGCCAAAACAAAAAACCCCGCGCCCCGCGCGGCCCCCCCGGTATTAAACCTTCATATAGGTTGACGCAACCATTCGACTGCAAGGGCAACCCTATGTACGGCTAGTCGCGCCAGGCCCATCCGTTTAACTTTGATTCCATCGCGGCAGCGTTATTTGAGCCGCAATCAAATCACTGAAACCGGAAGAACCTGCCATGACCACCACACTGATCGACCTGCCCGCTCCGCTTGCCGATGTCGTGTCGCGCCGCCAGGCATCCCCCATCGTCGCCGAACAGCAATGGCGCCGCATGAACGAATCCGCGCACGACGCCGCGACGCAGCGCGACAACGTCGTCGTCATGCGCTGGACCCACGGCGGCGACGCGCCGCTCGAAGTATCGAACGAAGGCAGCGTCGCCGATCACTGCATCGGCCTGAACCTGAAGTGCGCGGCACTCACCTTCGATCACGCCGGCCGCAGGCTCGTACACGGCCGTCTGACGGCAGGCGCCGTTCAGGTCACCGCGCCCGGCGTGCCGACCCGAGCCGTGTTCTCGTCATCGGCCGACGTGCTCCATCTCTTCGTGTCGCAGCAGGTCCTCGCCGAGTGCTATCAGGACCTGTTCCAGCACTCGCGCGACGCCGACATCGTGCTCGACGATCCCGAACTCATCCGCGACCCCGTGCTCGAGCGTCTGGGCCAGGCGCTGGCCGTTTCGCAGAGCAACGATGCCGCGCTCGGCAAGATGTTCACGGACAGCGTCAGCCTCGCGATCGTGTCGCATATCGTCGGGCGTCATTTCGCCGGTGCGACCCGCCGTTCGCGCGAGGCCGCGCCGCTGCCGCAGTGGCGCATGAACCGCGTGATCGAATTCGTCGAAGCCCATCTCGCCGAACCCATCGGGCTTGCCGACATTGCCGCGAGCGCCGGCCTCACGCGCATGCATTTCGCCGCGCAATTCCGCCGCGCAACGGGCGTGCGCCCGCATGAATATCTGCTGCGCCGACGCGTCGAGCATGCGCAACATCTGCTCGTGACATCGAAGCACAACGTGATGGATGTCGCGCTGAGCTGCGGATTCCGCTCCCAGGCCCACTTCACGACCGTGTTCAAGAAGTTCGTCGGCGAAACACCGCATCGCTGGAAAGAGAAGACGAACGACGCGCGCTAACGCGCCGCCGTCCCGTACTTCAGACAGTCCACAAGCCTCGCCCGAACCGATCGCTTTCCACAGGAGTTTCGACATGCTGGCAAACGCAAACGTGATGGACCCATGGACCCAGACCATCGGTCTGCTAGGGACGACTTCGCGCCTGATGGCCGTCGCGGAAGCCGCAGCGCAGCCGCGTCACAAGACCCGCAACACGGATGAACCCGTGGGCGCGCAGGTGACGCTGATCGATCGCCCGACGCCTTCGACGGCCACCATCGCGTGGCGCGATTCGACACGCGGCTGTTTCGGCGATCAGGTCTGGCGCATGGCGCGCGCGCGCATGCCGGGCTTCTGCGCGATGAGCGGCCAGGTCATCCGCCCCGGCGATGCCGTGTACAAACCGAATCCGCGGCCCACGCCCGTCAATGGCGATGCGATGATTCTGGCGTCCGTCCTGCGCGACGCGGACACGCTCTGAACGACGCGTGTCGTGTGTTGCCGGCGGCGCGCGATGTCCCCTGCAATGCGAATGATGCGGCGCGTACGGCATAGTCCCCGCCTTGGGGCGCGATGTGGCCGCGAACGGGCGTGTCGTGCGGGATGGGATCTCCACTTTGCCTGGATCAGCGAATGGCAGATATCGTCGGCAGCATGCGCGTGTTCGCCCGGGTGGTCGAGTCGGGTTCGTTCACTGCCGTTGCGAAAGAGAACGACGCAACGGCTGCGCAGATTTCGCGTGCGGTCACGGCGCTCGAAGAGCGGTTGCAGACGGCGCTGCTGCATCGCACGACACGCCATCTGTCGCTGACGGAAGCGGGCACCCGCTTCTATGAACGCGCGAAGGCGATGCTTTCTGACCTCGATGCGGCAACGGACGAGGCGCGCAACGCGAGCGTGTCGCCAGCGGGCAAGGTGCGGCTGCATTGCGCGCCGGGTCTCGCTGATTTCGGCGAGGCAGCTTCCGGATTCCGCCTATGTCGCGCAGTAGCGAAAGTCCATACCTTGCTCGAACACTTGCGTTCGACGTTGGCGCCCGTGCTGGCATCCGCGATTTGTTAGCGTGCTTCACGCGTCGCCCCTGTGCGGGGCGGCACCTACTTTTCTTTGCCGCCGCAAAGAAAAGTAGGCAAAAGAAAGCGGCTCACACCGCAAATTCTTCTTCCTGCCTGAGGGCCCCCAACCGGTCCTACGCCTCATACGGCAACGCCCCTGTCCACGTTCGTTGCTAACGCTTTGAATAAACGCATCACCCGCTTCGAATACCCGTGCACGGGCTAGCGGCAGCGAATGGTTTGCGCCGCCCAGGTGGCAAACTGTGTGTAGGTTGTCGCGGCGTATAACGTGGCGCTCTTACAGGGTGGGACGCGTGCGTTACCGGCTCGGAGTGAGGCGAGTGCAGTACTACGGCCTACACACAGTTTGCCACCTGGGCGGCCGTGGAATATCTGGCACGGCGTGCTGTAGTGCGGGGGTGTGAAGCGGGTGAGGCGCACTGCAAGAGCGCTGGCAACGAGCATGGGTCACGTGATTGCCGTGTGAAGCGTAAGACCCGTTGGGGGCCCTCAGGCAAACACGAGAACTGGCGGTGTGAGCCGCTTTCTTTTGCCTACTTTTCTTTGCGGCGGCAAAGAAAAGTAGGTGCCGCCCCGCACAGGGGCGACGCTTGAAGCACGCTAACGCATCGCGGATGCCAGCGCAAAGTCAAAAGCACACGCCGACCAGCAACGCCCCCGATTACCCTTACCGCGATCAAGTACCTATATCCCCACACCAGGCTTAACTCGCTGAAAGCGTATTAGTACGCGACATGACGGTTCCAGGGATGTGACGCCGAAGAGGCCTGAACCACGACCGCCTGATTGCTAATAAAAAGCGCGTCACTCGCCCGCGTGTGCTTCTCCGACGACCTTGCCGCGAAAGATATAGTACTGGTACAGGTTGTACCCGATCATCACAGGGAAAATCAGCCCGATACCGGCCAGCATGAACGCGAGCGTGTGCGAATCGGAAGCCGCCTGCACGATGCCCAGCTTGCCGGGCACGAAGTCCGGAAACAGGCTGACGGCAAGGCCCACGAACGACACGATGAACAGCGTCACCGCGCCGCGAAACGGCCCGCGCGACGCGCCCATGTACAGCGACGCCATGATGAACGCGAAGGCAAGTGCCGCCGCGAGGCCGAGCGCGATCAGCACATGCATGACACCCGGCTGTGACCAGCGGTCGAGGCCGACATCGCTGAAGAACCATGTCGCGATGGTCAGCAGCAGCGCGGCCGCAACCGTCAGCACCGCGCTCAGCAGCGCGAGACGCCGCGACCATTGCTCGATCACGCCCACCGTCTTTTTCACCAGATACGTCGCGCCCAACAGCGCATAGCCCGCCACCACGCCGATCGCCGCCACGACGATGAACCCCTGGCTCATCTCGCCCGGCACGAGGCCCGTGATGATCTTGCCGAGCACGACGCCTTGCGCGAGCGCGGCAACGAGGCTGCCGATGCCGAACACCTTGTCCCACAGCGGACCATGCTCGACGCTGTGACGGAACTCGATCGCCGCGCCACGCATGATGAGCCCGGCGATCAGCGCCATGATGGGCAGATAGAGATCCTGCATCAGCTGCGCGTACGCAACCGGAAACGCGCCGAACAGTCCGCCGCCGAGCACGACGAGCCAGGTTTCGTTCGCGTCCCAGACGTGGCCGATCGACTCGACCATCACGTCGCGATCTTCGCGCCGCGTGCGCAGCAGGCTGAGAATGCCGACGCCGAGATCGAAGCCGTCCGTCACGACGTAGAAGACCAGCATCAGGCCGAGCAGGCCGAACCACACGTAGGCCAGCAACGAATGTGTAGAGCTATCCATGAGGCAACCTCTTGAGCGGAATACGCGGCATCAATAGCCGGAAATGGATTTCGTCGTCGCGGCGCGCGCGGCGTTCGCCGTGACAATGGCGGGCGGCACGCTGGTCAGATCAGGACCGTTTCGCAGCCAGCGGCGCGCGAGGACGAAGAACGTGACGAGCAGCACGACATAGAACGCGAAGAACATCGCCATGCTCAGCGAGACTGAAGAGGGCGCGACTGTGGATGCCGCCTGGCTCGTGCGAAGCAGCCCATACACGACCCACGGCTGACGGCCCACTTCACGCACGATCCAGCCCGCTTCGACGGCGACATACGGCAGCGGAATGCACAACACCCACGCGAGCAGCAGCTTGCGGCGTGCAAGCAGCGCATCGAGGCTGCCGCGCGCCTTGCGCAGCGCGTAAACGGTCCAGAACGCCAGCAGCATGAAGCAGAAGCCGATGCCCGCCATCACGCGGAACGCGTAGTAGAGCAGGGGGATCATCGGCGGCTGGTCTTCGGGCTTGAAGTCGGTCAAGCCTTTCACCTGGCCGTGCAGCGTGTGCGTGCCGAGCACGCTCAGCATGCCGGGACTTCCAGCGACCAGTCGTTGCGCTGCGCCGCTTTGTCGGGCCACGCGAGCAGCGACCACGACGCGCCCGTGCCGGGTGCATTGGTGTGCCAATGGCCTTCGATCGCCGCGCCCTTCGCGGGTTGCGTTTCGAACACGCTCACGCCGCTCGAATCGCCGAGCCAGATTTGCAGCGGCGCAGCGATCACCAGCACGGCGAGCGCGATCTTGAACGAGCGCGCGAAGAACTCGGGATGACGCTTGCGGAACAGGTTGTACGCGGAGATGCCCGCAATCACGAACATGCCCGTTTCGATGGCCGCGACCCACATGTGCGAGACGCCCCACACCATGTCGGGATTAAAGATCGCGGCCAGATAGTTGGTCACCTCGATCTTGCCGTCGACCACGGCGTAACCCGCGGGCGTCTGCATCCACGAGTTGGCGACCATGATCCAGAACGCGGAGATGCTGGAGCCGAGCGCGACCATGCCCGTCGCGAACAGGTGCACGCCGCGCGGCACGCGTCCCCAGCCGAGCAGCATCACGCCGACGAAACCCGCTTCGAGCATGAACGCCATCGCGCCTTCGAAGCCGAGAATGTTGCCAATGAACTGGCCACTGTACTGCGAAAAGCCCGCCCAGTTGGTGCCGAACTGAAACTCCATCGGAATGCCGCTGACCACGCCGACCGCGAAGTTCAGCACCAGCAGCTTGCTCCAGAAGCGCGCCTGACGGTAGTACATCACGTCGCCCGTTTTGATCCATAGCGCTTCGACGAGCACGAGGAAGGCGGACAGGCTGATGGTCAGGATCGGCCACAAAATATGGAAGACGGCCGTCATCGCGAACTGCGCGCGCGACAGGTTGGCAACATGATCAAGCATGGCTGGCCTCCTCGGCTTGCGGCGCGGCTTGCACGACGATGGCGCGCGTCGCGGACTCGGGACCGATAGCGGCGGCGCGAACGATCTTCACGGGCACCGACTTGTACGACGGCGTGCGGCTTTGCGGATCGAACGCGTAGAGCGGCACGAGCGGATTCACCTCGGGGTAGTACGCGCCGCAGCATCCATCGGGCAGCGAATACTCGACCACCTTGAAGCTGCGGACAACGCGTTCGATGCCATCCGTCGAGAGCGCGACGATATCGACGCGCTCGCCCGGATGCAGCCCGCGCTTTTGCAACTCATGCTGATTCATGAACACGACGTCGCGCTGGCCGAACACACCGCGATAGCGGTCCGAGTGCGAATAGAGTGTGGTGTTGTACTGATCGTGGCTGCGCATGGTGGTGAGCCACAGCGCGTCGGGATTGTCGTGCCACGGGTTCTCGTCGAGCCCTTTGAAGACGAGGAAATTCGCGCGGCCCGTCGGCGTATCCCACACGCGCTCGCGCGCGTTCGACGTGAGATGGAAGCCGCCCGGCACGCGGATGCGCTCGTTGTACGCCTGGAAAATCGGAAACACGATTTCGATCGCATCGCGAATATGGTCGTAGTTCGCGACCATCTGCTCCCAGGGCACACGCGACTTCTCGCCGAGCGTCGCTCGCGCAATCCCTGCGACGATGGCCGGCTCGCTCATCAGATACGGCGACGCGGGCTCGTTGCGGCCAGCGGACGCGTGCACCATCGACATCGAATCTTCCACGGTGATCGACTGCGGGCCGCCCGCCTGAATGTCGATTTCCGTGCGGCCGAGGCACGGCAGAATCAACGCTTCCTTGCCGTGCACGAGATGGCTGCGATTGAGCTTCGTCGCGATATGCACCGTCAGGCCGAGCTTGCGGATCGCATCCTGCATGCGTACCCAGTCGGGAATCGCGGCAGCGAAATTGCCGCCCAGCCCGATGAACACTTTCGCGTCGCCGCGCATCATCGCTTCGAGCGTCGCGATCACGTCGTTGCCGTGGTTGCTCGGCGGGCGAAAACCGAAGGCGCGCTCGATACCTTCAATCAAGCCCTTGTTCGGCTTCTCCGTGATGCCGACCGTGCGGTTACCTTGCACGTTCGAATGTCCGCGCACGGGGCAGATGCCTGCACCCTCGCGGCCGACGTTGCCGCGCAGCAGCGCGAGATTGGCGATCTGCTGGACGTTCTCCGTGCCGCGATGGTGCTGCGTAATGCCCATCCCGTACACGAGAATCGCATTCTCGGCCTTCATGTAGATGTTCGCCGCGTTCTCGATATCGGCGTGCGACAGACCCGAATGCCGTTCGATCGCCTCCCACGATGTCGCGCGCAGATCGTCGAGCAGCGCATCGATGCCGTGTGTATGGCCTTCGATGAATTCGATGTCGAGGATGCGTGGTTTATCGGCGGCGAGCGCGGCGTCGTCGGCTTCGACGATGGCCTTCATCATCCCCTTGAGCACGGCGACGTCGCCGCCTACCTTGACCTGATACAGGAACGTGCTGATCGGCGTGTAGCCGAGCGTCGCCATTTCGACGGGGTTTTGCGGCGACGCGAAGCGCTCCAGCGCGCGTTCGCGGAACGGATTGAACGACACGATCTTCGCGCCACGGCGCGACGCGGAATGCAGGTCGCTCATCATCCGCGGGCTGTTGGTGCCGGGGTTCTGCCCGAAGATGAAGATCGCATCGGCGTGTTCGAAGTCTTCGAGCAGCACCGTGCCTTTGCCGACGCCGATCGATTGCGGCAAGCCGACGCTCGTCGCTTCGTGGCACATGTTCGAGCAGTCGGGGAAGTTGTTGCTGCCGAATTCGCGGACGAACAACTGGTAGAGAAACGCCGCTTCGTTCGACGCGCGGCCCGACGTGTAGAAATCGGCCTGATCGGGATGGTCGAGCGCGTTCAGATGGCGGCCCACGAGCGCGAAGGCATCGTCCCAGCTGATGGGCGCATAGCGGTCCGTGTTGGCGTCATAGAGCATCGGATGCGTGAGGCGGCCGACCATTTCGAGGTCGTAGTCGTCCCATGCGGTGAGCTCGGAAACGCTGTGCGCGGCGAAGAACTCCGGCGTGCAGCGGTTCACGGTCGCTTCCCACGCGACAGCCTTTGCGCCGTTCTCGCAGAACTCGAACGACGACGTGTGCTTCGGGTCGGGCCATGCGCAACCCGGACAGTCGAAGCCTTGCGGCTGATTCATGTGCAGCAGCGTCTTTGCGCCGGAGACGGGGATGCCCTGAAGCGTCAGCGCTTCACCCGTTGCCTTGAGCGCGCCCCAACCGCCTGCGGGGTCGCTGTAAATGCGGATCACCTTCTTTTTGCCCATTTCCGTTTCCTGTGCAGTCGAACCAGTGTCATTGAGCGAATGATCGGGTCACAGAAACAAAGCGTTTTGCCTGTTTGCCCGCTGGTTTTGTTTCCACACGGAATTGCCTGACCGGTTGCGAGGTGATTGAGCCCGCGAACGATTCATTTGATGCCTTGTTTTAGCGGTCGGCCAATGGAGAAACGCAAATCGCTTTTCATCACGATTAAAAAAAAAGCGGGCGATTTGTCTGACACAAATCGCCCGCTCTTCTATAAGCGCGAAAGTAACCTGTGAGGTCACGTCCAGTACTTGGAATCGGTCACGCGGCGCTGGTATCCAGACATGCCACGATGCGCGTGCCGGTCGCGCGCAGGCTCGCCGACACTGTCGAGCTTTTGTATCGCGGGTCGCGCTTGCGCGGGCACACGTTGTTTCCCCGGTGACGAAACATCCGTAGCAGACACGGGCGTTGGCTTGCCGGCTTCGGCGGCCAGGCGTTCGAGCGGCAATTGCGCATTCGCGCCGACCACGAGAATCGCCTGCATCACGCCCGGCGCCTGATACGCACAGGTCGCAGCCAACGCGACGCTACACGCGGCAATGGCATAGCTGGGCCGGAAAAAAGGAAAGGTGATGGTGCGCATCATGCATTCTCCATTACGCGCGCTACACGGCAGAACGTTTGATGTTGGTGCTCGTTTAAAAGGCGGGTGTCGAGCACCTCTCTCAGATGCGACGTCATGAAATCGATGAAGGTCTTGATCTTCGCGTCGATATGATGCCTGCTTGAATAAACGGCGAAAACGCTCGTATTTTGAAGGCGCGATTCGGGGAATAACTGAAGCAGCCTCCCATTGCGAATGTCGTCGATCACGCAATGCACGGGCAATGCCGCGACGCCCGCGCCCGCCAGCGTCGCAATGCGGATCGCCTCGGTGTCGTTGATCGCGAACTGGCCGGCGCCTTCCTGACCCGTCGACTGTCCCGTCGGCTTCACGAGGCTGAGCTTCACGGGATGGCCGTTCGGCTCGACACGAAACGGCATGGGCGTCAGCGCGTGCTCGTCGAGGTCGCTCGCAGTTTCGATTCGATGCGTCTGAAGAAAGGCAGGGGACGCGACCAGCACGCGCTCGCAGTGACCGATCAGCTTGCAGACGTTGCGCGAATCGGGCAGCGTCGGCGCGGCGACGATCGACACATCCACGTCGTCTTCGAGCAGATTCGCCATGCGCGGCAGAAACTTCAACTGCACCGCGACGGTCGGAAAGCGCTTGCGATACTCGAGAATAGAATGCGTCAATTGCGCGAGGCCCAGATCCGTCACGCAGTGAATCCGCAGCGTGCCGCGCGCGCTGGTATGCGCATCGCCCGCTTCGGCTTCGGCGTCTTCCAGATCGGCGAGGATCTTCTTGCACTTCTGGTAGTAGCGCTCGCCCGGTTCCGTCAGCGAAACCTTGCGCGTCGTACGTTGCAGGAGTCGCGCGTGCAGATGGTCTTCGAGCGACGACACGGCGCGCGACACACTGCCTGTGCTGCAGTTCATGTGGTCTGCTACCGCGCTGAAGCTGCCCGACTCGACGACGCGCGAGAAAATGCGCATGCTCAAGATCTTGTCCATGGAACCGTTCACCTCGTGCTGTCTGATCCGTTTTGTCTTGTGCGGAGTACGACTTTTTGCCGCTTGAGACAAAGATAGACCGAGGCGATGGAATGAACCATCGTACGTTGGGACGTCTGCTTAATCCAAGTAGTCAGGGCCTCATACGTTGGTATAGGGCGGCGGACCGGACTCGATGCGGATACCTGATCCGTTGCGCGCGGCTTGATGAATCCGTCCACGTCACGATCGCACATTGCGCTGGACGCAACCAAAAGCGCGCGACGCGACGGGTGGGCATTGTCCGCCTCGCAAAGCGGCGCTTTCAGGAAATTTAAAGGCCGAAACCGCGCGCGACGCATCCGCCTGCACGGCCAGCAGCCATGTGTTTAGTGGAAAAGCGATGTGTTTCGCGGCACGCGCCGAGCGATGCCATGAGCATTGCAGGCAATAAAAAACAGGGAAATCCGGCGTTGAAGCACGCAAATTTCATCGCGTGTATTCAGGTTTTTTAATGCTTCGACAAAGTATTCTTCACTCCGCATTGCTACGCTGCAAGGTGTATTGGAGCACATGGCCGGGCGTCATCCGGCGCGGAGGAGTCAACATGAACAAGAACGTTGCCGGCGTCGACATTCCCGATGGCGTGCTGGCTCGCGCGGCTTTCGAGCATGTTCGCGGTATCGAATCCGAATTGTTGTTGCATCACGCGCTGCGCGTGTTTCTGTTCGCTGCGTTGATAGGTTGCAAGGACGCACTCGCATTCGATACGGAACTGCTGTACGTCAGCGCGCTTTTTCACAACGTCGGGCTGAACGACGGGTATAGCCATTCGCCGAACCGCTTCGAAATCGACAGCGCGAACGCGGCGCGCGAGTTTCTGCGCAGTCATCGCGCCGACGAAGCCGCGACGGCGCAAGTGTGGACCGCGATCGCGCTGCATACCACGCCGGGCATTCCCGAACACATGTCGCCGCTCGTCGCGCTCCTCAGCGCCGGCGTGCACATGGACGTGCGGGGCGCGCGCTATCACGAGTTCATGGCGCGGCAGCGCGATGACATCGTGCAGGCGTTTCCGCGCGAACGCGGCTTCAAGACGAAGCTGATCGAAGCGTACGCGCGCGGCATGGAGCATCGGCCCGAAACGACGTTCGGCACGGTCAACGCGGACGTGCTCGACAGATGGGACCCCGACTACCGGCGCCTGAATTTCTGCGGGCTGGTGCTGGGATCGGAGTGGCCCCACTAGCGGCCGCTCGCGTCAACGCATTCAGTCAAGGTAAAGCAAATCATGAATACCCCGGCGATCAATCCTCCCGATCTTCTGTTCACCCAGCCCGATGCGGGCGCGCCGGATCTGGCGATGCCGTATTCGTCGCTGGAGTTCCGCCAGCATCAGATGTTTCCGCGCTTGTCCGCTGCGCAGATCGCGAGCCTGCGCCGCTTCGCGCAGCCGATGTCGTTCAAGGCGGGCGAGCTGATCTTTGAAACAGGGCGCATCGCACTGGGACTGTTCGTGCTGTTGCACGGGCGCGTGCGAATCTGTTCGCGCGACAGCTTCGGTCGCTCGACGCTCGTGACCGAGCACGACGACGGCCATTTCATGGCCGAGATGGCGCAGTTGTCGGGCAAGCCCGCGTTGATCGACGGCATTGCGCTGACCGATTGCGAAACGCTCGTGGTGTCGCCCGACAAGCTGCGCGCGTTGATCGTCGCCGACGCGCAACTCGGCGAGCACATCATGCGCGCGCTGATTCTGCGCCGGCTGGGGCTGATCGAGCAGGGGCTCGGACCGATCATCGTCGGCAATGGCGACGATGCGCGGCTCGTCCGGTTGCAGGGCTTCCTGCGCCGCAACGCGTATCCCGCGATGGTGATCGACGCCCGTCACGACGCCGAGGCCGTCACGCTGCTCGCCGGTATCACGACAGGCCCCGACGATTTCCCGCTGGTGTTCTGCCCGAACGGCTCCGTGCTGCGCGCACCCGATGAAGCGCAGCTTGCGTCGTGCCTCGGTCTCGTGCCGACCTTCGAGCGCTCGCATGTGTACGACGTCGCGATCGTCGGCGCGGGCCCGGCAGGACTGGCTGCCGCCGTGTATGCGGCCACGGAAGGTCTGTCCGTTGCCGTGTTCGACCAGCGCGCGCCGGGCGGGCAGGCGGGCGCGAGTTCGCGGATCGAGAACTACCTCGGCTTTCCGACGGGCATCTCGGGCCAGGCGCTCGCCGCGCGCGCATTCCAGCAGGCGTTGAAGTTCGGCGCGCATCTGGCGATTCCCGGCAAGGTCACGTGCGTCGACAGCGAAGATGGCATTCACGGGCTGACGCTGCTAGACGGCCAGCGCGTCAATGCACGCACGGTTGTCGTCGCGAGCGGCGCGGCGTATCGCAAGCCGCGTGTCGCGGGTTTCGATCGATTCGAAGGGAACGGCATTTACTACTGGGCGTCGCCCATCGAGGCCAAACTGGTCAAAGGGCAGGACATCGTGCTGATCGGCGGCGGCAATTCCGCGGGGCAGGCCACCGTGTTTCTCGCCAACTTCGCGCGCAGCATTCGCGTGCTGATTCGCGGCGCGGACCTGAATGCGAGCATGTCGAAGTATCTGATCGATCGCATCGGCTCGTTGCCGAATGTCTCAGTGTGCACGCGCTGTACGCTGCAAACGCTCGAAGGCGACGAGGCGGGTTTGACGCATGTCCATGTGCACCGCGAAGAAGAGGGCGATGAGACGATCGAAACGCGTCACCTGTTCCTGTTCATCGGCGCCGATCCGAAGACGGACTGGCTCATGTCGAGCGGCGTCGAACTGGATAGCCACGGTTTCGTCGTGACGGGCTTCGCGCGGCGCTCACACACGCCAGGCGGTACGGGCATTCACTATCCACTCGAAACCAGCTTGTCAGGCATGTTCGCGGTCGGCGACGTGCGCTCGGAATCGACCAAGCGCGTGGCGTCCGCCGTGGGCGACGGCGCGGCCGTCGTCAGCCAGATTCATGCTTATCTCGCGCACTGCCACGCGGCTGCACAGAACAGCTAACAACAATTAGCGGCCGCGATTCGACAGACTCGCTCTGCTTCGACGCATGTCGCAGCGAGTGCGTTGCGGCATGCGCGATCTCATCGGGGCGGCACACGTAACCGCCAACACGCCTTCGCTTTGATAAAGGCTTCATGCCGAACGCTCGCACTGGATGCCTTTGCAAGGACTTCAAAATTTTTGAACAGATCGTTCGGATTTTTCCGCCCATGCATCTGCCGCGCCGTTCTAGACTGCCAAGCACATCAACCGGTATGCAGCATGCTACGCATTGTGTCTTGCTCTATCCGCGGTCCCGTTCCATTGCGACTCAGCGGCACGTGCCGTGAAGCGTTGCGCGCGCATGCCTGCGCGATCCGCTCATGACCCGCGTCGGACCACTCGACATCGATCTTGCGCGCCGTGAAGCGCGCGTCGACGGCACGTCCGTGCGCATCGGGAATCGTGCGTTCGACATACTCGAACTGCTGATCGAAGCGCAGGGCGGCCTGGTGTCAAAGGAAACGATTCTGGAGCGAGTGTGGCCGGACTCGGTGGTCGGCGACAATAACCTTCAGGTGCATATGTCGGCGCTGCGCAAGCTGCTCGGCGACAGCCGCGACCTGATCAAGACGATTGCTGGGCGTGGCTATCGGCTCGTCGGTCCGTCTTCCTGCGTGCAGCACGAAGACGAAGCCGCACCTTTGCACGACACGCATCCCATGCTCGCGCAAAGCGCCGTGCCGAACAATCTGCCTGCGTGCGGCTCCGTGCTGGTCGGCCGCGACGAAGCGACTGCGCATGTCAGTACCGTGCTGCGCAGCGCGCGTCACGTGACGCTGGTCGGCTCGGGCGGTATCGGCAAGACGCGCGTCGCGATCGAGGTCGCGCGCCGCCTGCTGGAGCACGCGTCGGGCGGCGTCTATTTCGTGTCCTTGAGTTCGGCGTCCGACATGAGCAGCGTGCTCGCGATGATGGCATCCGTGATCGGCGTGCCACCCGAAAGCGGGTGTTCGACGCGCGAGCGCATCGTCGAGACGATCGGCGGTCGGCGCATGTTGATCGTGCTCGACGGCTGCGAGCACGTGATCGACGTGGCCGCTCAGCTTGCGAACCATCTGCTGAACGCCTGCCCGCGCTTGCGCATCCTGTCGACGAGCCGCGAGCCGTTGCGCATTCCGTCTGAATCGCTATATTGGGTGCCCGCGCTCGACGTCCCCGAGCCGAACGACGATACCCCGCGCGTGCGCCGCTGCAGCGCCGTGAGTCTGTTCCTGATGCGAGCCCGCGCGATCGACGCGCGCTTCGCCGCCGACGACGCGAGCCTCCACGTAACGGGCATGGTGTGCCGACGGCTCGACGGCATTCCGCTGGCGATCGAGCTTGCAGCGGCCCGCGCTGCGCTGCTCGGCATCGACACGCTGGCCGCGCATCTCGACGACCGCTTCGGCATGTTGACGGGCGGCACGCGCACCGCGTTGCCGCGCCACCAGACGCTGAAGGCGACGCTCGACTGGAGCCACGCGCTGCTCGACGAAGCCGAACGCAAGACCTTGCGCCGCGTCGGCATTTTCGCGGACCGCTTTCCGCTCGAAGCCGCGATTGCAATCGCGAGCGATCATGAAACGCGCGAGCTGGACGTGGTCGCGGCGATGGCGGCGCTGGTCGAAAAGTCGCTGGTGGTCGCGAGCACCGGGCCGGGCACCGCATCGTTCCGGCTGCTCGAAACGACGCGCATGTACGCGCGGCAGAAGCTCGACGACAACGGCGAGCGCCGCGTCGTCGCGCTGAATCATGCGCGCTATCTGGCCACGCTGATCGATGGCGACGCGCGCGCAGCAGGTCAATGCGGCGGCGAACGCTGGCGCAGCGGGATTCCCGCGCTGCTCGACGAGGTTCGCGCGGCGCTGGCCTGGGTGCTGTCCGAAGACGGCGACGAAGCATTGCGCGAAACGTTGCCCGTCAATGCCGTCTTTCTGTTCTACGAGCTGTCGCTGATCGACGAGTGCTGCACGTGGGCGCGGCGCGCGCTTGCTGCCATTCCGCCTGCGGACGAATCGGCGTACGCGTTGCCACGTCAGCGCGCGCGGCTGCGGCTTCTCGCGGCGCTCGGTGCGGCGCTCGTGCGGGTTCACGGCCCCAACGCGGAAACGCACGCGATCTGGAAGGAAGTGCTCGCGTCGGCGATCGCATCGGGCGACCGGCCGCACGCGGATATGGAAAGCAGATTGATTAGCACCACGCCGTTGTGAAAATACGCGTAGCGCCTGCATTGTGTGAGGCGTCAACTCATTGCTACGAGCCGTTGCGCGACGTCGTCGATCAGGTCCGGCCGGTCGAGTTGATCGACCCACCAGCGCAGCGCCCTGCCGGCTTCGTCGTCACGCCACGCGAGATAGAAGTGCGTGACCGAGCGCATCCCCGACACTTCCTTGCGTACCAGTTGCCCGCGATTCATCGGCCCCGCGGCGATACATTCGGGCACCGTGCCGACACCAAGGCCGCGAATCTGCGCGGCCAGCTTGGTTTCGAGTGTCGGCACTGTCAGCACTTCCTGATTGGCGGCGAGCGCGATGGTGCGCGGCGTGAGCTTGCGTGACGTGTCGCTGATCGCGACCGCGCGGTGACGCGCGACGGCTTCCATCGTCAACGGCTCGGCAGCCGACGCGAGGGGATGACCGGGCGCGATCACGAACGCATGCTGCAACGAGCCGATCGGCTTCGCGATGAGGTTCGCGATGGGCGGCGGCTCGCCCGCCGCGCCGACGACAAGGTCCGCACGCCGCGTAATCAGCGCGTCCCATGTGCCGCCGAGTGTTTCTTTCGAAAGCAGCAGCCGGGTGCCGAGTTTGAGCTTGTAGAACTGGGTGACGTGAGGCCAGATCAGATCGAAGGGAATGATTTCGTCGATGGCGACGCGCAGTTCCGATTCCCAGCCGTGCTCGATCCGCTTCGCTTTCTGTTCGAGTTCGCGCGCGGCTTCGAGCAGACGCCGCCCTTCTTCGACGATGACGCGGCCCGCATGCGTGAGCTTCGCGCGGCGGCCCGTGCGCTCGAATAGCTTCACGCCGAGATCGACCTCCAGCTTCTGAACCAGATACGTCAACGACGACGGCACCTTGTGCAGCTCTTCCGCTGCGGATGCGAACGTGCCGGTGCGATCGATTGCATCGAGCGCTTGCAGGACTTCAAACGAGAGGTTCATGAATGGCGTCGTGAGGAATGTATGAATGCGTTATCGCGCATAGCATGAAGGCGGCGTGGCATTCGCGCAATACGTGAATCCCATTGTTGCCTGGTCCAAAGCAAGCATGAGCGTGCGATTCGACAATCGACACGACCCCGTTTCACGCAAACTCAAAGCCTTCACCGTACGTGTATTGCGTGCTTTTTTTCGAAGCAGCGCTGATACCGTACCGACCAGGCAAGACACGGAAACCCTATGAATTTCGATGCAGGCGTCGCGGCATGGCCGCGATGGCGTGACGAACTCAGGCAATACTGGAGCGACGATTATCCGCGCTTCAGGCATGTCGCGAAGGTCGCGATCGCCGCGACGCTCGCGATGGGCTTGTGCATGCGTCTCGAACTGCGCGGGCCCGGGACGGCGATGGTGTCGTGCATCGTCGTAATGATGTTCCAGCAGAGCGGCATGGTGATCGCACGCGGTTTCTATCGCGGTCTCGGCATGGTGTGCGGCAGTCTTGCGGGGCTCGTGCTGGCGTCGCTGTTCTCGCAGGCGTCGTGGCTCTTTCTGCTCATGCTGGCTGCGTGGATCGGGCTGTGCGTGTTCGGCTCGTCGTACTTCCGCAACTTCCAGTCGTACGGTTTTCTGCTGACAGGCTACGCGACCGCGATCACGTCGCTGCCTGCGTTGTCGAATCCTTATGGCGTGTTCGACAACCTCGTCTATACGATCAGCGAGGTGGTGATCGGCGTTGCGTGCGCGAGCCTCGTCAGCGCGCTGATTCTGCCGCGCCGCGTGGCGCCCGATCTGTACGCGGCGAGCCAGAACAATCTCGGTCATCTGTTCGCGGCCATTCACACGCTGCTCGGCGCGGCACTGCCGAAGGACGGCTTCGGCACGATGCTCGATCTGCTGCGCGAGCGCGCGAACGTGCAAAGCCTGCGTGTGGGCGCCGTGTTCGAAGATCCGTCGATCCGCCTGCAGCATCATGCGTTCATCAAGCTCGATACGGGCTTTGTCGACACGCTCGCGTCGGCGCACGCGCTGCATCAGGTAATCGCGCGGGCATCCGTTGAAGCCAACGCGCGCACGGTGCGCGCGGCCAATCAACTGATCGTGTCGTTTCTCGCTATCGTGCCGACAGGGATTGCGCCAGGCGCGTCGGCGGAGTTGCAGGTCGACGCATTATCGGTCCCGCTTGCCGGGTTCGAACGTTCGCTGAATGTGCGCGTCGACGCCGCGCTAAAAGCACTGGAAGACGAACCCGCGTGCCAGCGTGTCTTCATCGAAATGACGGGCGCGGCGCTGCACGGCTTCGTCGGCAATCTGCGCGAACTGTGCCGCAGTTTCGTGGAAGCGCGCCGCGCCGATCAGCGGCCCTGGCAGCAATCGGTGCTGCGGCTGATCACGCATATCGACAGCACACGCGCCACGTCCAATCGCGCGGCGGCCATCCTGAACGGCATGCGCGCGGCGGCGGCCGTGCTGTCGGTGGGCGCGATGTGGCTGGCGTCGGGCTGGGTCGGCGGATCGAGCGCGCTGGTTTCCGTCGCGATCGTCAGCGCACTGTTCACGCTCGCGCCCGATCCCGTTGCCGCGAGCTGGCAGATGTTCTGCGGCTGCGTTGCCGGTGCGATCGTGGGCTTCTTCATCGCGTTCTTTGTCTTCCCGCTGTTCGACAGTTTTGCATTGCTCGCGGCATGCATGGCGTTCCCGATCGTCGCGAGCAGTTATCTGAATACGTTTCCGAAAACCGCGACATTAGGTCTCGGCTTTGGCGTGTTCTTCTGCTACACGATCAACATCGCGAACCCTGTTACGTACCATCCCGCCCAGTTTCTCGACACGGCCTTCGGTTTGTCGCTCGGCATTGCCGCAGCAGCCGTGGCGTTCTCGACGATCGTACCGCTGGCGGGCGACTGGATTTCGCGGCAGTACCTGAAGCAGATGCGCTCGCTCGTCACGAAGTCCGCACGCGACGACGATCTCGAAGCGTTGTCGCATCGTTTCGAATCGGGCATGCGTGGCTTCATCATGCGGATCGCGTCGGCGCCTGCCGGGGAGCGCGTTGACCAGACGCGTCTCGTCGCGTCGGCGTTCGCGGCGCTGGAAGTTGGGCGCGCGATGATCGCGGTACGCCAGGACACGGCGCGTTTGGCCGCACGTTTGCCGAACGGCTGGCGCACGCTTCAAGATGAGTGGCTCGACGCAATGGCCGATGTGTTTTCCGCCGCGACCTCAGAGGCGCGAGACCGTGCGATGCGCGCGACGCAGCAGGCCAAACGCGCGCTGCCGCACGTCGATCTTGACGACACAACAGCCGAAGCGCTGATCGTGAAGCGGATGCGCCGGCTCATGCATTTCACGGAGCTGATGTTGAAGGACGACATGCTGCCGTTGTGGCAGACGTCGTCGGTTGCGAACGGAGCGTCGGCATGAAGCAGCGCGTCTCCGTCCTGAACGATGCGTGCCGCGCGCTCTCGACGGCGGCGGCGTGTGTGCTGCTTTGCTCGTGCATCAGTAGCGGCGGCATTCGTCCGCACGAAACCGGGGTGAATCCGGCGTCGCTCGATCCCGGCAACGCGATCCGTGCGACACGCCAGGACGCCGCCTGGCCCACCGACGACTGGTGGGGCCAATGGAACGATCCGCAGCTCGACGCGCTCGTCAAGGACGCGACGGCGGGCAATCCGGGCCTGAAGGAAGCGCAGGCACGCATCGACAACGCCCGGTTCCAGGCACAGGTCGCAGGCGCCGCCGAGTTGCCGCAAGTCAACGCGTCGGGCAACTTCGAGCGCCAGCGCTTCGCGCGTTATACGACGCCCGCGCCGCCGGGCGGCACGACCG
The DNA here is from genome assembly GCF_013426915.1 of Paraburkholderia sp. PGU19. GTDB lineage: Bacteria > Pseudomonadota > Gammaproteobacteria > Burkholderiales > Burkholderiaceae > Paraburkholderia. The sequence continues at coordinate 2,250,492 of NZ_AP023181.1, forward strand.
TCTGGAACAACAGCGCGACGGCGGGTCTTTCGTACGACCTGGACCTGTGGGGCAAGAACCGCGCGATCCGCGAAGGCGCGCTCGATGCGGTGCAGGCCTCGGTAGCCGACGACCGCTTCGCCGTGGTCGAACTGCAGACGGCCGTCGTGCGCGCCTACGTGCAGCTCGCGCTGCAATACGCGTTGCTCGACGCTGACCTGGCCGTGCAGCAAGAGGAACAGCACACGCTCGATATCGCGAAGGCCCGGCTCGAAGCGGGCATCGGTAGCCGTCTCGACGTGTCGCAAGCGACGACGCAAGCGGCCATGAGCGTGACGAAGGTTCAGGAGACGCAGCAGCAGCTCGCGTTGAGCCGCATCGATATCGCCGCGCTGGCGGGCAAGGGCGCCGGTTACGGCGATACGCTGAAACGCCCGGCGCTCGCGCTGAATGTGCCCATCGCGTTGCCCGCGATGTTGCCCGTCGATCTGATCGGCCATCGCCCCGACATCGTCGCGCAGCGCTGGCGCGTGCTTGCAACGGAGAAAGGCATGGTGGCCGCGCATGCCGCTTTCTACCCGAACATCAATCTGCTGGCGACAGCGTCGCTGGGATCGGCGGCGACCTTCGGCGGATTCTTCAACCTGTTGAGCAGCGACGGCGCGGGCCATAGTCTCGGCGCGGCCATTTCGCTGCCGATCTTCGACGGCGGGCGGTTGCGCGGCGAGTACGGCGTGGCCGTGTCGGACCGCGACGCTGCCGTCGATGCGTACAACGCCGCCATCGTCGATGCAATGCGCGGCGTCGCGGCGCAGGTGACGTCGCTGCACGCGCTGGATGAGCAACAGGTGTCGACCCAAAGCACGCTCGATGCGGCCCGCGACGCGTACCGGCTCGCGGAGTCGGGCTATCGCAACGGCATCACGGAGTTTCTGAACGTGCTCGCGGCGCAGAACGCGCAGCAGGAGCAGGAAGAGCAGCTCGCCGACGTCGAGGCCAAACGGCTCGACGCGTGGGCGCTGCTGATGAAAGAACTGGGCGGCGGTTTCGCCGCGACGGCAGCCGACCGCGCTGCCATGGAGCCTGACAATGCCCGCTGAGATTGAATTCTGCTCGTTCCTCGTGCCGTATCTGCTGCCTGTGCTGATCGGCTGCGTGGTTGTGTTCGTGATGCTCGATCTGCTGTTCGCGCGGCTGGGTGTCTATCGGTATGCATGGCACCCGGGGCTGTTCCGGGTTGCGCTGTTCGCCGCGATGTTCAGCGCCGTCTCGCTGCTGGTGCGTGGATGACGCGGCCATGAACAATGATGAACCACGCGCCTTGTCGACCTGAAACGGCTTGCACAACAACATGACGATCAAACCGCAATCCTTCCTGCGCGCACTCTTCACGGTGACGATCCTGCTGGTCGCGCTGGTGCTTGTGCGCCTGCTGTGGGTCAACTACATGTACTCGCCATGGACGCGCGACGGCCGCGTGCGCGCCGACGTGATCGACGTGGCGACCGACGTGTCCGGGCTCGTCAGCGAAGTGCGTGTGAAGGACAACCAGTTCGTGCATCGCGGCGACGTGCTGTTCGTGCTCGACCCGTATCGCTTCAATTACGCCGTCGCGCAGGCGGATGCCGACATCGCGCGGGCCCAGGCCGAGATGGCGCGTGCGAAGGCGCAGATGGCGGAAGGCGCGTCGCGCGACCAGATGAAGCGCGAGCAGGCGGCGCGCCGCGCGAACCTCGCGGGCGACGTGATCTCAGACGAAACCCGCGAAGATGCTGCGTCGGCTGCGAACCAGTCGGATGCCGCCTACCGTGCCGATGCCGCCGCCTATAGCGCGGCCGAGGCGCTGTATAAAGCTGCCGTCGTCGAACAGCAGACGGCGCAGCTCAATCTGACGCGCAGCGTGGTGAGAGCGCCCGCCGACGGCTATATCACCAACCTGAACCTGTGGCCGGGCGACTATGCGACGGCGGGATCGGCGCGCATGGCGCTGATCGACGCGCACTCGTTCTGGGTCTACGGCTATTTCGAGGAAACCAAGATTCCGCGCGTACATGTCGGCGACCGCGCGGTGGTGCGCCTGCTGTCGGGCGGCGTCGACATTCAGGGGCATGTGGACAGTCTGTCGAGCGGCATCGCCGACCGGGACAATCCGACCAGCGGCAACGACCTGCTGGCCGATGTGAACCCGATCTTCACATGGGTGCGACTTGCTCAGCGGGTGCCTGTGCGCGTGCATCTCGACAGCGTGCCGGCGGGGATGCACCTCGCGGCGGGCATGACGTGCACGGTCACGTTGCTGCCCGGCAAGCGGGTGTCTTAAGTGCCGTCTTAAGTGCCGGCCTGAGGGGCTGCGATCTGACACCCGGCCGCGCGCCGCCAGGCACCCGGCGACGTGCCCGTCGCCTTCAGGAACAGGCGGCTCAGATGGCTCTGGTCCGCGAAGCCGCAGAAGCTCGCGATTTCCGTCAACGTCAGGCTGGTGGCTTCGATCAGTTGCCGCGCTTCGCCGATGCGTTGTTCGAGCAGCCATTGATGCGGCGTGAGCCCGGTGGCACGGGAAAACGCCCGGATGAAATAGCCGCGCGACAGGTTGCATTCGCTGGCGACATCGGCGATGGACGCGCCTTGCCGCGACCGCTCGATCAGCAGTTCCTTGGCGCGCGCTTCATGCGCATGAGACAGCGCGCCTTTCGCGCGTGGCCGGCGATCGCGCAGATTGCCGTAGCGCTGCGCGAGGTGCGTGCCGACGATCACGCCCATCTGCTCGGCGAACAGCGAATCGATGGCGCCATAGTGGGCGAGGTTGCTGTCCAGCGCACGCGCGAGATGACCGAGCACAGGGTCTTTCTGTTCAACCGCGCAGGTCAGCCCGTCGATGCCGGGGCCGCCGAGTTCGTCGCTGAGCCGTGTGAAGAATGCACGCGATAATTCGACCAGCACGAAGTCGAAATTCCCATACAGATCAGCGCGATAATCTTCTGAGAAATCGCGGATATAAATTGAATCCGCTTCAAACCGTTTGGCGATGTGTCGCTCGCCGTTGAAAATATTCCGCCGATGCCCGCTGTTCAGCGATATGCCGACCAGAAACCCCCGGTCGCATGCCGGCATGGCGACGCGATCCAGATGCGCCTGATCCATGCACTTGCGATAGAAGCGGATGTCGCCAATATCGAGTTCAACGTCCTTGCGTAATTTGCTCGACACGCATCCAAGCGCGTCCTTCGGCTTGGGCGGCGCGGCCGCTGCGGGATGTGCATAAGTCGACATGAGCGACGTCCTCAATTCATGCATTGCGTGTCAAACATAATTCGGCCAGTTTACACGGAAGCGACTGGCGATAAATATTCAAAACAGGCTGGCGGCCTTTATGTTTTATCGCTGGCCGATTCATTTGATTCAAGAGGGGCCGTATTCTGGCGGAATTTGCCGCCGTTCGGGCCTTGACCTGGTGCCTGTGCACCAGGATGTGATGCCATCCTCATAACGGTAAAAAAGACCATACAAATTCATATCAGGTCACTATTATTCAAGACGCGCCGTTACCGCATGTTTACAATCCGAACGCATATTTCGCCTTTAGCCAGTCCATTTGCGTGGACGACACAGCCCAATTTTTGAGCAGCGTCGCGGCGCGATGCGCGCCAGCCAATCACCACCCACGCAGCGAAAGCGTGGCGCACCCGATCTTCGGCCTTCAACCAGGTGCACAACATCGTTCAATCGAACTCGCGAACAGCGTTTCCTGGAGGCGGCCATGATTCAGATCGGCACATTGCTCGTCAACTTCGAACAGCGAGAGATTCGTCAGCACGGCCGGCCGGTGCGGATCGGCGCACGTGCGTTTGACATTCTCGAGGTGCTGTATCGCGCGGACGGCGGGATCGTGTCGAAGGACGCCATCATGGATGCCGTGTGGCCCGGCTCGATCGTCGAGGAGAACCGGCTGCAGGTGCATATCGCCGCGTTGCGCAAGCTGTTCGGCGCGGACCGCGAACTCATCAAGACCGTGCCGGGGCGCGGCTATCTGCTCGTGTCGGAGAATCGTCATGCGCGTGCGCCGGAACGGCAACGCGGGCCGCTCGCGAATGGCGGCGGGCTGCCTGCCTGCGCCGCCACGCTGGTTGGCCGTCAGGGCGAGATCGCGCAGATCGTCGAACGGCTTGGTCATGCGTCCGTCGTCACGCTGGTCGGTGCGGGCGGCATCGGCAAGACATGTCTAGCCATCCATGTCGCGCGGGCCATGCGCGACCCCGCGGGCGACCATTTCAACGAGCCGGTGTGCTTCGTCGAACTGGCCAAAACATCGACGCGCGACACCGTGCTCAAGGCGCTGGCGGGCGCATTGCTGATCGATGCATCCGATGAATACCTGACACAGGAAAGCCTCGCCGGCGTGATCGCCGCCGCGCCGTGCGTGCTCGTGCTCGACAACGCCGAGCACGTGATCGACGTGGTCGCGAGTCTCGTCGAAGCGCTGGCCGCGCGCAATCCGGCGCTACGCGTGCTTGTGACGAGCCGCGAGCCGCTGCACATCTGGGCCGAGTCCGTGTTTCGCGTCGAACCGCTGGCCGTGCCCGCGAGCGGGGCATCCACCGATGCGATCCTCGCGCATTCGGCCGTCGAACTGTTCCTGAACCGCGCGAAGTCGGTTGCGCCCGAATGCGGCGCCGATGAAAACGCGATCCGTCTGGTCGGCGAAATCTGCCGGCGGCTGGAAGGTTTGCCGCTCGCCATTGAACTGGCCGCTGCGCGCGTGGCGACGCTCGGCGTCGAAGGCGTGGCCTCGCGTCTGGACGACCGCCTGAACCTGCTGACGGGCGGCTTGCGTTCCGCGCTGCCGCGTCATCAGACCTTGCGCGCGACCTTCGACTGGAGCTACGCGCTGCTCGATACGACATCGCGTATGTTGTTCAGGCGGCTCGGGTTCTTCGCTGGCGCCTTCACCTTCGACGCCGTCTGCACCGTCGCGACCGAACCGGACATGCCGATCGCGTCCGTCATTTCGAGCTTGAGCGAACTGGCCGCCAAGTCGCTGTTGAGCGTCGAGTTCTGCGGCGCCATCGCGCAATACCGCCTGACGGAATCGACGCGTGCGTACGCGATGGAGAAACTGCGCGACGAAGGCGAGTTGCAGCGCATCGCGACGCGTCACATGCACTATCTGCAGGAGCGGATCGAACACGGCAAGGTGTCGGTCGGCGGTGCCGCGCATCTCGCTGCCGCCGAGCCGCGTCTTGCGCTCGACGACGCGCGTGCCGCTTTCGAATGGGCTTTCTCGCCGGGTGGCAATCCCGCGCTTGGCGTCGCGCTGGCGGGCTCGCTGGTGGGGACGTTGTTGCAAGGCCCGCTGCTGCACGAGTGCTATGAACGTTCGGGCCGCGCGCTGGCCGCGCTCGATGCGCTGCCGCCCGGTTCCGTCGATACCCTGTGTGAAATGCGCCTGTGTTCCGCGTATGCGTCGACCTTGCTGCACACGGGCGGCGCGGTGCGCGAGGCGGGCCCGTTGTGGAAGCGCGTGCTGGTGCTCGCGCGCCAGGCACGCGACGATGCATTCGAGGCGCGCGCACTGTGGGGCGCATGGAACTCGATGCTCGCGTCGTCCGACATTCATGCATCGTTCCGCTTTGCGACGCGCTTCCAGGCCTTTGCCGAACGCTGCGGCACGCCGTGGCAGCAGATTCTCGCGGCAGAGATGATCGCCGTGTCGCTGCATTGCTTCGGCGAGCACGAGCAGGCGCGCGTGAGGCTGGAGCGGGCGATCGCCGCGCTGACCGAACTCGGGCCGATCGCGCCCGGCAGCCTTGGCGTCGCCGTCGATCCATTGACGTTCGGCAATGGCACGCTTGCGCGGATCGTGTGGATGCAGGGGCATCCAGAGCGGGCGATGCAGCTGGTCGAGAACGTCGTCAATTCGATCCGGCCTGACATGCTGGAGCCTTCGCTTAGTCACGTGCTTGCCGTCGTTGCCGTGCCATTGGCACTGCAATGCGGCGAGCTCGAAACGGCAGCGCGCTATCTCGCCGTACTGCGATCGCAGGTCGCGTTGAACCGCTTCGAGATCTGGCAGGCGTACGGCGAGTGCCACGCGGGACACCTGGACATTTTGCAGGGACACCCGCACGCCGGCCTGGCGAAGCTCGAACCCGCGCTGCAACGGTTGTTGTCGTGCGGCTTCCGGCGAGTGTTGACGCCCGTGATCGCCGTTTGCGCGGAAGCGTTGACGAGAACGGGGCGCATCGCCGAGGCGCGGCTGAAGCTGGAAGAGGCGCTTGAGTTCTGTAACGCGCATGGCGAGCATTTCTTCATCGCGGAACTGCAACGCGTGATGGGCGTGACGGCGCTGGAGCAATCGCGCGTGATCCAGTCGAACGGGCGCGCGTCGATGGCCGACGAGTTCGAAACGGAAGCACGCCGCCATCTGCTCGACGCGATGCAGACGGCCAGAGAGCAACATGCGCCGATGCTCGAACTGCGCGCCGGGCTGAACTTCGCGGACCACCTGCTCGAACGCGGCGAGACGGCGCGGGCGGCGTCGCTGCTGGCCGACGTGTCGAAGCGCGTTGACCTGCAATCGAACGCGACCGATATCAGGCGGCTTACCGTGCTTCTGCGTCTGACGCGCGATTCTCGCCCGCCGCTCGATGCCGACAGCGGCCAGCCAGCGATGACCAACGATCTTTGACGCGCACGATCATCCTTGTTCGAATCCACCTGAAAATTCATTAATCTCCGCAGACGCATGCGCGCAATGCGATGCGCGCCTGCTGAAGCATTCACTCCGTCAAGCGCGCAAGGTTCCGTTCAGGACGTTTAAGCCGCGCATAAGGACTTTGACTGCGCACCTCGCTAAGCTCCGTTTCTTCTGACACCAGGCCCGCGCCGCGCCAGCGTGCGCGATGCGACGCAACGACGGAGAACAACGAATGAGCGCGCACAACCAGCGTGAGAACTTCGTGAAGGCGAAGGACGGCACGGACATCTTCTTCAAGGACTGGGGCACGGGTACGCCCGTCGTCTTCTCGCATGGCTGGCCGCTGTCCGCCGACGCGTGGGACCCGCAGATGCTGTTCCTCGTGAACCAGGGCTATCGCGTGATCGCCCACGACCGACGCGGACATGGCCGTTCAGGCCAGGCTCCGGGCGGCAACGACATGGACACCTACGCCGACGACCTCGCCGCCGTGCTCGATGCGCTCGACGTGACGAACGCGATGCTGGTCGGCCATTCGACGGGCGGCGGCGAAGTCGCGCATTACATTGGCCGTCATGGCTCGAAGCGTGTCGCGAAGGCCGTGCTGATCGGCGCCGTGCCGCCGCTGATGCTGAAGACGGCCGGCAATCCGGGCGGCCTGCCGATGTCCGTGTTCGACGGGATTCGCGCGGGCGTTGCCGCCAACCGCTCGCAGTTCTACCTCGATCTCGCGACGCCGTTCTACGGGTTCAATCGTCCCAACGCGCAGGTCTCGCAAGGGCTGATCCAGGACTTCTGGCGCCAGGGCATGGCGGGCTCGATCAAAGGCCAGTACGAGTGCATCAGGCAGTTCTCCGAAGTCGACTATACGGATGACCTGAAGAAGATCGACGTGCCCACGCTCTTCCTGCATGGCGACGACGATCAGATCGTGCCCATCGACGCTTCGGCGAAGCTTGCGTCGAAGCTCGTGAAGAATGCGACGCTGAAGGTCTATGCAGGCGCGCCGCACGGCATGTGCAGCACGCATGTCGAGCAGGTGAATGCAGACCTTCTGTCGTTCCTGAAGCAGTAACCGGCCGGGCATTCGCGGGGCGCGCATCGGCGTGCTCATCGGCGTGCATGAAGCGAAGCATCGAGAACGCCGCCCGTCAGGCATGCCGGGCGGCTTTTGTTCGTTGTACACTCCTTTGCAGTCGGTTCCGCTTGTCGTTTCGTGCCATCATGGCTGCAATCGTCACAGCTCATGTCGATATGGCATCGTATAGTGTGAGCCTTTCAATGTTGTGCAACGGCCGTTGCGAGCTCCACAGTCCACAACATCACCTCTTCAGATGATGACGATCAGGATCGGTCAACTCGAGATTTCACTTGATCATCGCGAAGTGCGTCTCGATGGGCAGAGAGTCCCGATCGGCAGCCGCGCGTTCGACATTCTCGCGTTGCTGATCGCCGCCGACGGCGAACTCGTATCGAAAGACGAGATCATGCGCGTCGTCTGGCCGACCACGGTCGTCGAGAAGAACAATCTGCAGGTTCATATCTCCGCGCTGCGCCGTGCATTCGGCGACGAGCGGGAGCGTCTGCGCACGGTGCCCGGCCGTGGCTACCGTCTGGTCATGCATGACGACGTCGACGCGCGCGATGGCGCCAGCGTGCCGTCCGCCATGCAAGAGGATCTCTCAGTCGGCGCTGACGCAGCGCGACCTTCGCGTCAGCCGTTGCCCGCACGCGTGCCGGAATTGATTGGCCGGCAGGATGCGCTCGATGGCGTGTTAGCCGCCTTGCGCGCGCATCAGGCCGTGACGCTTGTAGGCACGGGCGGCATCGGCAAGACGCGCCTCGCGGTCGAAGTCGCGCATGCGCTCCAGCACGCGTTCGCCGACGGCGTCGTGTTCGTGCCGCTCGCGGCCGTGAGCGATGCGCCGTCGGCGCTCGACGCGCTCGCGTTCGCGATGGGCAGCCGGCTTTCCGCGAGCCGCACGGCGCTTGCGCAGATCGCCGCCGAATGGCGCGACCGCGATGCGTTAGTGGTGCTCGACAACTGCGAGCAGGTGCTGGAGATCGTGGCCGCCATCGCGGAGTCCCTGACGGGCGCGGGCAGCCGCATGCGCGTGCTGGCGACGAGCCGCGAAGCCTTGCGCGTGCGCGACGAAATCGTCTATCAGGTGCCGCCATTGTCCGTGCCGACCCCGGACGATCCCGGCACCGATGTGTTGCGCACGCCCGCCGTGCGTTTCTTTCTGGCACGCGCGCAAGCCGACGGCGCCCACTTTGCGCTCGACGAAGCCAGCATTCGTCTGACGGGGAAGTGTGCCGCCGGCTCGACGGCATCCCGCTCGCGCTCGAACTGGCCGCGTCGCGCGCGGCTTTGCTGGGCATCGGTCTGCTAGCCGAGCATCTCGACGACCGCTTCCGCATTCTCACGGGCGGCCGGCGCACGGCCCTGCCGCGCCATCAGACGCTCAAGGCGACGCTCGACTGGAGCTACCGTCTCCTGAGCCGTGACGAACAGAAGTTGCTGCGCTGGCTCGGGATGTTCGTCAACGGCTTCACGCTCGACGCTGCCTGCGCGATGGCGGAGCACGCCGGGCTCACGCGCATGGAAGCGCTCGATGCCGTGAGCGGTCTCGTATCGCGTTCGTTGCTGACGACGGACTTCGAAGGCTCGTCGTATCGCTACCGTTTGCTTGAATCGACGCGAGCCTACGCGCTCCAGCAACTCGACGACAACGGCGAGCGACTGTCCGCAGCGGGCGCGCATGCAGTGCTGTTCCTGCAGATGCTCGAAACGGCGCAGAAGCGCTGGGCCGAGCGGCCCGTCGTCGAGTGGCTTGGCGAGTTCACACGTGAGCTCGGCAACCTGCGCACCGCGCTCGACTGGACACTGGGCGAACGCGGCGATCACGCGACAGGCATTGCGCTCGCGGCTGTCACCGTGCCTTATCTATATGACCTGTCGCTGGTCGAAGAGTGTTGCAGCCGTGCGCGTGCTGCGCTGCGCATCGTTCCTTCTGAAGCGCGAGAAGTCGGTAGTGTCGACGTCGAAGCGCACTTGCGGCTCATGTCGGCGCTCGCCGCCGCGCTCGTCTACACGGAAGGCCCCCTGACGGAAACGCGCGAAGCCTGGACGCTCGTGCTGAACGAGGCCTTGCAGGCCGGTCACGCCAACTACGTAACGCGGGCGCGCTGGGGCGTGTGGAACTGGCATCAATACAGTGGACGCGCGCGCGATGCGCTGATGCTCGCGCGCCGCTTCGGCGATCTCGCGCGCAGCAGCGGCGATGCAACGCTGGTTGTGTTGTCGGGGCGCGTCGAAGGGATCGCGCTGCACTATGCGGGCGACCAGTGCCGTGCACGCGAGTTGCTGGAACGGATGATCGAAGAGTACGAAGTCAAGCTGCTGAGCCGCTGGCACACAACCGGCTTTCGCATCGATCACGGTATCGTCGCGCGCGCGACGCTGGCGCGCGTGCGGTGGGTGCAAGGCGAGCGCGGTGGCGCATACGATCTCGCCGCGCGCTGCTTCGATTCGGCCGTGCAGTACGACCATGAAATCGTCATCTGCTATGTGCTCGTTGAAGCGCTCGTGCCGATTGCGCTGCTGAATGGCGATCAGGCGGCGGCGCGTCATGGGATCGACGTGCTGCATGAACTGTCGACGCGGTTCGGCTTCACGATCTGGAGCGCATGCTGCGCGTGCTACGACGCATGGCTCGCGACACTCGAAAGTCCGGGAGCTGATTCGATAGCGCTGTTGACGAGCGCGATCTCCCCGCTGCGCGCAACCGGCTATCTCGCGCAGCTTTCGCCGTTGCAGGGGCAACTCGCTGTCGCGCTGATGAAGGCGTCGCGCGACAAGAAAGCGCTCACCGTGATCGACGACGCACTGCGACACGCCGACGACAACGGCGAACGCTGGTACTACGCCGAGCTATGCAGGATCAAGGGCGACGTGCTGTGCAAGCTCGACCGTCACGACGAAGCGCAACGCTGGTTCGCGACATCGCTCGACTGGGAACAGCGTAACGGCGTCGAACGCACCGTTGCGCGCGAAGCATCGGCCGCGCGCGCATCGCTGCGTGTTGTCTCTGTTCAATCCCGTGCTTAATAACGTCACTTAATAACGTTTAAGGCGCGCATCAGGACTTTAAGTCCGCCCGTCACTAATCTTCTCGCAAGTCGAAATGCCCGCACGGCATTGTGAAACTCGCGCAAAAGCCGCGCGGGAAGCCGTTCGCATCCGCATAGCCGATGCAACGTCGACTGGATTCATCCACTAACCGGACGCTAGCGCGGTTGCCTTCAGGCAACCGTGCGGGTCTCTCGCATGCCTGCGAAATGGAGCTACTCATGGCACATGAACTGTTGACGCCCGACACATGCGCGCTCGCGCTTATCGACCATCAGCCGCAGATGTTCTTCGGCACGCACTCGCACGAGCGCACAACCGTCCTGCACAACGTCCAGATCCTCGCGAAGGCCGCGAAGCTCTTCAACGTGCCGACCATCCTGACGACGATCGCCGCCGACTCGTTCAGCGGCCATCTGCTGCCTGAAGTACAGGCGGTGTTTCCGGAGACCAAGCCGATCGACCGCACGTCGATGAACTCGTGGGAAGACAAGGGCTTCCGTGAAGCGATCAAGGCAACGGGCCGCAAGAAGATCGTGATCGCGGGCCTGTGGACGGAAGTGTGCGTGACGTTCCCGACCATCCAGATGCTGGCCGAAGGCTTCGAAATCTACGTGCCGACGGACGCATGCGGCGACATCACGGAAGAAGCGCATGAGCGCGCGGTGCAACGCATCGTTCAGGCGGGCGCCGTGCCGATGAACTCGCTGCAGTTCATGTGCGAGCTGCAACGCGACTGGGCGCGCGGCGAAACGTACGAAGGCTGCATGGACATCTTCAAAGCGCACAGCGCATACGGCATCGGCGTGCGCTACGCGAAGCAGATTCTCGGCGAGCACGCGAGCGAGGCAGGCTGATCGGGCTTCATTGCCTCAAGCATTTTTCTGTATTGATTCGCGCGCGGCGTCGCTGATGTCGCGCGTGAATTGCGCCTGACCACGATTCACGGAGAGCGACGATGACCGCACCCATTCAGCCCGCCCGCATTGCGGACCTGGTGATCTACAACGGCAAGATAGCGACGCAGGACGACAAGCGTTCGTTCGTGACGGCGCTCGCCGTCACGAAAGGCGAGATCGTCGCAAGTGGCAACGATCACGACATGATGCAATGGGCGAACGATTCGACGCGCCGCATCGACCTGAAGGGCCGCACGGTCATCCCGGGCCTCAACGATTCGCACCTTCACGTGATTCGCGGCGGCCTCAATTTCAATCTCGAGTTGCGCTGGGATGGCGTGCCGTCGCTGCGCGATGCGCTCGAGATGCTGCGCGCGCAGGTTGCGCGCACGCCGGCGCCGCAATGGGTGCGCGTGGTCGGCGGATGGAACGAATTCCAGTTTGCGGAGAAGCGCGGCCCGACGCTCGAAGAGATCAACGCGATCGCGCCGGATACGCCCGTCTTCATCCTGCACCTTTACGACAGCGCATTGCTGAACGCTGCGGCGCTGCGCGCCGTCGGCTACGACCGCGATACGCCGAACCCGCCGGGCGGCGAAATCCAGCGCGACCGCCGTGGCAATCCGACGGGCATGCTGATCGCGCGCCCGAATGCGGGCCTGCTGTATGCGACGCTCGCGAAAGGTCCGAAGCTGCCGCTCGACGATCAGATGAACTCGTCGCGCCAGTTCATGCGCGAGCTGAACCGCCTCGGCGTGACGAGCGCGATCGATGCGGGCGGCGGCTATCAGGCGTATCCCGACGACTACGCCGTCATCATGGAACTCGCGAAGCGCAACGAGCTGACGGTGCGGATCGCGTACAACCTCTTTACGCAGAACGCGAAGAAGGAAATCGAAGACTTCGCGAAGTGGGTCAAGGTCACGAAGCCCGGCGACGGCGACGACTTCCTGAAGGTCAACGGCGCGGGCGAAATGCTGGTGTTCTCCGCCGCTGACTTCGAAGACTTCCTGGAGCCGCGCCCCGATCTGCCGGAGGCGATGGAAAGCGAACTCGAAGCCGTCGTGCGGCTGCTCGTGCAGAACCGCTGGCCGTTCCGGCTGCATGCGACTTACGACGAATCGATCGAACGCTTTCTCAATGTGTTCGAGCGCGTCAATCAGGACACGCCGTTCGCGGGCCTGCGCTGGTTCTTCGACCACTGCGAGACGATTTCACAGCGCAATATCGAGCGTATTGCGGCGCTTGGCGGCGGCATTGCCGTGCAGCACCGGATGGCGTATCAGGGCGAGTACTTCATTGCCCGTTATGGCGCAGAAGCCGCCGCGCGCACGCCGCCCGTGCGGCAGATGCTGGCAGCAGGGCTGCCTGTTGGCGCCGGCACGGACGCGACGCGTGTCGCGAGCTTCAATCCGTTCGTGTCGCTGTTCTGGCTGGTGTCGGGACGTACGGTGGGCGGCACCCCGATGTACACGGCGCAAGACCGGCTCGACCGCATGGAAGCGCTGCGCCGCTATACGGTCGGCAGCGCGTGGTTCTCGAATGACGAGACGCGCAAGGGCGCCTTGGTTCCGGGCCAGCTTGCCGACTTCGCGGTGCTGTCGGACGACTACTTCACCGTCGATGAAGACGCGATCAAGCATTTGACCTCGGTGCTGACGGTCGTCAACGGCCGCGTCGTCTATGCCGCCGACGAGTTCGAAACCTTCGCTCCGCCTGCGCTGCCCGTCAGCCCGACATGGTCGCCCGTCGCGGAGTATGGCGGCTACGCGCGCTACCGTCCCGCCGCCGCGCCGCTGCAGCAATCGTGCAACGACGCGTGCGTGAACCTGTGTGGCGTGCATCGTCATGCGCATGGATGGGCCTGGCGCAGCAACGTCCCCGCCAGCGATGCGAACTCGTTCTGGGGCGCGCTCGGTTGCAGCTGCTTTGCGTTCTGACGCGTGCACGCAATGAACCGTTTTTCCGCACCCGACGCCGCGCTGCTGTTTCTGCGCGTCACTGCGAGCGTGCTCGTGCTGCTCGTGCATGGACTGCCGAAGGCACTCCACTTCGCGAGCCAGCTCGACGCGATCGAAGACCCTTTGCATCTCGGCAAGATGCTGACGCTGGCTTTTGCGATTTTCGCGGAAGTCGTGTGTCCGCTGCTGATGATCGTGGGCATCGCGACGCGGCTCGCCGCGCTGCCGATAATGCTGGTCAGCGTGATTGCGCTCGGCCTCGTGCATCGCGAATGGACGCTGGATCAAGGGCAGTTCGCGTGGATGCTGCTGATCCTGTTCGGCACCATTGCGATCGGCGGCGCGGGCCGTTACCGCTTTGCGCTGCGGCCGCATGCGTCGGGGCAACGACAGGCGTGAGCGTAGACGATGGAATCGATCATGTCGAATGAACGTGCGGCGCGGGCCGTCGGAGCCGCAGGCGTGTGCGTTCCGCACACGCCGCTTGTCATTGCAGCCGCGAGGCCGCGCACGCGTCCCTGCCGGGGCTGATTCAGTGACGCAACGAAGGAGTAAGCCATGTCATACCTGATTTCTTTGGGCGCGGGCCTCGTGGTCGGCCTGCTGTATTACCTCGTGCGCGTGCAGTCGCCCGCGCCGCCGCTGATTGCGCTCGCGGGACTGCTCGGCATCGTGATCGGCGAGCATGCGATTCCGTTCGTGCAGGCGCAGATACGCACGCCCGATGCGCAAACGCAAAGCGCGCCCTCCGTCGCCAGCAACAAGCCGGCTCCGTCACCCAGCAAGGACCAATGAGCACGGGCGCGGAGGCGCAACTCGCGGCGCAACTCGATCACGTGCCTGGCGAGGACACCTGGCTTGCGACCATCGCGGGCTATGTCGACACGCTCGGCTTCGTCGCGCTGTTTGGTCTTTTCACCGCGCACGTGACGGGCAATTTCATTCTGATCGGCTCGGGACTGGCGGGCGCGGGGACGGGTCTGCTGATCAAGTGGCTCGCATTTCCCGCGTTCGTCGCGGGAATCGTGCTCGCGCGCGTGCTCGACAACCAGTTGCTTGTGCGCGGACATGGCATGCGCGCCTGCGCGCTGTACGTGCTGCAGGCGGCGCTGCTGACGGGCTTCATGGCAGCGGGCGTGCTGGCCGCGCCCATCACCGACTCTGACGCGCCGCTGACGATTGCCTGCGGTCTGCTCGGCGCGGCCGCGATGGGCGTGCAGAACGCGCATGGTCGCCTGACCGCGCGCTCTGTCGTCGCCAATACGGTGATGACGGGCAACGTCACGCAAGCCGTGATCGACGTGTTCGATCTGCTGTTTTCACCCGCCGATGCGAAAACGCGGCATGCGGCGCGCAGTCGCCTGTGGCGCACGCTGCCGCCCGTCGCCGGTTTTGCGATTGGCGCGGGCGCGGGTGCGGCCGGGTATCTGCTCGCGTCGTTCTGGGCGCTGCTGTTGCCGCTCGCCGCGCTGTGCGTGCTCGCGGCGCTGTCCAGAAACACGGGCGCGGCGCCCGCGCAAACCTGATTGCGCCGCGCGTCATGACGAGACGCGGCGGCAACTATTACCAGCAAGGAGTGTTTTCATGAGTACCGTCAAGATGTATCGATTGTTGCGCGCGGCTGTCGTGTCGATTGCGGCGCTCGGCGTGACGCTGGCCGGCTCGCCCGCTTTCGCGGAAGCCGACCATCAGAGCGCGGGCAAGGGCGCGCCCGTCGTGTCCGTGGGACCGCAATACGACACGACGCACGTCTATGTGTCGAGCCAGGACATCGACGCGTTCGTCGACAGCTTCGTCGCGACGTTCGGCGGCAAGGCTTCGCCGCGCGCCGTGTTCACGGTCACGCCGACGCCGAGCAAGACGGCCTCGCAATACGTGCAGACGCCTGTCGGCATGTTGTCGGTGTTCGCGTTCCAGACGCCGATTCCGTATCCGTTCGGCAGCGAGCGCACCGGCTATCTCGTCACCGATATCGACAAGGCCGTGCGCGCCGCGCGCGCAGCGGGCGCCGATGTGATCGTCGATACATTCGACGACCCGATCGGCAAGGACGCTGTCATCCAGTGGCCGGGCGGTCTTTATATGCAGTTGTACTGGCACACGAAGGCGCCTTCGTATGGTCCGCTCGAAACGGTGCCGGACAATCGCGTCTACGTGTCCCCACAGGCGGCGGACAACTTCATCAAGCGCTTCGTGCGCTTCTCGCACGGCAAGATCGTCTCCGATAACCGCCGTGCCGATGGCGGCGAAATCGGCCGGCCGGGCGACACGATCCGGCGCGTGCGTATCGCGTCTGGCTTCGGCAACATGCTCGTGTTCGTGACGGATGGCAAGCTGCCGTATCCGTATGGCCGCGAGACGACGGGCTATCAGGTCGCCGATCTCGACGCGACGCTCACCAAGGCGCAAGGCGTCGGCGTGAAGGTGCTGTCGCCCGCGAGCAGCACGGTCGAAGGGCGCAGCGCGATGGTCGAATTTCCCGGCGGCTACGTCGCCGAGATTCACGAAGCGAAGAAGTGACGGTGCGTCGCTCAATCAAACGCGCGAAGCGAGCTGCCGCTTGCGCCGCGCTCGCCATGTGCGGTCTGGCGGACGGCACGAACGCGCTCGCCGCCGACACGGCAGAGGCAAGCAAGGCGGAAACTAGTGCAGCCGACGCATCGCAATGCACCGCTAAGCGGCCGTCGTCACTGTCGTTCAACCGCTGGCAGGAAGACTGGTCGGTGCTGGCGTTGCCGTGCGTGCCGCGCAAGCCGTTCGATGCGCTCAAGTACATTCCGCTGGGCGGCGATCCGTCGACTTATCTGTCGCTAGGCGCGAACCTGCGCGAGCGCTTCGAGCTGAACAACACGCCGCTGTTCGGACTCGGCAGCGCGGGCCCCGACAGCTACGTGATCCAGCGCGCGGAGGTACATGCCGACGCGCGCATCGGCGGGCATGTGCAGGCGTTCTTTCAGCTCGAAGACGCGCGTCCTTTCGGCAAGGATTCCGTCACGCCCGTCGACAAGAATCCGCTCGATATCGAGCAGGCGTTCGTCGCGTTCGTCTATGGCGTGGGCGGCGGCACGTTCAAGGCGCGCGTCGGCCGCCAGGAGATGGCGTTCGACTTGCAGCGCTTCGTGTCGGTGCGCGACGGCCCCAACGTGCGCCAGGCATTCGACGCGCTGTGGGCCGACTATGAAATCGACAAATGGCGCTTCATCGGCTACATGGCGCAGCCCGTACAGTACCGCGACGTCACGGCCTTCGACGATGTGTCGAACCGGCATCTGACGTTCAGCGGCGTGCGCGTCGAGCGCGCGAACACGGGGCCGGGTGATCTGTCCGCGTACTGGTCGCGCTACAACCGCGACAACGCGCGCTTTCTCGATGCGACGGGCACCGAGCATCGCGATGTGTTCGACGTGCGCTACGCGGGCAAGGTCGCGTCGTTCGACTGGGACGCGGAAACGATGGTTCAGACGGGCCACGTCGGCAACGACACGATCGGCGCGTGGGCGTTCGGCGTGCTGAGCGGCTATACGTTCGCAACCGTGGCGGGCTCGCCGCGGCTCGGCTTGCAGGTGGACGGCGCATCGGGCGACCGGCATCCGGGTGACGGTCGTGTCGGAACCTTCAACCCGCTGTTCCCCAACGGCTACTACTTCACGCTGGCGGGCTACACGGGTTATAGCAACCTGATTCACGTGAAGCCGTCGATCACGTTCAAGGTAACGCCGAAGGTCACGCTGTTGACGGCACTCGGCTTCCAGTGGCGCGCAACGACAGCCGACGCGATCTACGGCCAGGGGATGGCCGTGGTGCCGGGCACGGCAGGCAAGGGCACGCGCTGGACGGGCATGTACGCGCAGGTTCGCGCCGACTGGCTCGTCAGTTCGAACGTTGCGCTCGCGCTGGAAGCGGTGCACTTCGAAGTCGGCGATTCGATACGCGCGTTAGGGGCGCGCAATGCGGACTATGTGGGCGTCGAGGCGAAGTTCGGCTGGTGACGGATAGCGGCACTGCGCACGGACGTGCGCATGCCGCACCTTCTTGCGAAGGCGCGGATGCAGACAACACACGCTGTTTCGCGCTACCAGCCGTAACCGCGGTAGCCGTAATACCCGGGGCGGTACACGGGCACCTGCGCCGCATACTGCATCGGCATGACCGGCTGGCTCACGTAGACAGGCTGGTGGTAGACAGGCACGTACTGCACGGGCGGCGGCTGATACGGCTGGAACACGACCGTTTGCATCTCTTCCGGCGAAGGGCCCTCGTACATCGGCGGCTGCGTATAGACGACAGGCGCGGGCCGGTAGCGCGGACGCGGCGGCGGCGCGGGTGCATATTGCACGGGCGCGGCATCGTCATCGTCGTAAGCTGCTTGCGCCTGCAACTGCCGCTGCGCGACGCGCGGCTGATTCACGCGCCGCACCTGCGCGTTGTCGTCGGCGGGCATGTCGGACGGCAACGGCGGCGGTTGCTGCGCGTTGGCCTTCGACGTGTGCTTCAACTGGTCGCGCAACGAAGCGTAAGTATCGGCATCCTCCTTCGCGCGCGCGTTGTAGCCGCTGTGATAGGCGTCGCTCAGATCCTTCAGGCGTGCCTTGTTTTCCTCGTCGGCGGTCATCTGCTCTTCGCCTGGATCGAGCGAAGCCTCGTTTGCGCCGCCATTGTCATAGGCTGACCGCGGCCCGTCAGCCCACGCAGCGGCGGACAGAAGGGCTGGCCCGAAGGCCACGGTCAACGCCGCAGACCCGAGCAATGTGGTGATTCTCATGGTTGTTACCTCGCTGGTGGTCATATACGGCAAACACAACTCCGTACGCGTGTCCGGTGCTGACCGCCTGCGAATCAGCATCCCGCCGGAACCTGACGTACACCCATGCTGCACGCCTTTACCAGGGGCGACCCCGAGTAACGGACGCGCATCGCATGCGTCCGCACGATCAACATGATGTGAATAAAGTTGCCAGCAATCGACCCGGCCGGATGCGATCTAACGCACATTGCGCAGTATTTGTGTGATGAGGAAAAACGCGAGGTTATGCTTTTTCGATATCGGTGGTCTGCGCTGGGGCAGGTGTCTCAAAGTGTGGGTCCGGGAAATCGTTTGCGCGGCGTCCGAGTGCGGCGGCAAGCGCGTTGCGATCCAGACCGCCTTCCCACGCCGACACGACGATCGACGCCACGCCGTTCCCGACGATATTCGTCAGCGCGCGGCACTCGGACATGAAGCGGTCGATGCCCAGTATCAACACCATCGCCGCGACGGGCACGGTCGGCACGACGGAAAGACTCGCGGCCAGCGTGATGAAGCCCGCGCCCGTCACACCCGTCGATCCTTTCGAGGTCAGCATCGTCACCAGCAGCAGTGTGATTTCCTGCGTGACGGTCAGATGCGTGTTGGTTGCCTGCGCGAGAAACAGCACGGCGAGCGTCATATAGATGTTCGTACCGTCGAGATTGAACGAGTAACCCGTCGGCACGACGAGCCCGACGACGCCGCGCGGGCAGCCGAGCCGTTCGAGCTTTTCCATCAGTTGAGGCAGCGCCGCTTCGGACGTCGAGGTGCCGAGCACGATCAGCAGTTCGTCGCGGATATACACCAGGAAGCGCCACAGGCTGAATCCGCACATCCGGGCGACCACGCCCAGCACGATCGCGACGAACAGGGCCGCTGTCAGATAGAACGAGCCGATCAGCTTGAGCATCGGCAGCAGGGAGACGATGCCGTAACGGCCGATCGTGAACGCCATCGCGCCAAACGCGCCAATGGGCGCGAGGCTCGTGATCATATGCACGATGCGGAAGAACGCTTTCGACAGCGTTTCGACGAGATTCGTCACGGGCGCTGCCTTGTCGCCCAGTACGGCCAGCGCGGAGCCGAACAGCATCGCGATCACCAGCACGGGCAGGATATCGCCTTGCGTCATCGCGCCGGCGAAGGTGTCGGGGATCGCGTGCATGACGAACGCCACGATGCCGTCGCCATGCGCGGCCTGCGCCGCGTAGCTCGATACGGCGCTCGCATCGAGTGTCGCGGGATCGACGTTGAAGCCGCTGCCTGGCTTGAGCACGTGCGCGGCGACGAGGCCGATCGCGAGCGCGAGCGTCGACGCGGCCTCGAAATACAGCAGCGCCTTGCCGCCGACGCGTCCGACCTTCTTCATGTCCTGCATGCCGGCGATGCCCGTCACGACCGTGCAGAAGATCACCGGCCCGATGATCATCCTTACCAGTTTGATGAACATGTCGCCGAGCGGCTTCAGCGCGACGGCTTCATGCGGTGCGAAGTGTCCGAGCAGCACGCCCGCCGCGATGGCGAACAGCACCTGGATATAAAGAACCTTGTAGAACGGTTTGCGCTTCATGTCTCCTCCGTTTTTCGGGGCAAAGCGGGGCCGTTCCCTTCTGCAGTCGGAAGGGAATCGGCGTGTCGGAACGTGAAAGGGTGGTGCGGCTGTTTTCGCCGCTATCGTGATGGCGGCGCGAGCGTCATAGCACTTGTGCCCATGCGCACCGCGCGAAATGCGCGCGCTCGAACGCCTCGATATCTGGCAGGGACGCAAGCGTCAGGTCGATCGTGTCCATGCCTTCGATCACCATTCGCTTATGGCGCGCACCAAGCGGATACGTGTAGGTCTGTCCGTGCGCAGCCGTCACGGTTTGCCGTTCGAGATCGATGCGCAGTTTCGATTCAGGCGTTTGGGTCGACGCCTGCACGAGTGCATCAATTGCGTCGCGTTCGAGTTGCACGAGCAGCAGACGGTTGTTCATCGCGTTCGAATAGAAAATCTCCGCGAAACTCGGCGCGATTACCGCCTGAAAGCCGTATTGCTGCAAGCCCCACACCGCGTGCTCGCGGCTCGATCCGCAGCCGAAGTTCGCTCCGCCGATCAGGATGCGCGCGCCGTCATAGGCTTGCTGGTTGAGCACGCAGCCGGCGCGCGGTACGCCTTGCGCATCGAAGCGCAGGTCGTACAGCAAGCCGTCTGCAAGACCGGCCTTGTCGACGATGCGTAAAAACTGCTTCGGCATGATCTGGTCGGTGTCGAGGTTGTCGATCGGCAACGGCGCCGCCGTGCCTTCGATGATGGTCAAGCGGTTCATTGCGCGTGTGTCTCCAGTGTGCGGACATCGGTGATGCAGCCGGTCAATGCGGCTGCTGCTGCCATCGCGGGACTCATCAGATGCGTGCGGCCGCCGCGTCCCTGGCGTCCTTCGAAATTGCGGTTCGTCGTCGATGCGCAGCGTTCGCCTTCGTCGAGCATGTCGTCGTTCATCGCGAGGCACATCGAGCAACCCGGCTCGCGCCATTCGAAGCCGGCGTCAATCAGCGTCTGCGCGATGCCTTCCTGTTCCGCCGCGCGCCGCACGCTGCCCGAGCCGGGCACCACCATCGCGCGCACGCCTTGCGCGACGTGCTTGCCGCGCACGATCTGCGCGACGCTGCGCAGGTCTTCGATGCGCCCATTGGTGCACGAACCGATGAAGACGCGATTGATCCGCGTGCCGGCCAGCGGCTGTTGTGCTTCGAGTCCCATGTAATCGAGCGCGCGGCGCAGCGACGCGGCGGCTTCGCGCGAAGGCTGTTCGGCTTCTCCGGGGATGCGCGCATCGATTGCAATGGCCTGGTCGGGGCTGGTGCCCCACGTGACGAACGGTGCGATGTCGCGCGCGTCGAAACGGTGTTCGGCGTCGAAGTGCGCGTCGTCGTCGGAGCGAAGGGTGCGCCAGTCGTCGAGGGCGGCTTGCCACGCGGCTTCGTCGAGCGAGTTGGCATGCGCGCGCACATAGTCGAAGGTGGTCGCGTCGGGCGCGATCAGCGCGGCGCGCGCGCCCGCTTCGACGGTCATGTTGCACAAGGTCATGCGCGCTTCCGCCGACAGCGACGCGATGGTCGATCCCGCGAACTCGACGGCATAGCCACGCGCGCCTTGTGCGCCGATCCGGCTGAGCAGCCAGATCACGACGTCTTTCGATGACGTGCCATAAGGCAGCGCGCCGTCGATCACGATACGCATGGTCTGCGCGAGCCGATAGACGAGGGTTTGCGTCGCGAGCACATGCTCGACCTCGGACGTGCCGATGCCGAAGCCCAGCGCGCCCAATGCGCCGTACGTGGTCGTGTGGCTGTCGCCGCACAGCACGACCATGCCGGGCCGCACGAGTCCCATTTCGGGCGCGACGATGTGCTCGATGCCCTGCATCGGATCGTTCGCGGCGAGCAGGCGGATGCCCGCGCGCTCGCAGTTGCGGCCGAGATTCTGCGCGAGCACGAGCGATGCGGCGTCGCGGATCACGCGCGGCGTTTCGGCGTGAGTCGGAATGATGTGACTGACGATGGCGAGTTGCTGCCGTGGCCTGCGCACCGCGCGGCCACGCGCTTCGAGCGCGCTGAAGGCTTGCGGACTGGTGTACTCGTTCATCAAATGCAGATCGACGTAGAGCAGCACGTTCTGTTCGTCGATGCGCGATACGAGATGCGAATCGACGAGCTTCTGGTAGAGGGTTCGTTTCGACATGGTGATGTGAGGTTTCTTTGTGTTGGAGTCACGCGCCAAGAAAGGGCAGCACGCGGTCCAGAAAAAGTTGCGGCGCTTCTTCCGGGATGTAGTGGCCGCAGGGCAGTGCTTCGCCTTGGACTTGCGGTGCGTATGGCCGCCACTCCACAAGCGGCTCGAAGCATTGCTCGATCACTCCTTGCGCGCCCCACAGCGCGAGAAAGTCGCACTTGATCTGCTCACGCGCGGCGAGTGTCGCGCGGTCGTGTTCGAGGTCGATCGTGACGCTCGCGCGGTAGTCCTCGCAGATGCCATGCGCGGTAGCGGGATCGGACAGACAACGCAGATATTCGGCGTAGGCTTGCGCGGTGAACGGCGCGAGGCCCGCGCTGCGCGCGCCGATCGTCTGCTTCAGATAGAGGTCCGGGTCGGCGCGGATCAGCGTCTCCGGAAACGGCGCGGGACGCACCAGCATGAACCAGTGCCAGTAGACGCGGGCGAAATCGAACGAGGTCTTCTCGTACATCGCGAGCGTGGGCGCAACGTCGAGCGTGACCAGGCGTTCGACGGCGTCGGGGTGATCGAGCGCCATGCGCGCGGCCACGCGTCCGCCGCGGTCGTGGCCGATCACGGCAAACGACGTGAAGCCGTGCGCGCGCATCAGTTCGACCTGATCGAGCGCCATGCGGCGCTTGGCGTAGTTCGCGTGATCCGGCGTGCCTTGCGGCTTGCCGCTGTCGCCGTAGCCGCGCAGGTCGGCGGCGATCACGGTGAAGCGTTCGGCGAGTGCGGGCGCGACCTTGTGCCAGATTGCGTGCGTCTGCGGGTGGCCGTGCAACAGCAGCAGCGCGGGACCGCGTCCGCCCTTGATTGCGTGAATCGTGATGCCGTCGATGTGGGCCGACGCATCCGTGAATCCTTCGAACATCGTTGTCTCCCAAGGTTGAATCGAGTCTAATTGATGCCTCGGGAGATAGGGTTTCCGCAAATGCATTCCGGTCGTAACTTTCAGGAACGAATCTTGGCGGACGTTGGGAGACAGTGAAAATGGATGGCTTCTCGGATCTGAATCTGTTTGCGCTGGTCGCGCGGCATCGCAATCTGGCGGCGGCGGCGCGCGAGCTTGGCGTAACGCCGCCGGCTGTCAGCAAGCGCCTGGCGCAACTGGAACGGCGGCTCGGCGTACGCCTGATGAACCGCACGACGCGGCGTTTGAGCCTGACGCCGGAAGGCGAGCTATACCTTGCGAATGGCTCGCGGATCCTTGACGAGTTGCAGGAACTCGAACAGTTGGTGACGCGTAGCCGGGCTGAGCCGGCGGGGTTGCTGCGTGTGAATGCGTCGTTTGGTTTCGGCCGTGCGCGGATTGCGCCTGCGATTTCCGATTTCGTTGCGCGTTTTCCGTCGATGAAGATTCAGCTTCATCTGACCGACAGGCCGATGAGTTTGCAGGAAGAGGGTTTTGATCTTGGCATCCGGTTTGGCGAGGTGCCTGATGCGCGTGTCAATGCGCGTTTGTTGATGAAGAACCGGCGCATCGTGTGCGCGTCGCCCGAATACGTGAAGCTGCATGGGACGCCTTTGCTGCCGCATGATCTGACGCGGCATGCGTGTATTGTGTTGCGCGAGAATGAGTCGGCTTATGGGACGTGGCATTTTTCGCGCGGCAAGCGCGTGGAGACTGTGAAGGTCGATGGGCCTCTGGCGAGTAATGATGGTAGTGCAGTGCTGCACTGGGCGCTTGAAGGGCGTGGGGTGGTTGTGCGTTCTGAGTGGGAAATTGGAGAGTATCTCGAGCGGGGCGCGCTCGTGCCGCTTTTGGTTGATTGGGCGCTGCCCGGGGCGGATATTCATGCGATTTATCTTGAGAGGAATCAGCTTTCCGTCAAGCTGCGGACGTTTGTTGATTTTCTTGGGGAGTATTTGCGGGGTTCCCCGCAGTGAGTTTTTGTTTTGCGCCTGCGTGGCGTGGGCGGTTTTTTGCCTTTGCGCGGGCATCCGCGTTTTGTTAGCGTGCTTCACGCGTCGCCCCTGTGCGGGGCGGCACCTACTTTTCTTTGCCGCCGCAAAGAAAAGTAGGCGAAAGAAAGCGGCTCACACCGCCAACATTTCTTCCTGCCTGAGGGCCCCCAAAGGGTCTTACGCTTCACACGGCAATCACGTGACCCATGTTCGTTGCCAGCGCATTGAAAGAGCGCCTCACCTACTGCACGCGCCCGCGTTGCGGCACACCGTGCCAGATATTCCGCCGCCGCCCAGGTGGCAAACTGTGTGTAGGCCGTAGCGCCACACACGCCTCACTCCGAACCGATAGCGCACGCGTTCCACCCTGTAAGAGCGCTACCCTATACGACGCGACAACCTACACACAGTTTGCCACCTGGGCGGCACATACCTTTCGCTGCCGCTAGCCGTTGTGCAGGTGTTTGAAGTGAATGAGGCGCTTATTCGAAGCGTTGGCAACACGCGCGAACAAGGGCGTTGCCGTGTGAAGCGTAAGACCCTTTGGGGCCCTCAGGCAAGAAGAAATGTTGGCGGTGTGAGCCGCTTTCTTTTGCCTACTTTTCTTTGCGGCGGCAAAGAAAAGTAGGTGCCGCCCCGCACAGGGGCGACGCGTGAAGCACGCTAACAAAACGCGGATGCCAGCGCAAAAGCAAAAAACCAAACCGCGTGCGCAGCAAACCCCACCTCGCGAAGGCAAAAAAAGGCCCACGCCGCGCAGCCGCATCCAACAAAAATGCTGACCTTCAGTGTCAGCCCGGGTGCGTGACCTCTGCCGCGACCTGTGCCGGCTCCCGATACCCGAGCCTCGCCGACACAGCAGCCCCCGCAGCCTTGAGCAAAGCCACATAGTGCAACTTGGTATCAGCCCCACACCGCATCGTCGGAAACGAAACAGAAAGCCCGGCAATCACACGCCCAAACCGGTCAAACACAGGCACAGCCAGGCATCGCAAGCCTTCTTCCTGCTCCTCGATATCCTCGCCATAACCCTGCGCGCGCACCTGCGGCAGAATGCTCATCACGGCATCGGCAGAGGCGAGCGTCTTCGCCGTCGACTTGCGAAACTCGATATGCGACAACACCTCGCGCGCCTCAGCAGGTTCCAGCCACGCAAGCAACACCTTGCCAATCGCCGTGCTATGCAACGGATTACGCCGCCCAATACGCGACTGCATCCGCAACCCATAGTCAGCGTCGATCTTGTGAATATAGATAATCGCGTCTTCGTCAAAAGTGCCGAGGTGCACGGCCTCCCGCGTCGCGCCCGCAATGCGCCGCATCTCAATGTCGGCCTCGCGCACGAGATCAACGCTTTCCAGCGCCTTCGCTCCGAGTTCGAACAGCCGGATGGTCAGGTGATAGCGCTCGGTCTCGACCTCTTGCGTCACATACCCAAGCGCCTTGAGCGTTTGCAACACGCGATGCACAGTCGTCTTCGACAGCGAAAGCCGTTGCGATAGCTCGCTGATGCCAATCTGCCCGCTGTCGCCAATCGCGCCGAGAATCGCGAACACGCGCGCGATCGACGACAACGATTCGCCTTTATCGGCGGCGTCCGCGTCGGATGTGAGCGGGGCGGCGGCGCGCTTGCGGGGCGCGGTGGCCGTGGTCTTGAGTTTGTCGATGGCTGCCATAGTGTCTTTGCAGCGGTTGCCCGCAGCGTCTTTCCACAACGATGTTGCTGATCGCCGAAATATACCGCGTGCACCGCGCAATTCACATCAAATCACATCACCGCGCGAGCCAGCCGCCGTCGACAGCGAGCGTATGGCCGTGCACGTAGTCCGAAGCCTGCGACGCGAGAAACACGACGGGGCCCGCCAGATCGTCGGGCGTGCCCCAGCGTCCCGCCGGGATGCGCGCGACGATCTCGCTGTTGCGCTGCTCGTCGTCCCGCAACGCCGCCGTGTTCGACGTCGCCATGTAGCCCGGCGCGATCGCATTCACGTTGATGCCGCGCGCCGCCCATTCGTTGGCGAGCAGGCGCGTGAGTCCGAGCATGCCGCTTTTCGACGACGTGTACGACGCGACGCGGATGCCGCCCTGAAACGACAGCATCGACGCGACGTTGATGATCTTGCCGCGCTTCTCCTGCTCGACGAAATGCCGCGCGAGGGCTTGCGCGAGAAAGAACGCGCTCTTCAGGTTCACGTTCATCACGGCATCCCAGTCGTCCTCGCTGAACGTGAGCGCGTCCGCGCGCCGGATGATGCCCGCGTTGTTCACCAGCACGTCGATGCGTCCACAGGCTTCGAGCGCGGCGCGCACGATGTCGTCGATGGGCGCGATGTCCGAAAGGTCCGCGTTCACGCCGACATAGCGGCGGCCCTGCGCCTTTACCTGTTGCGCGGTGTCGCTGTCGTCCGAGCGGCTCACGCCGACGATGTCGCAACCGGCGGCCGCGAGCGCGCGCGCCATGCCCGCGCCGAGTCCCGTGTTGCTGCCCGTGACGAGCGCGATCTTGCCGCTGAGATCAAAAGGATGCGAAGGATGCGAAGTCATGCGCGATTCCTGTTCGATGAAAGCCCGCGTTGCATTAGCGCAGATCTCGCACGGCGAGATGGTCCATGTCGCTGAACACCTGGTTCTCGCCGACCATGCCCCAGATGAACGTGTAGGCGCGCGTGCCGACGCCCGAATGAATTGACCAGCTAGGCGAAATCACGGCCTGCTCGTTGTGCACGAGAATATGCCGCGTCTCCTGCGGCTCGCCGAGCATGTGAAAGACGGCGGCATCGTCGGCGACGTTGAAGTAGAAATACACCTCCATGCGCCGCTCGTGCGTGTGGCACGGCATCGTGTTCCACAGGCTGCCCGGCTCGAGCTTGGTCATGCCCATCGACAGCTGGCAGGTGGGCAGCACTTCGGGAACGATGAACTTGTAGATCGTGCGGCGGTTGCTCGTCGCGGGATCGCCGAGCGTTTGGGGCGACGCTTCGGCGAGCGTGATGGTGCGCGTCGGATACGTGGCCTGCGCGGGCGCGCAGTTCAGATAGAACTTCGCGGGATGCGCGGGATCGTCGCTGCCGAACGTTAGCGACTGCGTGCCCTTGCCGACATAGATCGCTTCCTCGTTGCGCACGATAAAGCGCTTGCCATCCGCCTCGACCCAACCGTCGCCACCGATATTGATCGCGCCAAGCTCACGCCGCTCCAGCAGATAACTGACACCGATCGATTTACCGAGCGAACTGGGCACTTCGACGGCACGCGTCTGCGGAAACGCGCCGCCGACGATGATCCGGTCGATATGGCTATACGTGAGCGCAAGCGCATCCGGCTCGAACACTTTCTCGACCAGAAACTCTTTTCTGAGGCCGGTTGTATCGAGCGTTTTCGCATATTCGCTGTTGATGCTCTGCCTGACTTCCATGTCTCCTCCGCTGCTGGGCGGCACGCTGGGCAGCGCCTCCGGGTTGATTGTGCGCGCAGTCTAGCATGATCGG
Organism: Paraburkholderia sp. PGU19; assembly: GCF_013426915.1. GTDB lineage: Bacteria > Pseudomonadota > Gammaproteobacteria > Burkholderiales > Burkholderiaceae > Paraburkholderia. Next base: position 2,278,096 of record NZ_AP023181.1, read on the forward strand.
AACGTTGGTCCGAAATCAAGAAAACGTCAAATATCCATATTCCGGGAAAGTTATTGTTAAAGCAGGGTAAACGATTAATCTCAGCGCGGACAAAAACGGAACATCGTTCCTTTGTCGATGCTATAGTCCGCGGACAGGTGGATGTAGCCGGACCATACCGGACCTTTCCGCCGTTCCCATCACCGGCCTGGCGTCGTATGGAGGAGACATGAAACTGAAGAAGGCAATCGACCGTGTACCAGGCGGTCTCATGCTGATACCGCTGTTGCTGGGCGCATGCGTGCACTCGTTCGCGCCGGGCGCCGGCAAGTACTTTGGGTCGTTCACGAATGGCCTGATCACGGGCACCGTGCCGATTCTCGCTGTCTGGTTCTTCTGCATGGGCGCGACCATCGATCTGCGCGCCACGGGCACCGTGCTGCGCAAGTCGGGCACATTGCTCGTCACGAAGATGCTGGTCGCGTGGCTCGCGACGATTATTGCGTCGTCGCTGTTGTCTATCGACGGCATCAAGACAGGGTTGTTCGCCGGGCTGTCGGTGCTCGCCATCACGACCTCGATGGACATGACCAATGGCGGCCTCTATGCCGCCGTGATGCAGCAGTACGGCACGAAGGAAGAAGCGGGCGCGTTCGTGCTGATGTCGATCGAATCGGGGCCGCTCGTCAGCATGATCATTCTCGGCGCGACGGGCGTCGCGTTCTTCGAGCCGCGGCTGTTCGTCGGCGCGGTGCTGCCGTTTGTCATCGGCTTCACGCTCGGCAATCTGGATAGCGCGCTGCGCGAACTGTTCGGCCGCTGCGTGGTGCCGCTGATTCCGTTCTTCGGCTTTGCGCTCGGCAACGGTATCGACCTGAACGTGATCGTCAAGAGCGGTATTCCGGGTGTGCTGCTCGGGCTGGGCGTGATCGTCATCACGGGCATTCCGCTGATTCTCGCCGACCGCTATATCGCGGGTGGCAATGGGGCGGCCGGCCTCGCGGCATCGTCGACGGCGGGCGCGGCGGTGGCCAATCCATCGATCATCGGCGAGATGATTCCGCGCTTCAAGCCGGTGGTGCCGGCAGCGACGGCGATGGTTGCGACCGCGTGCCTCGTTACCGCGATCCTCGTGCCGATCCTGACTGCAATGTGGTCGAAACGTGCGCGGATGAAAGCGGGGCTGAGCGAGCGTATCGATGAAGACACCGGGCCGTTGCCGCAACCGCTGGGCGCGCACGAATAAAGTGCATCGATAACACACGCCCTGCAAGCAAAACGGCGCGAACCGGCAACTCAGTTGAGCCGGTTCGCGCCGTTGTCGTTTATGGCTGTCGAAAGGGAGGCGTTCAGTTCTTCATGCGTGACCCGCTGCGTGCGGCCGGCCGATCACCAGGTAATGCGCGAGCGCGATCACCGGGAACGCCGTCGCGACGCTTGCCACCAGCATCCAGCCGCCGTGATCGTAGAGCGGGCTGGCAAGCGCCGAACCGATTGCACCGCCGACGAAGATGCTCGTCATATACAGCGCGTTCAACCGGTTGCGGCTCGCGGCGTGCAGCGCGTAGATCTCGCGCTGTCCGAGCACCATGTTCATCTGCACCGCGAAGTCGAGCACGACGCCCGTCACGACGAGACCGGCAACGCCCCACGCCGGGTGAATCAGGCCAGGCGTATAGGCGAGCGCACCGACCACCAGTGCGATCAGCGTCGCGCGCACCGTGTGGCCCGCGTCCGCGAGCCGGCCCGCGATGGGCGCCGACGTCGCGCCGATTGCGCCGACCAGCGCGAACACGGCGATCGCCGTCTGCGACAGGCCGTAGTGACGTGTCAGTTCGACGGGCACTGCCGTCCAGAACAGGCTGAACGAGCCGAACATCAACGCCTGATACAGCGCGCGATGACGCAGCACAGGCATCGTACGCAGCAGGTGGCCGAGCGATGCGATCAGTTGCGGATACGTCGCCTGATGCGAGGGCTGGCGCGTCGGAATGGTCAGCGCGAGCACGGTCGTGACGATCGCCATCAGCACGGCAGCCGAGCCGAACACGACACGCCATCCGAAGTGACCCGCGACGACGCTCGAAATAGGCCGCGACAGCAGAATGCCGAGCAGCAGCCCGCCCATGATCGTGCCGACGACGCGTCCACGCGTTTCATCTGGCGCGAGATGCGCGGCGAGGGGAATCAATATCTGCACCGCGACGGAGCTAAAGCCAATTAGCAGCGAGACCGCAAGGAAAGCACCCGGTGCGTGCGTGAATGTCGCGGCGGCGAGGCTTGCTATCGACACCAGCGCTGTCGCGATCATCAGCTTGCGGTTTTCGAGCAGGTCGCCGAGCGGCACGAGAAAGAACAGGCCGAGCGCGTAGCCGATCTGCGTCAGTGAGACGATCAGGCTCGCCATGCCGCTCGACATGTGGATGGACGGCGCGATCAGTTCGGTGATCGGTTGCGCGTAGTACAGGTTGGCGACGATCGCGCCGCAACTGAATGCGAATAGCGCGATCAGGCTGCGCGTGAGCCCGGTCGCCGTGTCGCTGCGGGCGAGCGTCGTGGAACTGCTGGACATGCTGACTCCTTTTTCTTTAGCCAATGGTTGGCTATGACTTGAGTGCTTGCGGTGCGTGTTGTGGTTCAGTGTTGCCATGCAGCATAGCGAATTGCAGTGAATGCTGCGCATGGCGTGTATTCGGTGTGTGTGCAAGCTGGTTTGCTTGTGGTTTCGCTGGCATCCGCGTTGTGGTGTTTGCCGTTCACGCGTCGCCCCTGTGCGGGGCGGCACCTACTTTTCTTTGCCGCCGCAAAGAAAAGTAGGCAAAAGAAAGCGGCTCACACCGCCAATTCTTCTTCCTGCCTGAGTGCCCCCAACGGGTCTTACGCTTCACACGGCAATCACGTGACCCATGTTCGTTGCCAGCGCTCTTGCGGTACGCCTCACCCGCTTCACACACCCGCGTTGCGGCACACCGTGCCAGATGTTCCACGGCCGCCCAGGTGGCAAACTGTGTGTAGGCCGTAGTGCTGCACACGCCACACTCCGGACCGATAGCGCACGCGCCCCACCCTGTAAGAGCGCCAGGCTATACGACGCGACAACCTACACACAGTTTGCCACCTGGGCGGCACATACCATTCGCTGCCGCTAGCCCTTGTGCGAGTGCTTGAAGTGGGTGAGGCGCTCATTCGAAGCGTTGGCAACGCACGCGAACAAGCACGTTGCCGCGCGAAGCATAAGACCGGTTGGGGGCCCTCAGGCAGGAAGAAATGTTGGCGGTGTGAGCCGCTTTCTTTTGCCTACTTTTCTTTGCGGCGGCAAAGAAAAGTAGGTGCCGCCCCGCACAGGGGCGACGCGTGAAGCACGCTAACAAACCGCGGATGCCAGCGCAAAACACATGCAAACCACCCAGCTTGCGCCACGCAAAAGCGAATACACACCGCGGCTGCCACCAACAAAGATTAGCCGTTGTGCCGCACTGTTCGAATAGACGCCGAATGCAAACGTCCGTTGCGTGGAGCGCAATCGTCTTCGTGGGCATAATCGCCCGCATGGACAAACTGCTCGCGTTGAACACTCTGCTCGAAGTCGCCGATGCCGGCGGTTTCGCCAAGGCCGCCCAGCGCCTCGGCGTGGCGACGTCGTCGGTGACGCGGCTGATGGATGCGCTCGAAACTTCGCTCGGCACCGCCTTGCTCACGCGTACGCCGCGCAAGGTCAGCCTGACGGATGCAGGCACCGCCTATGTCGAACAGATATCGAAAGTGCTCGACGATCTCGCCGAGGCCGACGAGAGCATCCTCGACAGCGGCGCCGCGCCCGTCGGCGCACTGCGCATCACCGTGCCGTCCGCCTACAACCGCATGCAGCTCGCGCCGCATCTCGCCGCGTTTCTCGCCGAATATCCACGCGTCGCGCTCGATGTCGTAGTCGCCGATCACTACGCAGACCTCGCGCTCGATCGCATCGACGTCGCCGTGCGTATCGGCATGATGACGCGCGATCCGAATCTCGTCGTGAAGAAGCTTGCCGATAATCCCCGCTATATCGTTGCGAGCCACGACTATCTGCAACGCGCGGGCACGCCTCCGACGCCTGCCGCGCTCGCGGAACACGAATGTCTGCGTATCGCGTACGGCGGCAGTTACCGCGCGCGCCAGGTGTGGACGTTTAGCCAGGGCGCGGAGCATGAGCGTATCGACGTGCGCGGACGGCTCATTTCGAACAGCCTGGAGATGCTGCTCGAAGCGGTCCTCGCCGGACAAGGGCTGGCGTTGTTGCCGGACTGGCTCGTCAATCACGAGATCAATGCGGGACGTCTGATGCGCCTCTTCGCGGATTTCGACGTGACGCCGCAGAGCGGCGAGGCTGTCGTCTATGCCGCGTATCTGCCCAATCGCCGTCATTCGAGCAAGGTGAAAGCGTTGCTGCGTTTCCTGGAAACGCGCGTCGGTGGCGCGACGGAAAGCGCGGCTTGAGCGCTTTGTTGACTAGCGGTTTTTTCTTTTCTGCGCGCGTGCGCAATCCCGAATTCAACGCTTCGTGCATCAGCGTGATGCATTCCGCTGTTCAGGCGCAACGACACGCCTTTTGAAACCTATGTCTAGCCGTTGCGCGCCGCATGCGCGGCCGTCGCCGAAAGGCTCGGGCCTGAGCCTCGTTCGGCGGGTTGAGGCCGCAGAACGCGGCATCGCACGTTTCTGTCAGATCCCGGCCACGCCGCGCGTCTTCAACGCGTACGGTCCACGCGTCAACTGTTCCTTCAAAAACTCCACGCATACGCGAATCTTCGCCGACGATGACGCGCGCGCCGACGTCACGGCCCAGACATCGGCGGGTTGCTGGTGTTGCGGCAGCACGCGCACCAGCGCACCCGATTCGAGGTTCGATGCGACGTCCCAGATCGACGCCATGATCACGCCATAACCTTCGAGCGCCCAGCGTTGCACGATGTCGCTGTGATTCGACGCGATCGGACCCGTGACCTTCACCGACTTCTCGCCGTCCGGCCCCGTCAGGCGCCACACGCCGAAGCGCTGGTCGCGATCCCGAAACATCAGGCAATCGTGCTGCGCGAGATCCGCAAGCGTGCGGGGCGTCCCTGCGCGCTTCAGATAGGCAGGCGCGGCGCACAGGATGCGCGCGCTGTCGACGATCTTGTGCGCGATCAGATGCGGCTCCTGGATGTTGCCGACCCGCACGTCGATATCGAAGTTTTCGCCAACGAGATCGACGCGCCGGTCGAGCAGTTCGAGCCAGATTTCGAGCGCCGTATAGCGCTTTCTCAGCAGCGAAAGAATCGGCGATACGTGGTCGCGGCCCAGATGCAGGCTGGTGCTGATGCGGATCACGCCGCGCGGATCGCTCTTCAGCCCGGCGAAGGCGTCGGACATGCCTTGCACGTCGTCGAGGATTTTTTGCGCCCACTGGAACGCCGCTTCGCCGTCGCTCGTCACGCTGACGCGTCGGGTCGTGCGCAAGAACAGCTTCACGCCTAGACTTTTTTCCAGCAACGCGATGCGCTTGCTCACGTGCGAAGGCGAAATGCCCATTTCGGTCGACGCAGTGATGAAGCTCGCGCGGCGGGCAACGGTGCAGAACAACTGAAGATCGCGCAGGAAGCCGTCATTATTGGCTAATAGCGCATGATGATTTTCCATTCGGCTGCATTGTGTTGGTGATAGGCACGAGTAATCTAGTCTCAATTCACGAAGACGTCCAATCCTGGGCGATAAACACGACGAAATCATGAGACAAATGCAGCTTGCCGTCGCCGGCGCCGGGCTTATTGGCCGACGTCACATCGAACTGATCCAGCAGAGCCCGCGTTCCCGCCTGGCTGCGATCGTCGATCCGAGCCCCGCCGCGCGGGAAGTGGCGAAACAGGCCGACGTGCCGCTCTTTCGCACGCTCGGCGAACTGTTCGCCGCCAGCCGTCCCGATGGCGTGGTGCTGGCCACGCCGAACCAGTTGCATGTCGAGCAGGCGCTCGAATGCATCGGCGCCCGCATTCCCGCGCTGATCGAGAAGCCCGTCGCGCATACCCTCGATGAAGGCGAGCGCCTGCGCGCCTCGGCGGATGAGGCCGGCGTGCCGCTTCTGGTCGGCCATCATCGCGCGCACAGCCCGATTCTCGCGAAGGCGCGCGAGATCATCGGGGGAGGGCGGATCGGAAAGGTTGTCGGCGTGATGGGCAGCGCCGTATTCTTCAAACCCGACGACTACTTCGACGCCGCGCCGTGGCGGCGCGAGGCGGGCGGCGGCCCGATTCTCATCAACATGATTCACGAGATCGGCAATCTGCGTTCGCTGTGCGGTGAAATCGTCGCGGTGCAGGCGTTCGTGTCGAACGCGGCGCGCGGGTTTGCCGTCGAAGACACGGTGGCGATCAATCTGCGCTTCGAGAATGGCGCGCTCGGCACGTTTCTGTTGTCGGACACGGCGGCTTCGCCGCGCAGCTGGGAACAGACCTCGCAGGAAAACAAGAGCTATGCGTCGTATGACGACGAAGACTGCTACGTGATCGCGGGCGACATGGGTTCGTTGTCCGTGCCGACCATGCGCCTGAAGACCTACGCTACCAGGGAAGACCGCTCGTGGTGGAAGCCGTTCGAGGTGTCCACGGCGAGCATCGAGCGCACCGACCCGCTCGAGCGGCAACTGGATCACTTCTGCGACGTGATCGAAGGCAGCGCGCAGCCGCTCGTCACCGTGCGCGATGGCCTGCAAAACCTGCGCATCACGGAAGCCATCGCGGAATCGGCGCGCACGGGCGCAATCATCGATACTCGAGTCAGCGCGACGGTCTGACGCTCTGATCTCGAACCAACGGAGGAAATATGAAAAAAGTACTGATGCTGCATGGGATCAATCACAACATGTTCGGCAAGCGCGATCCGGTGCAGTACGGCACGGTGACGCTCGCGGAAATCGACGGTGCGCTGCAGGCGCTGGGGCGCGAGTTGAATGTCGAGGTCGAAAGCTATCAGACCAATCATGAAGGCGACATGTGCGAGCGCATTCATCAGGCATTCACTGACGGCGCGGACGCCGTGCTGATCAACGCGGGCGCATGGACGCACTACAGCTACGGGATTCGCGATGCGCTCGCGATTCTGACCGTCCCTGTCGTCGAAATTCATATGTCGAACATTCATGCGCGCGAGCCGTTTCGTCATCAATCGGTTTTCGCGGAGATCGTGAAGGGCCAGATCTGCGGGTTCGGCGTAGACAGCTATCTGCTCGGTTTGCGCGCGGCGGTCGCCGCCATTGCGTAGGTTTCCGGCTCGAATGTTCAAGGCTCCGTTGCTTGCTGTCAGGTACACGGCTTGCTCAAGTGGTTGGACGTCGCCGCGCAAGCAGCCCGGGACCATAACTCAAGCAATGGAGGTCGGAACATGCTTTATTACGCCTTGGTTTTCTTCGTCATTGCGCTGATCGCTGCTGTATTCGGCTTCGGCGGGATTGCAGCGGGAGCGGCCAGCATCGCGAAGATCCTGTTCTTCCTGTTCCTCGTCATCTTCATCGTCACGTTGCTCATGGGTGTCGTGAGACGCTGACGTTTCGGGCACAGGCGGACCGCTTCCGGTTCGCCTGTGCCCGATCTTCGTATGACCGACCCTGGCGCGGATGCAACGTCCGCGTGATGTGTCTTCGCTGCCTTGCGAAGATAAAAGTGTTTTGCCATCCAAACATCAATTGGTACTTCTTCCCGCAATGCCCCTTCTGTAAGGCCAATCCGTTCGATTGCGTGAATCAGCCCTTAAATACGCCCTTTTCTATCGTTTTGGAAATGGCATAAGCCTGGGCATAATGCGATAGACACACAGCGGTCGAAAGAGGGACGCATAAGCGTGTCTTTTTTACCGACGTCATTGCACGAAAGAACTGGTCCCTTCCTCGCTCGCGGCTGCGGCCACATTCCAATCCAGTCTCGTTACGCGCATCACGCGCGCGTGCTCCGTTTTATTTTGTCCGCGCGAATGCGCGTTGGCCACGATGTGGCCCGTTTTAGGAATCAACTGATGAAACCGGCAAAGAATACGTTCTGGTCGCGCTACGGTCGCTATGTAATGCTTGGCGTGACCGCGACAGCCTTCGCGGCGCTCGTGACGTTCCTGCATCTGCGTCACGATCAGCGTAACGTGCAAGGCTCGCCGGTACTGACGGGCGTCGCGAGCGAAATGCGCAAGGACACGTCGGCGTGGACACATCAGGAGCGCGATGCATCGGAGATGCTGCGCGACATTCGCGAACACAACGTCACGGCAGTCGGCGTGAGTCCGAATGCGATTCTCGTGTCGACGGTCGATGGCGCGAAGTACTACGTCACCGATCACAACGGCGCATTCTCGAATGCGCTGCTGCTGGGCGAAATGAAAGCGGACGCGCATTCGCCGTATCAAATGGTCTATCTGCCGGACGCCAATATTCACACGGGCGCCGCGCGCTGGGTGGACGCTTTCGACAAGACCCGTGACGCGATCAGTGTACTGTTGCCGCTGCTGTTGATCGGCGGACTGGTGTGGTTCATGCGCCGCGAAATGACGAGCGGCGCGCGGCTGCTGGAAAGAACGCCGGCGCTTTCATTCGAAGACGTGATCGGCGCAGGCGAAGCGAAGGCCGCGCTGTCCGACATTCAAGCCTATCTGACCAATCCGAAACAGTTCACGGGACTGGGCGTGCGTGCGCCGTGCGGCATCCTGATGACGGGCGGCCCGGGAGTCGGCAAGACGCGTCTCGCACAGGCGCTCGCGGGCGAGTGCGGCGCGAACTTCATTTCTATCACGGGCAGCTATTTCAGCGCGAAGTACTACGGCGTCGGCATTCAGAAGGTCAAGCATCTGTTCGAACTCGCGCGCAAGAACGCGCCGACCGTCATCTTCATCGACGAGGCAGATGGTCTCGCGAAGCGCACCGATACGGGCGGCGGTCCCGTCGAGGCCGAGAGCAATCGCGTCATCAACCAGTTGCTCGCGGAGATGGACGGCTTCGAATCGAACGAGGGTGTGATTATCGTCGCGGCCACGAATCACCCGGACAATCTCGACGAAGCGTTGCGCCGTCCTGGCCGCTTCGACCGCACGGTGCAGGTGCGTCTGCCCGATCTCGAAGATCGCGCGGACATTATCCGCTTCTATGCGGAGCGGCTGACATCGAAGGCCGAGGATATCGACTTCAACCAGCTCGCGCGTCTGACCACGGGCCTGTCGCCCGCAACGCTCGCAATGGTCGTCAATCAGGCCGGACTCGTCGCGCGCAAGGCGGGCGACAACAAAGTGGCCGCAAAGCATTTCGTCGAAGCGATCAAGATTGCACGTATCGGCGATGTGAATGGTGCGGAACGTGCACTCACTGAAGAAGAACGCACCCGTATCGCTGTTCATGAAGCCGGGCACGGACTGGTTGCGGCCCTGCTCGGTACGGGCATCCTCGAAGAAGTGACGATTTTGCCGCGCGGCGGCGCGTTGGGCGTCGCGCTGATCACGAAGACGCAGGACAAGCACCTGTATCGCGAAACCGAGATGCGCAACGAGATTCAGGTTTTGCTGGGCGGACGCAATGCCGAATTGCTGATGTTCTCGGAAGCGTCGAGCGGTGCCGCGTCGGACTTGCAGGAAGCCTCGCGCATCAGTCTCGACATGGTGTCGAAGTTCGGCTTCAACGCGGACGGCAATCTGTTCAGCCTGGCCGCGCTGCCTGCGCAATACGCGGGCTTGCAGATGAAGGGCGCCATCGAGCACGCGAACATCCTGCTCAAGGATCTGAGCGACGCATGCTATGCGCTGCTGCGCGACAACGAGCCTGTGCTGCGCGCCATTGCGGACCAGTTGCTCGAATCGGAGACGGTGCCGGGTGAAACGGTTTATCGGCTGATCGACGCGCACAAAACGAGTCGCGACGGCTTGCATCTTGCGGAGCAGCCGGAAGCAGCGTAAATCGGTTCACAGCGCGGTTCACAACGCGATTCACGCCTGTTTCTCCGCACCACACGACGCAGGCGAAAAAAGCAGGAACTTCCGCAAAGCACGATTTGTCCACGAACCTCGCGGCCTTGAATGGCGCAATCACCACGCGAGGAGGACAGTCGAATGGATAAAGGACGCGTTGCCGCGCTCGACGCAGGTCGGGCGCTCGCGATCGTCGGGGTAGTTGCAGTACACCTGTCGTTTCAGTTTCCCAATCTTCCGCATGCCGTCACGCTGATGGCGCGCATGGGTCAATACGGCGTGCAGCTGTTCTTCGTGATCAGCGCGATCACGATCTTCATGACGCTCGAAATCGACCACGAGCGTTGCACGGATGCGCGTCACGTCACATTGCGTTTCTATATCAAACGCTTCTTCCGTATCGCTCCACTGTATTACGCGGCGATCGCCGTCTATGGGCTGATCAGCTATGCCGCAACGCGTTCGGGCTACGAGCGCGCGTGGATTCTGGGCGCGCATGGTCCCGTCGATGTTCTGCTCAATGTGCTATTTCTGCATGCGCTGTCGCCGACGGCGATCAACAACGTCGTGCCGGGTGGATGGTCGATAGGCGTCGAAATGCTGTTCTACATGATCGCGCCGCTGCTGTTCTTTGCGGCGATGAATCGCGTGCGGCTCATGCTGTCGACGGCGGTACTGCTCGCGGTGTCGATTGCCACGCTTTATGTTGGCGATTGTCGTGGAGCGTTGGACTGTCAGGTCAGCAATAACTCGTTCAGCTATTTCTGGCCACCCGTTCAGGGGCCGTGCTTTATCGTCGGCATGTGGGCGTGGTACGGATTCCGTTCGCATCTGCTAGGTACATCGAATATCTCGATGCGCGCGAAGTGGTTGTGCTTCGCGCTGGCCGTCACGTTCGCGATTGCGACGGCGGCGCTCGGCGTATGGCTAGCGAAGTCGCATGCTTTTGCGCCGATATTGGCAGCGTGCGCGGCCGCTGCGTTTCTGCTGTTCGTTTGCTCGCAAAGCGATGTGGTGCGTCGTTGGGCGCAGTCGCGCGTTGCGCTATCGATCCGGCAGTTCGCAGCCGCATTGGGGCGTGAAAGTTACGGTATCTATCTGTGGCATTTCATCTGCGTGTACGCGACGTTTCATTTTTTCGCCGAAACATTCAGGGAGTCCGATAAGGATATGTCGGTCGCGTTGTATGTCGTGACTGTGATGATCGCGCTGACGGCAGCGTATGGATTGTCGCGATTTTCCGACCGGCTGATCCAGGGACGCGCAACGCGTCTGTCGCGCAAGCTGTTGAAGCATGTCGATGGGTGCTTTCATGCTTCGAGATGAGCGTGATGCGTCGCACGAAGGCGCCAATATGGCTGGTTACTGCTATTCAGCCATGGAGATATCGGTAGTCGTTCAGGCGCATTTCCTGGGGTGTAATTTCATAGACGCGCCGAAACGCACGCGTAAAGTCGGATGCGCTTTTAAAGCCGACTGAATAGCCAATGTCTTTGATGGGAACCTTAGGAAATCGAATGAGATCGTCTGCGGCTGCGCGCAAGCGAAGATGGCGGATGTAAGCACCAAGACCGCCTTCATGTTCGAACAGCCGATAAATTGTGCTGCGCGGAAGCCTCAACGATTCGATTACGCTCTCGGGTGAGAGTCCGCACTCTTGCAGGTTGGCGCGAACATGGCGGCGTGCGCATTCGAACATTAGTGCACGGCCAACGGCTCGCTTGCTGCCACTCAAACCAGCTTCTTCCCCGAATGCGGCCGCGATCAATTGAACGAGGTCGGCGACTGCGCGACGAGCGTCCTCGAACAGCATGTTCTGGAAGTTCTCGACAAGCGTCCTGGCCCGCTGGACGATAAGCAGAGTGCCAGGCTTGTTCGGGTCGAGTGTGCGGCCGTGTATCGCTCCCGGGTCAGAGAATACGTGCGCCAGCTGGTTGCGGGGTACGACGAGCGTGATGTACCGGCACGCCTGACGTAGCAGGCGTATGGGTTGATCGAGGTCCGTGGCAAATACGCTGTTCCCACACACGGTGTATTCACGCTTCGTGGCATGCGTCATTGCCAGATGAGTTTCATCATCCAGAAAAATGGTAAAGCCGATGCCGCGCGCGGTATCGCGCGAAATGCGGGTGATAGTGCGCTCGATGACGACAGAATCCGTATAAGTGTCGCTCATGCGGAATTCGCCGATATCGTAACGGTCGTTGATGCAGATAAAGGGCTGTCGGACCTGCTCAGGCGACGGCACTAGCTCGATGATATGGCCAAGCTGTTCCCAATAAGCGAGAAGTTGCTGCTGCGGTGGCAGTCCGGCAACATCGAATCGGTTGTAAGCGATACCATTCGCGAGCATAAGCAATGGTCCTGTGGCAAGGTAGGGCGAAACGCATGCAGTCCCGTAACGAGAGACTGGCGGTGGCGATCTCGCGGTTGATTGCCGGGTGAACGAGGCGGTGGTTACCCGGTTCCTCGCCCATCCAGTCAACCCTTTCAATTGCGCAAGATTACCTCAATATCGACCATTTGCATTTGCATCAATTAGCAAATCGCGTCTGGTGGCCTCGTGGTCGCACAGAACCATCTCGGCACGATGCTGCAGGCTGGTGAAGGAATCCAATGGCGGATTGGTCCGTTCGGGGGCGGCCGCATCAGGCATGAGTCGGGCCAAAAGGCGGTGGTGCAGTGATGGCCAGAGTCTCTCTTAGCTTTCACATCGTCATTTTTGTCAGTTCGGCACTCACTTATAACCACCTCCGACCAGCGTAATTCCGACAATGACAAGATTGGCTTCCCCCAAAGCCGCGTTCCCAATTCATGCTCGCTCCCGGAATGGAACACTACGCGCTATAACTAATCGTGCGCCATGAATGGCTCCAGTAAGTGTTCGGAGTAGTGTCCACAAGGTAAGGGGACTTCAGGTCAACAACGCGAGGCTCGACTGAACGACGCCAAAGAGAACGACTGAGCTTCCAGCCACACAGCGTGCCAAATGTGAAGGGCCAACTTCTTGGGAGGGACGCCAGATGAAACACTCTGCTGTCATAGCGTGCTGCGTACTTTGTTGCTCATGCATGCAAGCGATCGGACAAGAGCGGCGGAACTGCACCGGACCGCAGCCAGGAACATGGGCGCTCCAGTCAAACACGACCGAAGACCTGGCTACCGGAGAGAAGGCCGAGTTGTTCGGCGCACATCCAAGCGGATATATCAGCTATGGTCCCGACTGCCGGATGTCTGCCATCCTGATCAAGGAGGGACGAAAGCCGCCTAACAGCTTCATACCAACCGACGCCGAGCGCGTCGATCTCTACAATGGGTTAGTCGCATATGCGGGAACCTATACCATTGAGGGCGACAAGGTTAGTCACCATATTGATGCTTCGTGGAACCAGTCATGGACGGGCACGACTCAAGTGCGTCAGTTTCGAATTGAAGGCAAGACCTTGTATATAAAGACGTTGCCCGCCAAGAACCCACTTACCGGCAAGGTAAGCTCTTCGGTGCTGATTTTGGTTAAGGTCGAGTAGACAGGGAACGGCTAACTTCACGAGTATCGACTGTCATCGTCTGTTGATTGTGGACCGAGTCAATGACGATGAGGGGGCCAGCCTTGGGCACCCGAATTTCTCGATAGTGCCGCATTTGCGGCAACCTTGTCCGGACCGCGATCGGAATCCTTTGTCATGCAGTTGCCTGGAGACGATAACGGTCGCTGGGGCGTCACTTGCTACCGACAATCGGTGCGCCGGACCGGTAGCGCAGCAAGTGATCCGTGCCAGACTCGGACAGCCAGACTTCTCCCGGCCGGCCCATCATCTGGCGTACGTTCGCGTGTTGGCGCGGAAGCGCGAACATCTCGAATCGTTCCGTTCTTGGGTCGAAGCGCACTAGCGCGTTAGCGCTCCATTCGCTGAGCCAGACGATGTCCTTGTCGTCGACGAATATCGCATACACATGAGGATCGGAGCCCGGCAGTTTCCATTCGCGCCACCGATGCGTCGCCGGGTCGAATACTCCCACCTTTCCTGCGTTCCACTCGCTGATCCAGACGCGCCCTTTTGAATCAGACCATACCCGGCGCGCTCCCTGTTCCGGTGTCGGCGGCTCGATGATTTGCGCCGTGCCGCTGACGGGATCGATGCGGCCGAGGTAGCTGCCAGCCAGTGAAGCGAAGTACAAGCTGCCGTCAGGGGTGACACAGATTCCATAGGCACCCGGCCCGCGCGGCGCATTGAACACGCGCATGCTGCCGCTTACCGGGTCAAGCTCACCATAGATTCCAGCTTGTCCGGTAAACCACAGGTGGCCGCGTTTGTCGAAAACGGCCGTGTTCAGGTTGGCGTTCGGTCGGTCTTTGGGCAACGGGAAGCGCGCGACAGCGAGTGTTTTCGAATCGACGCGTACGATCGCGTTCAGCCCGCCATCGGTGATCCATGCTGCTCCATCCGGACCGACGATCACGCCATGCGGCGCCGATCCGTTGCCGAGCGGGACCCGCTCCGTCTTGCCGCTGCGCGGGTCCAACCTTCCGACTGCGCCTTGCGCCTGCGCGGTGTACCAGACGGCGCCGCCAGGCTCTGGCGCGACATCGTGCGGTGCGCTGCCCGAGGGGACGGCAAACGAGTCGAACGAAGGGGACTGAGCCTGTACTGAACCTGTTGCTAACATCGCGCCAGCAAGAACCGACGCGAAATATCGGAAGAACCGGGACGCGAAGATTTCCTTCACCGTCGCCGAAGCCGCTGCATTTGCGATGGGAATCACGTCCGCCTCCGTAACCAGAATTGGCTTGCACACGGGTGCAGCTTATTGTGGCACTAACCGGAAGAATTCTCGGGTTGGGCGCAGGCAAGGCGTGTGGCAAGCATTTGGCTGCGATCACCAGGTGGGTCGGTGGGCGCAATGACGCAACACGAATACTCGTAGGTTGACTTCACTGTCCGAATGCCCGCATTCGCCTTCAGAAGATGCAGAGGCCCTTCGTTGCCGGGCTGACGCTCGGGGCAACGAAGGGCCGGGGCCTAAGCTATTCGTGCAACCACGTGTCGATCTTGACCACGACGTAGTCCGCTATAAGCTTTTGCAGGTGAGTCGTCGGATGATACGCGTCGGCGAACATGTAGATGTCGTCAGCATGGGGGAGACATATGTCGAGCGCGAGCAGAAGAGCGCGCTGGTGTCATCGGCTTGAAATGCCGGGGGCAGGTTTGCCGGCGCGCATGCTACGTTGGTACCGCTGCTGCCGTCGAAGTGAAAACCAAGTTGGCGATAGTTCTTTGATACGTCATCTATGAACGTGAACGCGTCGATTCGCAGCACCGCCGGTGATGAAGGGAGCGCGTCATCCAGCGCGGTGTTGAATACCTCCGCCAGACGCCGAAGCACTTTTGAGGAGCCCGGCAGTTGCTGATCGAGCAGGTTCGCGATCGGTGCCTTGCTGATGTCCGGTACGTTTTGCACCACGATATGTGTGGCGCCGTGTTGCTGAACATTGTGAATCAATCCCGCAAATTGTTGTGCTGCCTGTCTCAGCGAAGGTAGCACCGCCTGCAAAGAGGCGCGCGGATCGCCGCCGTTCGCAACCGTTCCCGCCCATACGCCGTAGGCATCCTGAATGTCATTGGCCCCGCCTTGCATCAGTACGAGTTGCTGGCCGGTGAAGCGTGTATGCGACTCGAGATAGGTGGCCACCTGTAAGGTCAGTGGAGTCTGTAGCTCGCCGGTGTCACCCGTTGCGTCGCCGGGGTTCGGCGCCCCGGCGACTCGGGCACCCCCTTGGGCGTAGCCAAATCCTTCCGGATGAACGATGCTCGGTTGCCCGAAGCCGCCCGTCAACGCGGGCGTGAGGACCGACCCATAATGTTCAGCGATAAGCTGTACGGAGATAGCGCCCGGGTTAGTGGTGTAGGTGCCACCGCCAAATTGTCGGGCGTACGCATAGGTGCCAACGTCTGAAAGACTGTCCCCGAACGAGACGACCTGCATGAGGCGTCGCTGCGGATCGGCAGAGTCGGCCGAAGCGTTCGATGAATGGGACAACCCAATAGCACTGCATGTCAATACAAGGAACGCGAAACGACGGACTGTCTGCATGGGACGCTCCGGAGTAGTGTGGTGTGTCGAAGCATAACCTCGTTGCGCGGGAAGCACTACTCCAAGCTTGATCGTTGCGTGGGGGAACAGTTGACAGCAAACGTTTGGCGCGACAGTGCATATTCGAACGGTTCGTAACCGGCACGGACGCAGCTACGAATCCTACAAATCATTTACGGTAGGGTTGCACCTGGTCAGGTACGCATCTCCCAGATTTCTTTTCTCGCTACCCAGACGAAGCCGCAGTCGTCACCCACGATCTCATACTTACGTTGCGTCGCTCCCCAACAGAATCGAGACCACGACCGTGGTGCAACGTACATGCCGAAAATTCGGCCGCTACATTTACACGTGGTTGGACACGCCAACAGTTCATAAGCATTGCGAACATATACGGACAGTCATTAGCGATGGAAAGTCAGCCGGGTTTTGCTGCGTTACAGATGGAGCCTTTCTAAATCGTCAGGTACATAACGGTATTGCTGGTTTGCACTGTGACGATCGTTGCACAAATTTAACTTGCCAACCTTCACATGCCCCGCCTACAATCCGCCGCGTCGCCTTAAAGGAGTCCTCCGTGGACACGTGCTCTAGTAGTGGAAGTCCGATGCCGGTATGCGCCGGCAGCATAACCGCGAGATAGCCGCCGCAGGAAACGCCTACGCCGCTAACTCGCTGAGTCGGGTTAGCGCGCATCATCGATGACGGCTATTTGTTGCCGTCTTTCAGTTGCACGCTCCCTTTGTTTGTTCGCCTCGCAGTAACACTGCGGGACGCTTCACGTCGCCTGACTTCTTCAGGCCGGACGGGAGTCGCATCATGTTTTTCAAATCTTTCGGTATTCCTTTCGTCGCATCCTTCAGGGACGCAGATCGCACGCGGGCGGTCGTCATTCATGTCTGTCGCGTGCCCTCGCGGCTCGGTGGAAGCTGGGCAAATCAGGCGGCCGGCGTCGCCGCACGCGCACACCTGATGTTTGCGCAGACGCACGGCGCCGCATCGAGCGTCACGGCGAACAACCTGGCTGGCAACGCGCCGAGGCATGTTGGTGCGTTGCGTGCGCTACGGCATTTCGCGGTCCGACGACTGCGCCAGGCCGCCGTCGCATCGGCGCGGGCAGTGTTCACCGGTCGTCCGCTCACGCCGACCGGTTACGCGATTCTCGCCCTGATGGTCATGGCCGTGGCATTGGTCGCGATGCTTTCTACATCATCGACGGGCGGCGAACTCGAGAGTGCGTTGCGGCTCAGCTGGTGGTTCTGCTGAATTTCCTGGCTTCACATCGGCGCCACATCGCGCGTGTCCCATTACTAAGAAGCCCTTGCCCTTGAACGGGCAGGGCACAACCTGTCTCCGCCCGTCATGAAGAAGAAACTGAAAACGACATTGCTTTCGTCCGCGATGCCCGTCGGTCTGAGCGTGCTGGTCTCGTTCGGCATGGTGTCGATCGCCAACGCACAGACGGCACCAGAGGGTACGCCTCCGGCAGAACCTGCTTCGAACGCCAAAGCGAATAACAACGCTGTTCCCGACCAGGCAAACGCTGCACCGACAGGATTCTGGGAGCGCTCGACTCTCTTTGGTGACATGGGCGGACTGCGTCCGTGGCTCGGCCAGTACGGCGTGTCACTCGCCTTGCAGGAGACGAGCGAATACCTCGGCAATCTCACGGGCGGCACGCGGCGCGGCGGCGCTTACGATGGCCTGACGCAACTGGCCGTCGGCGTAGACCTGGAAAAGGCGATTGGACTGACGGGCGGCAGCTTCAACGTGTCGGCGTTGCAGATCCACGGCACGAGCCTCACGCAACGCAACCTGCAGACGTTGCAACCCGCGAGCGGCATCGAAGCCGATGCGACCACGCGTCTGTGGGAACTCTGGTATCAGCAGACGCTGTTCGGCGGCAAGGCGGACGTGAAGATCGGGCAACAAAGTCTCGATCAGGAATTCATGGTCAGCCAGAACGCCGTGCCGTTCATCAATGCGACCTTCGGCTGGCCCGCGCTGCCTTCGGTGGATATGCCTGCGGGCGGACCCGCGTATCCGCTGGCGTCGCTCGGCGCGCGAGTGCGTGTGAAGCCGTCGGACGCATGGACGGTACTCGCAGGCGTGTTCGACGGTAATCCTGCTGGCAGCAACACAGGCGATCCGCAACAGCAGAACGCGCATGGCACCAACTTCAATCTGCACAATGGCGCGCTCTTCATTGGCGAAGTGCAGTACGCATTGAATCCGCCGCCTGCGAATCCTGCGGATCAAACCGCTTCGTCGGGCTTGCCAGGCACCTACAAGCTCGGCTTCTGGTACAACACGCAGCATTTCGCGGATCAGCGTTTCGACAACACGGGCCGCTCGCTCGCTGATCCGGCGAGCACCGGCATCCCGCAAAGCCACACAGGCAACTACAGCCTGTATGCGGTGGCGGATCAGATGGTGTGGCGTCCGTCGGCTGAGAGTCCACGCTCGGTCAATGTGTTTGCTCGCGTGATGGGCGCGCCAGGCGACCGCAATCTGATCGATCTCGGCGTGAATGCCGGTGTGACGCTCAAGGCGCCGTTCAACGGGCGCGATAACGACATCGCCGGGCTCGCGGTCGGCTACGCGAAGATCGGCTCGCACGCACAAGACCTTGCCAGCGATAAGGCCGCGCTGACCACGCCAGGCTATCCGTCGCGCAGCGCCGAGACGGTGATCGAAGCGACGTATCAATGTCAGCTCACGCCCTGGTGGATCCTTCAGGCGGACGCGCAGTACTTTTTCCGTCCTTCGGGTGGGATTCCTCAACCGGACAACGCCAGCTCGCGCATCGGCAATGAGTTTGTCGTCGGCGTTCGCACGAACATCACGTTCTGAACATTCGGGACTGTAGTAAGAGCATGCTGAGCGACGTAAATGAAAGCTGTTTGTTCAGTCATGCCAATCGTTAAGTCATAAACATCCGGCATCATGGAAGAGGGGGTTCGTGTGGCGACCTTTCTTTTACCTATAACCCATCCAGTCGGGAGACACCGATGGAATTCAAATTCAGCCTGAACCGCACGGCGAACGCATCCGCGTGGCGCCTGCTACCAAACGGATGGGACTTCGTTGCCTTTCCGTTGATCATCTGTCTGCTTGCAATGGCTGCAATCGGCTTTCATCAGACACTTGCGCCGATGTCGGCATTGAAAGAAGAAGCGATCTCGCTGAACCCGGCGATGCTGCCGGAATACGCGATGCGCACCACGTTGCGCATGCTCGCCGCGATGGTCGCTTCGCTCGTGTTTACGCTGACGTATGGCACGTTAGCCGCCAAGAGCCGTCGCGCCGAGAAAGTACTGGTTCCGATTCTGGACATCCTGCAATCGGTGCCCGTGCTGGGCTACATATCGTTTACAGTGACATTCTTTCTCTCGCTGTTTCCGGGCCGCGTGCTGGGCGCGGAACTGGCCGCCGTCTTTGCAATCTGGACGAGCCAGGCCTGGAACATGACGTTCAGCTTCTATCAATCGTTGCGCACGGTGCCGCGCGATCTCGACGAAGTATCGAAGGGCTTTCATCTGACCGGCTGGCAACGCTTCTGGAAACTCGAAGTGCCGTTCTCGATGCCCGGCCTCATCTGGAACATGATGATGTCGATGTCGGGCGGCTGGTTCTTCGTGGTCGCCTCGGAAGCCATTACGGTCGGCAACAACACGATCACGTTGCCGGGCATTGGCGCGTATCTCGCGCAGGCCATCTCGGAGAAGGACCTGCATGCCGTCGGCTGGGTCATCCTGACGATGACGGTCGTGATCCTCGCTTACGATCAGCTTCTGTTCAGGCCGCTCGTCGCGTGGGCCGACAAGTTTCGCATGGAGACGACGAGTTCGGGCAATGCGCCGGAGTCGTGGCTGCTCGACATGCTGCGCCGTACGCATCTGATTCACCGCTCGCTGATGCCGCTAGGCGCCTTGTTCGCGGGCGTGGCGCGCATGCCCGTGCGCATGCCGATGCACAACACCAACCGTTTTGGTGGCGCGCGAAACCGCACGTGGAAGCGCGTGGGCGACATCGTCTGGGGTGCCGTGGTGGTCGTGCTGACTGCTTATGTCGTGTACCGCGTGGTCGCCTATGTGCGGACGGGCGTCACGCTCGACGAAGTGGGCCACGTACTGTTGTTGGGTCTCATCACGCTGCTGCGCGTGGTGGTGTTGATTGCGATTTCATCGGTGATCTGGGTGCCGTTGGGCGTGCTGATCGGGCTGCGCCCCGCGCTGGCCGAAAAAATCCAGCCGCTTGCGCAGTTTCTGGCTGCGTTTCCGGCCAATCTGTTGTTCCCGGTATTCGTCATCGTGATCGTGAAGTTTCAACTGAATCCGGATATCTGGCTGTCGCCGCTGATCGTGCTCGGCACACAGTGGTACATCCTGTTCAACGTCATTGCGGGGGCGACGTCCTATCCGAACGATTACAAAGAGGCTGCAACCAACTTTCGCATTCGCGGCTGGCAGTGGTGGCGCCAGGCGATGTTGCCCGGCATTTTCCCGTACTACATCACGGGCGCGATCACCGCATCCGGTGGCGCGTGGAATGCGAGCATCGTTTCCGAATTCGTGCAGTGGGGCGACACGAAAGTGGCCGCACATGGGCTTGGCGCCTATATCGCGCAAACCACGGCAGCCGGCGATTTCCCGAAGATCATCCTAGGCATCGCGGTGATGTCCCTGTTCGTTACGCTATTCAACCGTATTCTGTGGCGTCCGCTGTACGCGTATGCCGAGTCCCGACTGCGACTTGACTGAGAGTGAAAACAATGGAAAACCTCAATGCCATGAAGGCCGATGTGCTCGAATACGCGCCGCGCCTCGGTGAAGAAGTGATGCGGGTCGCGAATGTCACGCGCGGCTTCGATAAGGGGCAGGGCGAACTGCTCGTGCTCGACGGTGTGAACCTGTCGCTGCGCGAGGGCGAGATCGTTGGCCTGCTTGGCCGTTCGGGCTCGGGCAAGTCGACGCTGTTGCGCATCATTGCCGGGTTGATCGAGCCGACCAGCGGCGAAGTCGCTTATATGGGCAAGCCGCTCAAGGGACCCGCCGAAGGTGTCTCAATGGTGTTCCAGACCTTCGCGCTGTTCCCGTGGCTGACGGTGCTGCAGAACGTGGAAGCTGGGCTGGAAGCGCTTGGCGTCGGCGCGCGTGCGCGCCGCGAACGCGCGCTCGCCGCGATCGATCTGATCGGTCTGGACGGTTTCGAGAACGCGTATCCGCGCGAACTGTCGGGCGGCATGCGCCAGCGCGTCGGCTTTGCGCGCGCGCTGGTCGTCGATCCGACGCTGCTGCTGATGGACGAGCCGTTCTCCGCGCTCGACGTGCTGACGGCGGAAACGCTGCGTACCGACCTGCTCGATCTGTGGACGCAAGGGCGCATGCCCATCAAGTCGGTGCTGATCGTCACGCACAACATCGAGGAAGCCGTGTTCATGTGCGACCGGATTCTCGTGCTGTCATCGAATCCGGGGCGCGTGATCGCCGAGATCAGGGTGCCGTTCAAGCATCCGCGCAACCGTCTGGACCCGGCGTTCCGCAAGCTCGTGGACGACATCTACGCGAAGATGACTGCACGTCAGACAGATGAGAAAACGAAGAAGGGGCTGGAACTGCATAGCTGGCTGCCGCACGTGTCGACCAACCTGATGGCGGGTCTGCTCGAAATGCTGACGGCGGCGCCGTACAACGGCCGCGCGGACATGCCGGAGATCGCGCGTTCACTGCATCTGGAAATCGACGACCTGTTCCCGATCGCCGAAGTGTTGCAGCACCTGGACTTCGCCGATGTGCGCGAAGGCGATGTGTTCCTCACGCCGGCAGGCCGCGCGTTTGCCGACCTGGGCACGCAGGAGCGCAAAGCCTTGTTTGCGAAACATCTGCTGCGGCAGGTGCCATTGGCAGCGCGCATCAAGGAAGTGCTCGACGAACGCCGTGGACACCGTGCGCCGCGCGTGCGTTTCGAGCAGGAACTGGAAGACTTCGTCACCGACGATGCCGCACAAGAAGCGCTCGATGCCGTGATCGACTGGGGCCGCTACGCGGAGATCTTCTCTTACAACGACAAGACGGAAGTCTTCAGTCTTGCCGATGTCGAAGCCTGACCTCAAAGATTGACCTGGCCGCCCATCTCGACGACGCGATTGGGCGGCAGGCTGAGGTACTCGGCAGCCTGGGCGGCATTGCGGGCGAGGAATGCGAACAGCCTCTCGCGCCATAACGACATACCGCGTGACTGGCCCGTTGCGACGATCGTATCGCGGCCGAGAAAGAAAGACACTTCAGACGGCTCGAAGTGCCACTCCGGAATATGCCGCTCGACAAGTTTCAGAACAGCCGGCACGTTCGGGATTTCCATGAAGCCGTGCCGAACAAGGACCGTATAGCAGCCGTTGCCCAGATCATTGACGGCGACTTTCTCTTCGTCGGAAACGTGAGGCGTGTTGTCGGTTGAGCCCGCCATGAAGATGTTCACGCGATGCATCACGCCGTTGTGCTTCAGGTTGTGGAGGAAGGCCGAGGGCGTCGCGTCCGCAACGCCGCCAGGGAACACCGCCGTGCCTTGTGTGCGCAGCACCCTGTGCTCGCCTGCCGTCAGAGATTTGACGAGCGGTGCCAGCGGAAGGCTGTCGCTCCTGATCTGCTGTACGAGCAGTTCGCGGCCCTTGTGCCAGGTCGTCATGACCGTGAATAGCGCACCACCTGCCAGCAACGGGAACCATCCGCCGTCCATGACCTTGCTTGCGTTGCTCGACACGAACAGCAGATCGACGAGCGCCATCGGCACGATCACGGCGATTGTCGCGAGCGGCCTCCACTTCCACAGGCTATGCGTGACGAAGTACATCAGCAACGTGGTCAACAGCATCGTCGATGCGACCGCGATGCCGTAGGCGGCTGCAAGGTTATCGGAAGACTTGAAGAACAGCACGAGAAACACCACGGCGATATACAGCGTGAGGTTGATGAAGGGCACGTACACCTGGCCGATTTCCCGACTCGACGTGTGTACGACGGGGATGCGCGGCAGCAGTCCCAGTTGCACGGCCTGCTTGGTCATCGAAAACGCGCCGGAAATCACCGCTTGAGACGCGATCACGGTAGCTACTGCCGCAAGCACGACGAGCGGAATCAATGCCCAGGAGGGCGCCGATTCGAAAAACGGCTGCGCGACCACAGACGGTTTGCTGAGCACCAGGGCGGCCTGACCAAAGTAGTTGAGCACGAGGCCGGGAAAGACCAGCAAAAGCCACGACAGCCGCACGGGTGTCTTGCCGAAATGACCCATGTCGGCATAGAGCGCTTCGCCACCCGTCAAGGCAAGAAATACCGAGCCCAACACAATGAAAGCCGTAGCCGGCGCACGCGTGAGAAAAATGAAAGCGTAGTACGGCGACGCGGCGCGCATGATCTCGGGATGGTCCGTGATATTGACGATGCCGAGCACCGCGAGCGTGACGAACCATACCAGCATGACCGGCCCGAATACTTTGCCGACCGCGCCCGTACCGCGCTTTTGCAGCTTGAACAGACCGGTGAGAATGACGAGCGCGATCGGGACGATCCATTCGGTCAGATGCGCATCGACGAGCGTCACGCCTTCAACGGCCGATATAACCGAAATGGCGGGCGTGATCATCGAGTCGCCGTAGAACATCGCGGCACCGAAGACGCCGAGCGTCAGCAGTACCTTGCGCAGCCGCACTGGCGCGACCTCGGAAGCCAATGCGGTGAGCGCGAGTATGCCGCCTTCGCCGTCGTTGTCGGCGCGCATCACGAAGCAGACGTATTTGAACGTCACGACGATGATGATGGCCCAAAGAATCAGCGAGACGATGCCATAAACGTTCGTCTGACTGACGCCGCCTGCGGCTTTCAGACATTCTCTGAGCGTATAGAGCGGACTCGTGCCGATGTCGCCGAAGACGACGCCGATTGCGCCCAGCGCGAGCTCAGACGTTCCGTGAGCGGTCGGAGAAGCGGCTCGAAGGGTAGACGTGGACATGTTTGAAAGTTTTGTTGTGCGGGTTTGCTTTCGATGCGGCCTGATGCTGCTTGAGGTCGCACACATCGAACCCGGCCCTGGCTTGCGAACGCTTCTCAGAAGGGCTTCTCAAGAGAAGCGTTCATCACCTGTTCATGGCCTGTGAGCTTGCTTATGTAATGTGACGTTGGTACGGGTTACCTGAGTTGCCAGATTCCCCATATCGCGATGGCGAGACCAATGGAAATGCCGCCAAAAAAGAGAACGTATGTCGCCACGTTGATACCTCGAATGAAGATCGGTGGAGCAGCAGTGTGCGATCGTACGCGATGCTTCTTTCAGATCCGCTACATCTCCGATATGCACGAACGAGCATCATGCTGTGAAGGTCCAGATGGTTGCCGTTCGTGATTTCGGCGAGAGTGCGAGATGTTCCGTCGATCGTTGAATGGCAATGAGAGAGTTGCCGCAGGGTGGTGTGCAGCGGAACGCGACACAGGAGTGAATCACGTTCCGCGGCTTATCGTCACTCCGCGTGATGCTCTTCTTCCGGTTTGCGATGCTCAGGCTGCGGATGCGCTTGCTCGCGAGGTTGCTCGTGAGCCTGCGGACGCGGCGGGACATGCTGCTCCGGCTGCGCTTGCGCGTGCACCTCCGCGTGCTGCTGTTCTTCATGTCGCGGCATGGGCGGGTTGGCATGCTGTTCTGCCTCAGGCGCATGCGGAGCGGCCGGCGCATGATGCTGGACTTCACGCGGTGCTTCTTCCGGACGCATCGCTTCACCCGCTTGAGGCCGGTTCGGCTCCGGCCTGACTTCCTGATGCGCCTCATGTTCATGTTGCTGTGCCGTCTCCACCCCCTGGGGATGCGGCGCTGCGTTCTCATGCGCCTGTGGAGCATGAGCCTGCTGCGGCTGCACTTCTTCAGCACCGGGCGCCGCCGCGACCGTGTGCTGTGGCTCTTCGCCATGCGCCGGCAGCGGCTTCGCCTGCGCGCGACTGATCAAATGAACATTGCCGAAACTGGCAGGCTCGCCGGGCTTGCCGGCAACGTGCGCAGCCGGTGCAAAACTCACGGGCGCAGTCGTACGGATTACCGGTTCCCCTGCGCCCGTTACCCGCCCACCGTCGCTCGCAAAGCGCTGCGCGAGCACATCGTGATACGCGGCGGGCACGCGCGGCGCGCGTGTGGCCACGACCTGACGCTGCGCGAGCGCGACAGGTGCGCCCGCCTGCGCGGGCCGCATGCCACCCGCGAAACTCTCGCGCACGGGCGCGACAGCTGGTGCGCCCGCGCCAATCTGCGCATGGGCGATCTGCTGCGCGCTGACGGGCCGCAGCGCTTGCGCAACCGGCTCGCCACGCACGAACGCGTTGGCGGGCACAGCGGCGACTGCGCCCGGCACAGTCTGATTGATATACGTGTTGTGGACGTTGGTGACGTTGGTGACGTTGGTGATGATCGTCGTGTTGTGAATGTTTGTGACGTTCACGTTCACGTTGTTCACGCGGCTATAGTACGCAGGGCTCGCATGATAGGCGGGATGCCAGGCCTCGCCCGGTCCGAGCGCGAACCAGGCAACGCCCGCGCTGACCGCGCCGCCGATCGCCAGATCGATGCCCCAGTGCGCACCGCCGCCACCGCCACCGACGAAGGCCACGAGTGCAGGCGCATACACCGGCGGACGTGCGATGACGACAGGCCCCGGCACCCACGCCCACGCATGATCCACATAAGCCCAGCGACCATAGTGGAAAGGCGCAAAACCCCACGGTGCGTCATCGACCCACGTCCAGCCCCACGGCGCGATCCATGCCCAGTGTCCCGCGTGATAGGGTGCCCATCCCGCCGTCACGGCGACCGTCGGCACCCAAACTTCACCGTAGGTCGGATCGTTACGCCACGTTCCGTTCGCGTCGAGATCTTCGTAGCCCGGCATTTCGCGCGATACATAGCGCGCGGAGATCGAGTTGTCCTCGGCCCGGTTGCGGCTTGCGACCCATTGGTCGAATGCATCAGGCGAGGGCGCAGGGCCGCCTGCCTGTTGCTGCAAACCGGTGCCGATGAAACGGATCTGCTCGCCCGCACTCATCTGATACGACACGCCGTCGCCATACAACGTGGCGCTGCCTTCGCGGACCGTCACGGTCGTCTCGCTGCCATCGGGCGCGACGTCGACGCGGTACAGGCCCGCGCCACCTGCAACCAGTGCCACATTCGGCGTATCGAGTTCGACGCTTTGCCCCGAGGTCAATGCGCGCACGCGGGCCGATAGCGTGCCCTGCGTCACTTTCAGCTGCGTGGTGTCGTCGTCGAGATCGACGATGTCGAATGCCGTCTGCTGGTCGAGGCGCAGCGCAGTTGAACCGGCGTGAAGTTCGGCGCGCGCGTTCGAGTCGGCCCACAGCTGATCGCCCGTGGTGAGCGGACGGTTCAGCACGACATACGACCAGTCGCTTGCGCCCGCGGGCTCCATCGTGACGGTGCCCGCGAAGTAATTGAGCCGCGCAACGCGTCCCGGCGGATCGCCGCCCGATTGAGCGGGCGCGCTGGGCGAGGGCACCTGTGCGAGCGACGACAGCGGAACCAGTGCTACGGCAACGGCGGCCACGATGGCTTTGGCGCGAAGGCGCTTGAAGGTTGTTGTCATGTGTTCGGTTCCCTGACTTACGTTCTGTTTTGTGTTGTTGCTGATAGGGCTAACGCGCTTCGCGCGACGCCCGATGACCATCACATGGTCAAAAGAGCCGCGAGTTTGCAACGAAATGTGAGAGAAAGGAAGGCGATTCGATCAATCGCGGAAATTCGTCGGAGAACTGAATTTACGGGTTATAAACAGCTTGACCTTCCAATGGATGCGGTTCGCAAGAACATCAAAAGGAACATGAAAGTATGGCTGCTAACGGGCGGTCGTTCGGGGGTGTCGAACATCGAGCGTGGCGATACGGTGACGCAAATCAAAAGCTTGCGATGGTCGCATTTGCGCTTTACGGAAACATTAAGCATGCGTCACGCGTACGCATCTCGTGCCGATACGTCATCGAATACGCCGCCTCGCGCGTTGTGCAGAAGACTGCAATCAAGAGGTTTTCGATGCTTCACGATTCATCGCGTAACTCGACAACGGCATTTCCGCACTGCAAACGCTTTTATATGCCGACGGCGCGTGAAATCGAAGGCGTAGCGCTGTGCCTGATGCAGAAAGAATAGAAGAGTAAAACGTCGACGGACATGTCGCACGGCTCGCGTTCAATAACGATACGTTCATCGCGGGGAGCATCATGAAAGCAATCTGCCGCTGCATACATGGCATCGCACTGACAATGGTTGCGCTGTGCACGACGGCTGCCTTTGCTGCGCCGGCCGCGCCGCAAGACCATCTCGACCGCGACGATGCGCGCTTCCTGCTCGAACGCACGGGGTTCACGCCGAGCCCGCGCGAAACGGCAACATATGTCGGCCTGACTCGCGAGCAGGCCGTCGACCGTCTGCTCGCGAGCGCACGCTCGACGGCCACCACACCGCTGCCTGCGTGGTTCGAAGAGCCGATCCCGGCGCCACAGGTACAGCGCAAATGGACGCCCGAGGACCGGCGCGCGCAGCAGACCGTGCGCGGCGAGTGGTATCAGGATGCGCGCGGATGGTGGGTCAGGGAAATGCTGGTGACGCCGTCGCCGCTTGCCGAGCGCATGACGATGTTCTGGCACAACCACTTCGTGTCGGGGCAGGACAAGGTGCCCTGGCCGCAGACGATGCTTGCGCAGAACGTGCTGTTGCGCCGCGACGCGCTCGGCAACTTCGGGACGATGCTGCACGACGTCGCAAAAGATCCGGCGATGCTGCAATACCTCGATGGCGCGAGCAATCGCAAGGGCCATCCCAATGAGAACTTCGCTCGCGAGGTGATGGAACTGTTCACACTGGGCGAAGGGCACTACACGCAGCACGACGTTGCGGAAGCGGCGCGCGCATTCACCGGTTGGGGACTCGACGACAGCCTGCATTACGTGTGGCGCCCCGCCGCGCACGACAACAGCCCGAAAACGGTCTTCGGCAAGACGGCGAATCTGGACGGCGACCAGATGCTCGACCTGTTGCTGGCGCGTCCGGAGACCGCGAACTTCGTCACGGCCAAACTCTGGCGCGAGTTCATCTCCGACACGCCGGACCCGGCGGAGGTCGCGTCGATGGCGGATGCTTTTCGGAGTAGCCACTATGACATTCGCACGGTATTGCGCGTGATGTTTCTTTCGCAGGCGTTCTGGGATCAGCAGGGCGAGGGGACGCTCGCGCGTTCTCCCGTCGATTTCGTGATCGGCACGTTGCGCTCGTTCGAGGTCGGATACGGTTCGACGCAGCATTTGTCCGACACGCTGCGCAGTCTCGGCCAGGACGTGTACGAGCCGCCGAACGTCAAGGGTTGGCCGGGCAGCCAGACATGGATCAACAGTACGACGCTGCTCGCGCGTGAGCGGTTCGTCGAAGCGGTGCTGCGTTCATCGGGCACAGGCGCGGCCGGCGCGATGAAGCCGTTGCCCGCGTCGCGTCCGGGTGAGCCTGGCATGGTCGCGCCCGTTGCGATGAAGCCGGCGCCGCCGCGTCCTGCGGGCGATGGTCTGCATTTCGATCCCGCACGCTGGCTTGCCGAACAGAACATCTCGCCCATCGGCGTGCCCGATGCGATTACCCGCATGCGGCTCGTGCGCACGGTGCTACCGACGCGTCCCGTCGAACCTGTCTCACCGGATGACGACGGGCAGGCGATGCTTCAGACGCTGCTCACCGATCCCGCCTATCAGCTCAAGTAGGAGCCTTGCGATGATGAACCGCCGACACTTTCTGAGGCTTGGCGCCGCGTCGTTGGGCGCCGCTGCGTTTGCGCAACCGGGTTTTACGTTCGCTTTGCCGTCGACGCACGTTTCAGACGATACGCGTCTGCTGATTCTCGTCGAGCTGAAGGGCGGCAACGACGGGCTGAACACGGTGATTCCCTATGCGTCGCCATACTACGCGCAGCTTCGCCCGACTATCGGCGTCGCCCGCGACAAGGTGCTTCAACTCGACGCGCAAACGGGACTGCACCCGGCGATGCAGGCGCTACTGCCGCTGTGGCAGCAGCGCGAACTGGCCATCGTGCAGGGCGTGAGTTACCCGCAGCCGAACCTGTCGCATTTCCGCTCGATCGAAATCTGGAACACGGCGTCCGCGTCCGATCAATACCTGAGCACCGGCTGGCTGACGCGCGCGCTCGAGAAGAACCCTGTGCCGCAAAGCTATGCGGCGGATGCTGTAGTGGTCGGCAGCGCGGAAATGGGACCGCTCGCGAACGGCGCGCATGCGATCGCGCTCGTCAATCCGCAGCAGTTTCTGCGCGACGCGCATCTCGCGCGGGCGGCGAACTTTTCGGCGAGCAATGCGGAGTTGGCGCACGTGCTCGATGTCGAGCACGACATCCAGCGCGCGGCCGACCGCCTGCGTCCCGCCGATGGTCAGTTTGTTCTGCGCACCGCTTTTCCTGCAGGACAGTTCGGCAATCTCGTCAAGACGGCGATGCAGGTCGTGGCAGCATCCGAAACATCATCGGGCGCGCGTGTGCCGGGAACGGGTGTCGCCGTGATCCGGCTTACGCTCAACGGTTTCGACACGCATCACGATCAACCGGGGCAGCAAGAGAATCTGCTTCGCCAGTTTTCCGAAGGAATGGCAGCGATGCGCGGCGCGCTGATGGAGATGAACCGGTGGAATTCGACGCTGATCATGACGTACGCCGAATTCGGGAGGCGCGCACGGGAGAACGACAGCCGCGGCACCGATCACGGCACCGTCGCGCCGCATTTCGTCGCGGGTGGCGCAGTGCAGGGAGGACTGTATGGCCTGTCGCCCGCCCTCGACCGTCTCGATGGCAATGGCAACCTGCCCGTTGGTGTCGATTTCCGGTCGCTTTATGCGACCGTTCTCGAACGCTGGTGGGGCGCCGATTCGAAAGCGGTGCTCGGCGGACGGTTTGCCACGCTACCGCTTGTGAGGGCGTGAGAACGTCACCGTACCGACAGGCGCTGAGAACGCTTCGCCCGCGACGAAAGCCGATGCCCGGCAGTCAGAACTTGTAGTTGACTGATGCGAGCACATTCAATTCAGTCCTACGCTCGGTGATCGGACTGTCAGCTGCGTAATGCTGCAGGCGTCCAAGCGTGACCGCGACCGAACTCGTCCAATGCTTCGAAAAATCGTAACTGACGTAACCGTTCAGGTGTACGTCCCGGACGCCCGCGCCGGTGTTGAACGCAGGCAATCCGGATGCAGAACTCTGCTTGCTCGATACGCCAAAGAACGTGCGCGTATAAAGTGCGTCGGCCCAGGTGAAACCTGGGCCGACGGAGAACAGCCACCCGCCCGCTGGGAGCGACGCGTACAGGTCGGTCGTGACGTATTTGCCCTGTCCATGTCCGGCGAGATCCTGGTATAGAGCCACCGATCCCGTGAACGCCCAGACCGTGTAATCGGCAAACACCTTGAGCTTCGGGCTGCCGTCCACATTGCCAAGCCCGTGCAGATGCGGATCGTCCTTTTCCTGTCGCGACTGAAAATCGAAGCTGAGCGCCGCGCCGACATGGTAGTCCTTGCTGCGGAGCACGTTTAGGCCAAGTACGTCGGGGCCTTGCGAAAAGACACGATCGTCCCACGAGATATCGAGCGCGGGATACGGGATGTAGCGCAACTCGTGTGAACCCGGGTACTGCGGCGTGATGATCAGACCCGGGCCGACTCCGATCTTCCATTTGCTCACGGGCTGCGCTGCTGCCACAGCATCCGGATCAGTGGACGCAGCAGCCGTAATGGCTGTGTCGTCGGCAAGTGCGCTGGGCGCGTGCGCAACAAGTGCAAGCACCGTTGCCATTCTCATGGTAGAGATGAGCGCGTTCATGATGCACACGCTTTGCCGGGTGCAGCGAGTTGCCGCAAACGGCGCGCAAGCGCTTTCGATGCGACCGGTTTCCGCCGGCCGCACCTGAGTGGCTGGCGATCCCGCTTTCGCGCAGGAGCAGCGCCGTTTCGCGCGCAACGATTTCTCGCTCATTGTCGGAAGTAATCATGTTATACGAGTCATCCAGCCAAATCGTACGCAGAAAAAGCGAGCCGATGAAGCCCTAATCGCGGCGCCTGCTCTCAAATGGCCCGGCCCGCACGCGCCGTATCCGGTCCCGGACGACGACGCGCATCTTACCTCTTAATTGCCGGGAACGCCGGACTGCGCGAAGCGGTCAGCCTTAGCTGACGCTTGAGCAGGTGACGGTCGGCGCTGTGTAGGGTGTCGGATAGTCGGACACTGGGCCGCTCAGGAGGCGCAGTCGCTGGGTCGCGAGCACGTCGGCTTGCGTTTGCTCGCTACGGGTGAGGGCCGCGGGGGCGTCGCCGTTCGGCAGCGGTTCGTTGACACTGCATTGCAGCGTAGTGCCGCCGGTAAGGCGCACTGTCGTTAGATAGGCGTAAGGGGGTTGCGCAGCCATGCTGTCGACCGCCCAAAAAGCGGCGCAGCCGAGCAGTGCACAAACGAGGTGTCGAGTTTCCATCACGTGCTCCTTTAATCTCGCTCCACGCATTTGACAGCGATGGATGCGATTGAGATAGGGCGCATCCTGAACATCTCTTTTCCCGGAGGTGCGCCTGTAACAGGCAAACGCTGATCTACGAGCTTTTATTCCCGAAGCACGCGCCAAGGGAAATCGGATGACATGGTAGGAGGAAATGGGCTGTGCCGAAGCGTGACGCGTCCTTCGACCATGCCGTTGCGATAGGGGAGTGGGCTGTGCTGTGCAGCATGTTCGGCATCGTAGTCGTGGGCGATGCGTGCCGCGAGACCATGTCGCGTTCCCTGCATCGCATCGCGGAACTCAGTGCCGCGCTCGCGACCGTGGTGGGTCCCACGGACGGCACACATTCTCTTCAGCGCCGGGGGCTTTGCGCGTCGATGGTCGCTGCCATTGTCTGCTTGCTGGCGTTAGCGTGAGGGTGGGGCGAGGAGGCAGGATACCGGCCGTCGCTTGAAGACTGCGCGGCGCCGGGCATCAACGCCCTGATGTTGCCCCTGGTGGTTGGTTCGTTACCAATGGTATCTGACACGTCGGTCGATCATGAGGGAAAATGGAACCCGGATCAACTCAAGGAAAGTAGCTTCGAGGTCGCTGCAGCCACCATGAAGACTTCGGGAAATCGTCGATCATTCGCGTATCTGCTCGGCGTTTGCCTGGCCGTGATGCTCGCGCAGCCGATTGCGGCATGGACCGCAGAGGTGACGGAGTCGAATGTCGGAAACGTGAGTTTTGCCGTTTGCGATATCGATCTGCACAAGGACAAGCTGGCCATGCATTGGAGGTCGGCTAACGGCCTGGTTTACGGCTCGCTAAAAGCGCTCGACGCGTCCTTGCGCAGGCAAGGCAAGAAACTGGTTTGCGGAACCAATGGAGGGATTTTTGACGAGACGCAAAAGCCGCTCGGCCTGTACATAGAGAACGGAACGCTCCTGCGTCGACCGAATCTTCGCCGGAACGCGTACGGCAACTTTTACCTGCAGCCCAATGGCGTGTTCGTGCTCTACCCGGACCACGCCGAGATCGTCACGACCGACGAATATCAGGCCAAGCCAGATGCGGAAAAGCATCTCGTCGTGTTCGCCAACCAGTCCGGGCCGATTCTGATACGCAATGGCGAACTCAATCCCCTCTTCACCCCGGGCTCGACGAACACCACGACGCGCAATGCCGTCTGCATGCGCAGCCCGACCCGCATCATGCTGGTGACGGCACAAGACCCTGTCAGCTTCCATGACTTCGCCCGCGTGCTGAAGGACCGCTTCGGATGCCAGTCAGCGCTCTACCTGGACGGCACGATCTCCACGTTCTACCCATCGCAGCGTTTCGAATTTGAACACGCCCTGGGCGTGTTGTTCGCGGTCACGACGCCGTAGGCAGCGCGACCGCAATTTTTGTTGAGGGCCATGCGGTTTATGTCTGCGGCACGCCGAGGCAAATACTGCTCAATCGATAGCGCAGCACCGCGATCAAGGTGACCCTGCAGGCCCGTTCGAGATAGCTGAAACGACGTTCCTCGATAGACGGCTGCAACTTGAAGTCCGGTTCTTATTTCGCAACGCTAGCCAGGAGCCACTGCAAAAGCGGTTTCAGCTTTTCGCGATACTCATTGCGCGGAGGGTGCACGAGATAATATCCGGCACCTGTTTCCAGAATCTGAGTGAAGGGCGTGACGAGTGAGCGATTCGAGAGATTTTCCTCGATCAGATTCAGGTCACCCAGGGCCACGCCCATTCCGCGAGTCGCTGCGGAGAATGCCAGGTCAAGCGTGTCGAACACCTGTTCGCGATACGCATAGTTCGCAAGTTCACCGACTTGCTGGAGCCAGAGCATCCACCCACGTCTTCCGAAACTCGAATGAAGCAACGTGTGCTGTTTCAGATCTTCAGGCTGTTTGAGTGGTGGCGTGCCAGTGGCAATCTGAGGCGAGCAGACGGGCGTCAGCCGCTCCCGCATCAGGCAGGTCGCCTCCAAACCTTCCCAGTTTCCTGTCCCGAACAGGATCGCTGCGTCGAGCGTGCCCTCGCCAAAATTGGTCGGTAGAAACCAGGCCGTGTCGATATTCAACTGCGTGCCAGGCACTTCAACGTAGAAATTGTTAAGCCGAGGCAACAGCCAGCGCGCGGCGAGCGTCGGCGTCACGCGCAGTGTGATGGTTTGCCCGCCCATGGTCGTGATATGCATCGAGCGACGTGCCGTCGCGAGCAGTTCTTCGACGATGGGCACGAGCCGGTGGCATTCGGTGGTCGGCACGACCATCCGCGTATGCCGCACGAACAATGAACAGCCGAAATACTCTTCGATCTGCTGGATATGCCGGCTGACGGCGCTTTGACTCATGAAAAGCTGCTGCGCGGCGGCCGTGAAGCTGCCACAGCGGGACACGACAAGCAACGTTTGCAGAACGTTGAAAGGTGGATAGCGCTCAATCTTCATTTATGCACATCTCGCATGGCAACCATGAGATTTTACCGTTTGTCGACGGAAAATTGGCGGGCTTAAATCGACTTGAACTGTCGGGGGTACGGCAGACGACGGCACCCGGCAAGCAGCGTCGCGGGTGGTCCAGGTAGCCAGCCACCGCGGGAAGCAGGCAGATTGCAGTGGAGTGGTGAACAAGCGATGGAGACGACAGATGGCTCAACATAGCGTCGTGCTGAACAAGAGTGATATCGGGCAATCCGTGGAAAGCCATGCAGATATCGCAAGTACGCCGGGCGACTGGAGCAGTATTTCGCATCTTGAGCACGTCAAGCGACGCTACTGGGGACGCTATGTGGCGTCGGCGGTGATCGTGGTGCTGCTCGGGTATATCGCGCTGGCGTTTGCGCATGGCCAGATCGAGTGGCGCTACGTCGGGCGCTTTCTCACGGCACGCTCGATCCTCGTCGGGCTGGGCAACACGATCGTGATGACGGTACTCGCGATGGCGCTGGGTATCGCGCTCGGCGTCATCACGGCGATCATGCGGCTGTCGACCAACCCGGTGCTGCAGGCGGTGGCGCAAGGTTATGTGTGGCTGTTTCGCGGCACGCCGGTGATTTTGCAGCTGCTGCTGTGGTTCAACCTCGCGCTGGTGTTTCCCACGCTGGGCATTCCGGGCCTGTTCACGGTGCGCACGGTCGACGTGATGACGCCGTTCCTCGCGGCGCTGCTGGGGCTCGGCATCAACCAGGGTGCGTACACCTCGGAAGTGGTGCGCGCGGGGCTGCTGTCGGTGGACACGGGGCAGTACGAGGCGGCGAAGTCGATCGGCATGGCGCGGCTGCACGCGTTGCGCCGGATCATCCTGCCGCAGGCGATGCGGGTGATCGTGCCGCCGATCGGCAACGAGCTGGTGGGGATGGTGAAGCTGACGTCGCTGGCGAGCGTGATCCAGTACGCGGAGATGCTGCACAACGCGCAGAACATCTACTACGCGAATGCGCGGGTGATCGAACTGCTGATGGTGGCGGGCATCTGGTATCTGGCGGTGGTGACGGTGCTGTCGTTCGTGCAGTCGCGGGTGGAGCGGCACTATGCACGCGGCGCGGGCCGCGCATCGGGGCGGCAATGAGCGCGATGAACGGGAGAGAGAAGATGAATCCGATCGTACGCGCGGTGGACGTGCGCAAGTCGTATGGCGAGTTCAGGGCACTGCAGGGGATCACGCTCGACGTGGCGCGCGGCGAAGTGCTGTGCGTGATCGGGCCGTCGGGCTCGGGCAAGAGCACGTTCCTGCGGTGTATCAACCAGCTGGAGCAGATCAGCGACGGCGCGCTATGGGTCAATGGCGAACTCGCGGGTTACCGGCGCGAGGGCAACAGACTGTATGAGCTGTCGGAGCGTCAGGTGGCGCGCCAGCGGCTGTCAACGGGGATGGTGTTCCAGCGCTTCAACCTGTTTCCGCACAAGACGGCGCTGGAGAACGTGATCGAAGGACCGGTGCAGGTGCTCAAGCGCAAGCGCGCCGAAGCGGAAGAGGAAGCGAGGGCGTTACTTGCACGCGTCGGGCTGGCGCACAAGTGCGACGCGTTTCCAGTCGAGTTGTCGGGCGGGCAGCAGCAGCGTGTCGCGATTGCACGGGCGCTGGCGATGCATCCACAGCTGATGCTGTTCGACGAGCCGACGTCGGCGCTGGACCCGGAGCTGGTGGGTGAAGTGCTGGCGGTGATGCGCGATCTGGCGAAAAGCGGCATGACGATGATCGTGGTGACGCACGAGCTGGGCTTCGCACGCGAGGTGGCCAACCGTGTGCTGTTCATGGATCAGGGGCAGGTGGTGGAAACAGGCACGCCCGAGCAGGTGTTCTCCCATCCGCAGCAGGCCCGTACACGGGACTTCATTTCGGCCGTGCTGTCGTGAACTGACCAGCGGGCCCGAACTGCTTCGGCTACACGTCGAAGCGAACACATATTGATTCGATAGAGAGAGTTTGATGAACGCATCTTTTCGACTGCGGGGACCCGTCACGTCTGTCGAGACCATTCGAAGGGTAACGAACGATGTTGGCTGATCACGCAAAACTCGACGCAACGCGCGCGCCTCGCTGGCCTGATGGTCATCGTTCGTGCGTGGCGCTTGCGTTCGATCTCGATGGTCCGACGGGCGACGCCATGCTCAACGGTTCGATCTGGAGCAATCCATCGTACTTCACGCTCGGCAGCTACGGACCCTGGCGCGCACTCGGCCGCTTGCTCGACATGCTCGATGAGTGTCGCGTGCCGGCGACGTTTTTCGTGCCGGCGTGGGTCATCGAAAACTGGCCGCGGCAATGTGCGGCGATCGTCGAACGCGGCCATGAAATCGCATACCACGGTTATCGCCACGAAGCCTTCTGGACACTCGATGCCGACGGTCAACGCGAAGTGATGGCACGTTGCGTCGACGTCTTCGATCGCTTTCTCGGCATGCGTCCCGTTGGCTTCCGTACGCCGTCCGGTGACTGGGGGCCCGACACGATACGTGTGTTGATGGAAGCGGGCGTGCGCTACTCGAGTTCGATGCGCGGCGACGATCGACCGTATCTGCTGCATGCGGAAGGCTTCGCGGAACCGATGGTCGAGATACCGGGCCGCTGGGAGCTCGATGACTATGCATCGCTGGCCTATCATCGCAACCCCGATTTCCCGGCGAGTCTCGACCGCATCGCGAGCTACGACACGACCTTCGATAACTGGCGGCGCGAATTCAATGGCTCGCATCGCGACGGGCTTTGCCTGACGACGCTCTTCCACCCGAAGGTATCGGGCAAGCCGGGACGCATCCCGCTGCTCGAAAAGCTGATCGATCACATGCAAGCACAGGGCAACGTATGGTTTGCCACTTGCCGGGATGTCGCGCAGTGGTGGCGCGCGAATGACGCGTCGGTGTCAACGCAGGAGCCGTCTGTATGAAAACAGTTCGCTGGCCCGACAACGCGCGATGCGCGGTGGTCGTCACGGTCGACTTCAACGATGAGCACGGCATCCTGTCGCAGGAGCCTCGCATTGCCGGGCGCGAGAAATCGCTGTCCGTGTGGCGCTATGGCGCGAAGCGCGGTGTCGATCGCGTGCTCGATGCGCTCGAAGAAGCGGGCGTGCATTCGAGCTGGTTCGTGCCTGGGCGTGTTGCACAGACGCACGCGGACCTGCTGCAACGTATCGATGCACAACGTCACGAGATCGGCACCAGCGGCTTTCGATGCGAAAGCTTCGACGCTTTGACGCTCGATCAACAGAAAGATGCCTTTCGCGCAGGACAACAGGCGATTGCAGACAAGCTGGACCGTCGCGTGCAGGGTTTCCGTTCGTTCAATGGAAACTGGGCACACGGCTTTGCGGATTTCCTGCGCAGCGAAGGCGTGAGCTGGTCGTCGTCGTGGCGTGGCGATGATCTGCCGTACTTTCATCTGAGCGATACGGGCGTGGCGAATGACAAGCCGCCTCTCATGGAACTGCCCTTGCACTATGAGCTTGAGGACGAGCCGTACTTCGTCTACAACCTGTCGCCTGCCGTTCCCGTCGGGCAGCCGCGCATACCGTCGTATCGCGAAGTACTCGGAAACTGGAAGCAGGACTTCGCGGCGTTTCATCGCTTTGGGCTGTGCTATGTGTTGAGGCTGCATCCCGAGATCATCGGGACGGCGGGACGTATCGATGTGCTGCGCGAACTGCTCGCCGATATGCGAGCCCACGACGGCGTGTGGTTTGCGAAGGGTGCGCAGGTCGCGTCGTGGTGGCGGGCGCATGCGGGCGGCAACGAGCCGGGGCATCCTGTCGAAGTCTTTGCGCGGCATCGGGAGAAGGCGTGATGAGCGCACGCGATCTTTCATTGTCGGAACAACTCGCGGCGTTCGTCGCTGGCATCACTGCGGACGCGATTCCCGTAGCCGTCGTTCACAAGACGAAGCGCCACATACTCGACACGATGGGCGCCGCCCTGGCGGGCGCGGCGGCATCTGAGACGCGCAGCGCCGTTGCGGTGATGAACGCGGATGGCCATGGCGATGCGGCCGTCTGGGGCACGCGGCGCTCGCTCGGCGCGCGCAGTGCGGCCTTCGTCAATGGCGTTGCCGCGCACGCGCTTGAACTCGACGATGCGGGTGGCTGCGATCACTCGGGCGCTGTCGTGATGCCCGCCGTGTTCGCGGCGCTCAACTGCACACCGCGCCCTGTTTCGGGACGAGAATTTCTTGCGGCCGTCGTGCTCGGGTACGACGTCGGACGTCGCGTGCTCGAAGCGTGTGGCGGCTATTCACCGCATAACGGTTACGGCTGGCACTCGACGATGACCTGCGGCGTGTTCGGCGCGGCTGCCGCGAGCGCGCGCATCCTCGGACTTGACGCGTCGCAAACGGCCGCTGCCTTTGGGCATGCGGGCAGTTTCAGCGGCGGCCTGTGGGGTTTCATTCATGACGCTTCCCAGACCAAACGCATGCACACGGGGCGCGCATCAGAAGGCGGCTTGCTGGCGGCCCTGCTGGCAAGAGAAGGCGTGACGGGCCCGACACAGGTTTTCGCAGACAAATGGGGTGGCTTCTTCAACGCGTTCGCGCGAGACACGCGCGAGCCGCAAGCCTTGCTGCATGAACTGGGCGAGAACTGGAAGGTCATGCGCTGCTCGATCAAACCGCACGCGTCGTGCCGTAGTGCGCATGCCGCTGTCGATGCGACGCTCGATCTGGCGCATTCGACACCCTTCAGCCTCGACGAGCTGGAAGGCGTGCACATTCGCCTGAGCGGGTTCGTGGCGAACATGTGTGGCGGACGTGATCTGCGTGTGCTGGCGTCATCGCAGATGAGCCTGCCCTATGCCGTCGCTTCGGCGCTGGTGAACGGCCATGCGGCTCTGGCGGCCTATCTGGAAGCGGCGCGGCGCGAGCCACGCATGGCGGCGGCGATGGGGCGCATCACGCTCGAAGTCGATCCGTCGATGTCCGATCTGGACGAGCCGATCGTCACGCTGACGAGGCGCGATGGTACGTCGAGTTCGCGCCAGGTGTTGACGCCGCTCGGCGATCCGCGCAACCCGCTATCGGATGCCGCGTTGCTCGCGAAGTATCGTTCGCTCGCGACGATCGTGCTCGACGACGCATCGACGAATGCGCTTGCAGACGCGATACTCGCGCTCGAAGATGTTGCAGATGTTCGTGCGCTGCTCGCCTGGCTTCCCGGCGATGCAGACAGGCAACCCATGCTGCGTTGATTTCAGGACTCGACTCTTATAAAAGGACATCCCATGACCAAGCTCAACCCGTTGCGCGGAGTGTCGCGCCTGATGCTCGTTTGCCTGTCGACGGCTTTGTTCGGCGCCGCTGCGCACGCGCAAGCGTTACCGGACTCGATAGCGAAGTCGAAAACGATCAAGGTCGCGGTCAACTCGATCTATCCGCCGATGGAATACAAAGACCCTGAGACAGGCGACCTCGTAGGTTTTGACATTGATCTCGGCAATGCGATCGCCAAGCAGCTCGGCGTCAAGCTCGACTGGCAGGAGTCGGCGTTCGAACAGTTGCTGCCGTCGCTTACGACGGGGCGTGTCGATATGGTGCTGAGTGGCCTGAGCGACGTGCCGGGCCGGCGCGACACCGCGGATTTCCTCGACTACCTCAATTCCGGCGCGCAGTTTTACGTGCTGACCAGCGCGCGTGGGAATGAGATTCGTCAACCTGTCGACCTGTGCGGCAAGCCGGTTGGCACGAGCCGCAGCACCTCGTTTCCCGCCGACACGTCGGCATGGAGCACAAAGAACTGTGCGGGCAAGGCGCCCATCGAGGTCGTCGGTACGGAAGACACGTCGGCGGCGCGCATGCAGCTGAAGCAAGGACGCATCGTCGGGGGCGTGCAGGGCTCGGAAACGCTGCCATACGCAATGAAACTCGAACCGAACACCTACAAGCCGATTGGCGAGCCGTTCGCGACTTCGCCGGAGGGCATTGCGTTCGCGAAGTCCAACGCGAAGCTCCGTGATGCTGTCCATGCCGCGCTCAACAAGCTGATTGCGGACGGTACGTACAGCAAGCTTGTTGCGAAATGGGGCCTGCAATCGAGCGCGGTACGTCAGGTGACGATGAACGGAGTGGCCAGCAACTAAGTGACGGGCGCCGCTCAACCGACCTTCTCGTTCAGCCACGCGGCGAAGGCCGATACCAGCGGCGCCTCCGACAGCTCGTGTCGCGAGACGAGGTAATACGCGTGCCGCGAAGGTACGGTGATGTTGAACGGCCGGATCAGCGTGCCGTCGACCAGATCGTCGCGCACTGAGAAACTGTCGCCGAGTGCAACGCCTTGCCCATGCACGGCCGCCTCGATCCCGATGTGCGCGTTGCCAATCTCTAGAATGCGGATGCCTTCGAGCTTGTCGGCGTTGGCGTGCGCGAGCCAGCGCATCCACGAGCCGGCGTGTTCGCAGAACAGCGCCTTGCCCGCGAGGTCTTCTAGCTTGCGGATGGCGTCGGGTCCGTTCATCAACGCAGGGCTCACGACGGGAAACAGCGTCGGGTGCGTAATCAGCTTCACATGACGATCGCGCCAGCGGCCTTCGCCATAGCGCACGCAGACGTCCACATCAGGCGAATACACTTCGCGGTCATCGTTGGACGGAATGACCTTCAGGTTGATTCCGGGATATTGATCGAGAAACTCACCGATGTGCCGCGCCATCCAGCGCGAAGTAAACAGCAGTGGCGTGGACACGATGAGGTCGCCCGCCATTTCCGGCGAGTCGAGCTTGACCATCGCGTCCGCGATCACATCGAACGCGTGTTTGACGGGATGCAACAGCGTCTCGCCTTCGCGGGTCAGTTTCACCCTCGCTTTCGACCTGACAAACAGCGTGACACCCAACGATTCTTCGAGAATGCGGATCTGGTGGCTGACTGCGCTTGCCGTGACGTTCAGTTCGGTGGCCGCTCCGGCAATGCTGGAGCGCCTCGCGGCGGCTTCAAATGCGCGCAGCGGGTTGAGCGGTGGCAAGCGGTTCCTCATGGTTCGATCCGGATATCGGGAAAAGATGCTGAGAAAAATTTGATTTGAACTGAATTTAATTCTCGCTACAAGAAGAAAAACTGAATACGTAAAGTGAGAGGACTTCAACTGACAGGAGGGACGATGAAAGTTACTGAACCGATCGAGCGTTTGTGGGGTGGCCGTTTCAAATCGGGGCCGTCGGCGGCATTGGAGGCGCTATCGCGCTCGGACGCAAGCTTCTTCCGGCTGGCTCCCTACGACCTGGCGGGTTCGCGCGCACATGCACGTGAACTGCGCCGCGCAGCGATTCTCAACGACGAGGAACTGCACCTGCTGCTCGACGAAATCGGTAGGTTGGAAGCGCAATATCTGGCGGGCGAAGTCGGACCGTCGCAGGATGACGAGGACGTGCACACGTTTCTGGAACGCGTGCTGACGAAGCGTCTTGGCGCGACGGGCGGCAAGTTGCGCGCGGGTCGTTCGCGCAACGATCAGGCGGCCAACGACCTGCGGCTCTATCTGCGCGCGAAAGCCCGCACGTTGACGACTGCCGTGATCGCGCTGCAAAACGCGATGCTCGAACAGGCCGGCGCACACACGCACAGCGTGACGGCGGGCTTCACGCATCTGCAGCCTGCACAGCCGGTCGCGTTTGCGCATCAACTGCTCGCGCACGCACAGGCGATCTATCGTGATCTTGACCGCTTCGCTGACTGGGACCGGCGCAGCGCGCGTTCGCCGCTCGGCGCGGCGGCTCTGGCTGGATCGGCGATCTGCGTGCATCCAGAGCTGTCCGCTGTCGAGTTGGGTTACGACGCACCTTGCGAAAACTCGATCGATGCCGTGGCCTCGCGCGACCATGTGGCCGAGTTCGTATTCATCGCGAGCATGCTTGCCGTCAATCTGTCGCGCCTTTCGGAAGAAGTGATCCTGTGGACGACCCGCCAGTTCGGCTGGGTCGTGCTGGATGACGGTTATGCAACGGGCAGTTCGATCATGCCGCAAAAGAAGAATTCCGATATTGCAGAGCTGACGCGTGGCAAGGCGGGGCGCCTGATTGGCAACCTCGGCGGACTGCTTGCGACGCTCAAGTCGCTGCCGCTCGCGTACAACCGCGATCTCGCGGAGGACAAGATCGCCGCATTCGATTGCATCGACACGCTGGAACTCGTATTGCCAGCGATGGCCGGGATGATCCGCACGATGCGAGTGAACGTCGATGAAATGCGCAGACAGGCGCCGCTCGGGTTCACGCTGGCGACGGAGGTCGCAGACTGGCTCGCATTGCGCGGCGTACCGTTCAGCGAAGCGCACGAGATCACCGGCGCGCTGGTGCGCAAGTGCGAGGAGCTGGGTATTGAACTCAGCAACGTATCCGTCGACACGCTGACACAAGTCGACGTGCGACTCGATGCGGCCGTGCTCGAACATGTGACGCTCGATGCGGCGGTCGCCGCGCGCAGCGGCTATGGCGGCACCGCGCCGGCGCGCGTCGAAGAGCAGATCGCACGCCTGCGCGCGGCAGTCAGCAAGCAGGCAGAGTGGGCCGCCGACTACAAGGGGCCATCATGGTGAGCGCATCCAATCAGCAGGGCGCCTTGCCCGTGAACGCCGGGCAACACGCGGTGGAGTCGACGGGCGACCTCGGCGCTGTCGCGCATCTTGAGCACGTCAAGCGACGCTACTGGGGACGCTATGTGGCCTCGGCGGTGATCGTGGTGCTGCTCGGGTATATCGCGCTGGCGTTTGCGCATGGCCAGATCGAGTGGCGCTACGTCGGGCGCTTTCTCACGGCACGCTCGATCCTCGTCGGGCTGGGCAACACGATCGTGATGACGGTACTCGCGATGGCGCTGGGTATCGCGCTCGGCGTCATCACGGCGATCATGCGGCTGTCGACCAACCCGGTGCTGCAGGCGGTGGCGCAAGGTTATGTGTGGCTGTTTCGCGGCACGCCGGTGATTTTGCAGCTGCTGCTGTGGTTCAACCTCGCGCTGGTGTTTCCCACGCTGGGCATTCCGGGCCTGTTCACGGTGCGCACGGTCGACGTGATGACGCCGTTCCTCGCGGCGCTGCTGGGGCTCGGCATCAACCAGGGTGCGTACACCTCGGAAGTGGTGCGCGCGGGGCTGCTGTCGGTGGACACGGGGCAGTACGAGGCGGCGAAGTCGATCGGCATGGCGCGGCTGCACGCGTTGCGCCGGATCATCCTGCCGCAGGCGATGCGGGTGATCGTGCCGCCGATCGGCAACGAGCTGGTGGGGATGGTGAAGCTGACGTCGCTGGCGAGCGTGATCCAGTACGCGGAGATGCTGCACAACGCGCAGAACATCTACTACGCGAATGCGCGGGTGATCGAACTGCTGATGGTGGCGGGCATCTGGTATCTGGCGGTGGTGACGGTGCTGTCGTTCGTGCAGTCGCGGGTGGAGCGGCACTATGCACGCGGCGCGGGCCGCGCATCGGGGCGGCAATGAGCGCGATGAACGGGAGAGAGAAGATGAATCCGATCGTACGCGCGGTGGACGTGCGCAAGTCGTATGGCGAGTTCAGGGCACTGCAGGGGATCACGCTCGACGTGGCGCGCGGCGAAGTGCTGTGCGTGATCGGGCCGTCGGGCTCGGGCAAGAGCACGTTCCTGCGGTGTATCAACCAGCTGGAGCAGATCAGCGACGGCGCGCTATGGGTCAATGGCGAACTCGCGGGTTACCGGCGCGAGGGCAACAGACTGTATGAGCTGTCGGAGCGTCAGGTGGCGCGCCAGCGGCTGTCAACGGGGATGGTGTTCCAGCGCTTCAACCTGTTTCCGCACAAGACGGCGCTGGAGAACGTGATCGAAGGCCCGGTGCAGGTGCTCAAACGCAAGCGTGCCGAAGCGGAAGAGGAAGCGAGGGCGTTACTTGCACGCGTCGGGCTGGCGCACAAGTGTGACGCGTTTCCAGTCGAGTTGTCGGGCGGGCAGCAGCAGCGTGTCGCGATTGCACGGGCGCTGGCGATGCATCCGCAGCTGATGCTGTTCGACGAGCCGACGTCGGCGCTGGACCCGGAGCTGGTGGGTGAAGTGCTGGCGGTGATGCGCGATCTGGCGAAAAGCGGCATGACGATGATCGTGGTGACGCATGAGCTGGGCTTCGCACGCGAGGTGGCGAACCGTGTGCTGTTCATGGATCAGGGGCAAGTGGTGGAAACAGGCACGCCCGATCAGGTGTTCTCCAACCCGCAGCAGGCCCGTACACGGGACTTCATTTCGGCCGTGCTGTCGTGAACTGACCAGCGGGATTCAGATGTCTCCCGCTTCGACTTGCTACAACTACTCAACGGAGTTTTCATGA
The DNA here is from genome assembly GCF_013426915.1 of Paraburkholderia sp. PGU19. Lineage (GTDB taxonomy): Bacteria > Pseudomonadota > Gammaproteobacteria > Burkholderiales > Burkholderiaceae > Paraburkholderia. The sequence goes on from NZ_AP023181.1 coordinate 2,322,454, forward strand.
ACGTATCTCGTCATCTACGCCGGATTGCCGTGCTGGCCATCAGTGCGGTTGCGCTGTACACGCCGCTATCCCATGCGCAAAGCGGCGCTCAGTCCATCGGCAAGAGCGTACTCGTCGCGGCCATCGTGCCAAACTATCCGCCGTTCGAGTACAAGGATCCGGCAACCGATCAACTGATGGGCTTTGATGTTGATCTCGGTGAAGCGCTGGCCGCAAAGCTCGGCGTGAAGATCGAATGGCAGGAAACGAGCTTCGACCAGATGATGAGCGCGCTGAACACGCATCGCGTCGATGTCATCCTCTCGGGGATGACCGACCTGCCTGCGCGCCGCGAAGCGGTGAATTTCCTCGACTACATCACGACGGGCCCGCAGTTCTATACGCTTAAGACCCGCGCCAATGCTTTCCCTTCGATGGACGCGTTGTGCGGCAAGACGGTCGGTACAAGCAGGCGAACGTCCTTCCCCGACGATATCGCTCGCTGGAGTAACGAGCATTGCGTGAAGGCGGGCAAGCCGGCGATCAAGGTGATCGGCACCGATGGCTCGTCGGATGCGCGGATGCAACTGCGGCAGAACCGCATCGATGCAGCGGTGCAGGGCGGTGAGACCTTGCCTTATCAGAACTCGGTGGAGCAGAATGCGTACGCACCGATCGGCCAGCCTTTTATGTCCCAATACACAGCCATTGGGATGTCCAAGGACAACCCTCGCCTGACAGCTGCACTGACAACGGCCTTTGACCAACTCGTCGCCGACGGGACGTACGCGAAGATTCTCGCGAAATGGGGTCTGCAGCAGCATGCCGTGCCGAAGGCTATGATGAACGCGGGTACCTGAACTATCAGTAGCCTGGTCGCGCGCCCGACTTCGATAACGCTGACTATAGTGGCCGTTAGCGGATGGTCATGCGTGCGACCACTTTGGCCGAAGAGCCTTCATCGGGCATCATGCGGACCAGACAATAATAGGGCGGGCTGTATCGAACTTTAGACTTGCTCTAGCGCAAACTGAGCCAATAGCCATCCGGCGCAGCGCGGTCAAAAGCTGCCGTTCGGGTACTCGAACCCGATTGCGCTCCGTGCGCCAAGCCACATAACCAGCTTGCACCGCCGCGTATATTCAGAATGTCAAAGAGAGCGATTGCGCCAGGCAAACTCCCATCTGCCGCGCCGAAGCGTCAAATCATCGCCGCCCCGTTGGTCTGGTTGCGCCGCCATCGAGCGTAACCTGTACATTGCTCATCTGGAGGCTTGAAATGAACAAGCTGCTCGTCATTCTGCTTCTTATCCCCGCTGTCACGGCATTTGCGCAGGGCACGGCATTCCCTGACGGTGCCACGACACCAAGTGCGGCTGACATTCAGCAACGCCTCGCTGGAAAAGCATTCGACATCAAGCTCGCAGACGGCAGCATGTGGCATGTCCAATACGGCAACGGAAGCGACTACGATTTCAAGTCGAGCAAGGGATTCGCTGATCACGGCGACTGGAAAGCAGAAGATGGCAAGGTCTGCAGCAAGGGAAGCAAGATGCCGTACGCCTGCAACGAGGTACGCGTGAAGGGCGACGACCTGTACCTCAAGCGCGATAGCGGTGAGATCGTGCAATTTATCGAGGCGCATTAAACGTCGTCGCGGATGACGTGACGGTCCGGTCGGCCACCGTCTGGCGCTTTTTCGCGGTTGGGCAATCGCATCGTTGGTGTCGGACTGCGCCGGCGGCTCGTAGGCCGCGAACGCCGCTCTTTTCAAAAGACCCCCGGGGTGCGTCGAGCCATTATGCACATGCATTAGCACATGCGACGCATGGGTCACAACCGTCCGTCAGTCATCACCATTAGCAGCGCCAATCCCAAATCTATTTCGGCATCAGGCAACTATCTCTTTGCTGGATAGGTGCACACCGTGCCGGATATCGATGCATTCAATCTCAACACTATGCAATAGGAATCAGCGAAAGTGATTCGTTAGCGAACTCACACGTGATCGACTTCTTTTCGCCTCTGTATCGTCATTGGCACCCTATATTTTCTTTCCGTCGTAACGCTTTGTAATAGAGGCAGCATCTCCACAAAGGCTGCCCGTTGTTTCCACACGCCACATTGCTGCTTGCTCATTCGGGTAACGTCATGGAGGCGTTCGTGAAAAGTATTGTCAATGCAATTGGTTCATCAACACTTAAAGGCGGCTTGCTTTGCAGCGCCATTTCCGTCGCGCTCGCCGCGGCCATCTGGCCGGTTGTCGCGCAGAGCCAGCAGCAGGCTGCTGCTGCGGCGGCGGCGAACACCGCGTCGCCGATCAGGCACGTCATCGTGATCGTCGGCGAGAACCGCACGTTCGACCACGTATTCGGCGCTTATACGCCGCGCCAGGGGCAGACGGTGGCGAACCTGCTGTCCAAGGGCATCATCACGGCCGATGGCCGCGCTGGGCCGAACTTCGCATTGGCCGCGCAATACATGGCCAGCGCGACAGACCCGAAGCGCTTCGAGATGGCGCCTGGTGGCAAACAGCCCTATCCGATGCTGCCGGCACCCAATACGGGCGGTACGGCGAGCGCGCCGAGCGATACCAGCCCGCCGCCGTTCGCCACGCTCGCCGTGGCGCAGGCCGTCGAGGGCGCAATGATCGAGCCTTGGGATGTCGTGCACCTGACCACGGGTGCGACCGGCGTGCCGCAGCATAGCGTCGATACGCGCTTCGGCTCGAACACATATAACCTGCCGAACGGACCGTATCAGATCTCGCGTGTCGGTCCCGACTATGACCAGTACATCAACAGCCCGGTGCACCGCTTTTACCAGAACTGGCAACAGGCCGATTGCAGCATCGATCACGCGACGCTCGACAATCCGAGCGGTTGCCAGATGGATCTGTTCGCGTGGGTAGAAACGTCGGTGGGCGCCGGTTCGAACGGCAATCCACAGCCCGCGAACTTCAACGACGAGACCACGGGCGAAGGCGCGACCGCACTCGGCTATTACAACGTGAATACCGGCGACATGCCGTATTTCACGCATCTCGCGCGCCAGTTCACGATCAGCGATAACTATCACCAGCCGGTGATGGGCGGCACGGGCGCGAACAGCATCATGATCGGCACCGCCGATGCGCTCTACTACACGGACGGCAGCGGCAATGCCACGAAGCCGCCGGTGAATCAGATCGAGAATCCACTGCCGCAGCCGAACACCAACAACTGGTACACGCAGGACGGCTATTCGGGCGGCACGTACAGCAACTGCTCGGACAGTCATCAGCCTGGTGTCGGCGCGCTGCGCCATTATCTTGATCGCTTGCCGTACAAGCCGGAAGCGAAGTGCGCGCCGAACACGTATTACCTGCTGAACAACTACAACCCCGGCTACAACGGGGATGGCACGGTCAATACGAGTTCATTCACGATCCCGCCTTCGCCGGTGCGGACGATCGCCGATACGCTGATCGAAAAGAACATCTCGTGGAAGTACTATGGCGAAGGCTGGAATACGTTTGTGAAGACGCCGGCCACGAGTGTCTACTGCAATATCTGCAACCCCTTCCTGTATGAAACCGCGATCATGACGAACCCCGCGTTCGTCAATGCACACCTGCAGGACACGACCGATCTGTACACGGACATTGCGAACGGTACGCTGCCGGCGGTGTCATTCGTGAAGCCGGGCGGTTTGCTCGACGGGCACCCGGAGTCGTCGAAGTTTGGGCTCTTTGAATCATTCGTGCACAAACTGGTCGATACGGTGCAGCGCGACCCGAGCCTGTGGGCCTCGACGGCAATCCTCATCACGACCGACGAAGGAGGCGGCTACTACGACTCGGGCTACATCCAGCCGCTCGATTTCTTCGGCGATGGCCCGCGCATTCCGATGATCGTCGTGTCGCCGTACTCGCGCGGTGGCCGTGTCGTGCACCAGTACTCAGATCACGCGTCGATCGTGAAATTCATCGAACGCAACTGGCATCTGAAGCCAATCACGCACAGAAGCCGCGACAATCTGCCGAATCCGATCCAGTTGCAGACGCATCCGTATGTGCCCGTCAATGCGCCCGCGATCGGCGATCTGTTCGATGCGTTCGAATTTCCGCGCACACCTTGACGGTGGGGGATTGAAGGCAGGGCCGAACCGGCTCTGCCAATCTGAAAGATTGGACCGCGCGGCATGATCGGGGGCGCGGTTTCTTCTTTTACTCCTGACGTTTCGTGTTCGTGGCGCCTCACGATTGACAGGTCATGGCCGACTGTACACCTACGCTTGCAGGTCACGCACCGGCTATGTGGCGCGCCTTCGGGCTTTTTTTGCCTTTGCGTGAGACGGAGCGCGGGCTGGCATCCTTTGGCAAGCGCTGAGGATTGCCAAGGAGCTCGATCAGCCGTGTCTCGCATCCGGAAAGCGAGTACCCGCGCCGCTGCGAGACCATGAAAATGAGAGGGCGCATGTGCCATGCGCGCCGTTGGAGTTCGACGAGTGTTCCATTCGCCAGGTCTTCCGCAACCAGATGATGCGGCATGTGCCCCCAGCACAAGCTTCCCCTGAGCAGATCGTGCTTCGCGCCGAGGTCATTCACGAGCCACTGGCGTTCACTGGCGACCCCCTGTTGTGTCTTTTCCGCATCGGGCTGATTGTCGGTTACGACGAGCTGGATGTGCCGGCCAAATTCCTCCCGCGGGATCGGCCCCGCGATTGCGGCCAGCGGATGCGATGGCGCACAGACGGTCACCATTTGCGCTTCACATAAATGCAGCCTTTCTATGGTGCCTGGGCTCAGTTCCGGCACGTCCGTGATCGTCACCGCCAATGCGCACGTGCCTTCGAGAACCAAACGTTCGCCGCCCTGCATGGTCGTCATGCGCAGATTGATTGCAACCGTTGGATAGTCCGCCTGCAGGGTGCGCAGGCATTCAATCAGGTGCGCACGCGGAAAATAGGTATCCACGGCAATCGAGATCTGCGGGACCCCGGCTTCAGCAATCGAAACCGCGCGCATCTTCATTTCCTCGGTGCGTGAGATCACCCCACGAGCATCAGGCAGGAGGCTGCGGCCCGCGGCCGTAAGCGTCGCTTTGCGAGTGTTGCGCTCGAACAGCAACACATCAAAGGCGCCCTCGAGCGCGTTGATCGCGTGACTGATCGCCGACTGTGCACGCCTCAGTTCCCGTGCAGCCCCGGAAAAACTTCCCTGGTCACACACGGCGACGAAGGCCCGAAGTTGATTGATGGTGACGTTGTCAAGCATAGATATCCAAAAAGTAGATGGCACTGATAGATATTTCGTCAATTGGCTTCATGAATCAAGCGCTTCAGAATCGTGCTTGTCGCTTTTGTTTCGAAGGATGCATGACATGAACAGACTGAATGGAAAGACGGCCGTGATTACCGGCGGCGCGACCGGCATCGGCCGCGCCGCAGCAAAGCGCTTCATCGAGGAGGGCGCCTTCGTTTTCATCTTCGGGCGCCGGCAGGAAGCGCTCGACGCCTCTGTGGCCGACCTCGGGCCCAATGCCCGCGCGGTGAAGGGCTCGGTCTCCGATCTGGCCGACCTCGACCGACTGTACGCGACGGTGAAGGCCGAGCGCGGAACCCTCGACATCGTCTTCGCCAATGCCGGGGCGGGAAGCCCACTCCCGCTCGGCAAGATCACCACGGAGCACATTGACGAAACCTTCGACACCAACGTGAAGGGCACGATCTTCACGGTCCAGAAGGCGCTGCCGCTAATGGGCGAGGGCGGTTCGATCATCCTGACGGGATCGAGCGCCGGCACCACGGGCACCCCGGGATTCAGCACCTACAGCGCGAGCAAGGCGGCAGTGCGCAACCTCGCGCGGACCTGGGCGGAGGACCTGAAGGGCACCGGCATCCGGGTAAACGTGCTGTCGCCCGGGCCGACTGCGACCGAACTCGCGAAGGAAGCGCTGGGCGAGGAGGGCATGAAGGTCTTCGCCTCGATGAATCCGCTTCAGCGCATGGCCGATCCGGCGGAGCTCGGGGCGGCGGCCGCCTTTCTCGCGTCGCAGGACAGCAGCTTCATGACCGCCAGCGAGGTCGCCGTCGACGGCGGCCTGGCGCAAATCTGACGCGCTACGCCCCGCCGGTCACTCCATTCGATATTCGGAGTCCGCAGGGCGTGGTAAACCGAAGGAGAATCTATGAGCTACGCAATTATTGGCTTCGGCAAGATCGGCCAGGCGCTTTCCAAGGCGTTTGCCCGAAGCGGCATCGAAGTATCCGTTGCAACCACTCGCGACCCGGAAAGCTTCGCATCCGCTGCGGCCGCGATCGGACCCACGATCATTCCCAAAAAACTGGCGGAAGCGGTCAAGGCGGACATCGTCTTTCTGGCTGTCCGTTTCGAGTCGCACCCGGATGTCGCGAAGGCGCTGTCCATCTGGCAGGGGAAGATCATCGTCGATGTGACCAATGCCTACGGCGTGCCCCTGAGGAACTGGCGGGACAAGCTTCTTCCAAGGCCGTCGCGCAGGCCTTCTCTGGTGGACGGCTGGTTAAGGGCTTCAATCATTTGCCCGCAGCCGTCCTTGCCCAGGACCCGGCCGTACATGGTGGGAGAAGACTCGTGTTCCTGGCGAGCGACGATGACGGCGCCGCAGCGGAGATTGGTGCGCTTGCGGAGAATCTCGGTTTCGCGCCGATCAAACTTGGCGGGCTTTCTGAAGGTGGGCTGCTAGTCCAGGCGCGCGGAAATAGCTGGGGTCAACTGATCTTTAAGGACCTGGTCAAGTTCGACTGATGAATCGTGATCGCAAATTTCGATGCGATCCTGCCTCATGGACAAAGGGCACCCACAGTACTGAGTGGATCATTTCGGGCGAGGTCTGGCCGCTGGCTGGCACGCACCGCGGGCACGCGGGATTTCCCAGGTCGTTGGCGGCACACCGTTGCGCTGCAATGTGACGCGCGATTGCTGCGCGCCAGGTCTGAGGCGGTCTGCAGTGGCTCAGGTGGCTTCTCACCCGGGTTGAACCTGCTGGCACTCCGTTTCGAACCAATGGTCGACCAGGCGCTGCGCGGCGTGTAGATCCTCTGGGAACTTTGGGTCGTCGTTCCATGGTGACGGGTTGTAGCCCGCTTTCCTCAGGGCCGAGAGCTCGCTTTGTTGTTGCGCCCTCGTGGGAGGCGCGTTGCTTCTAAGCGAGGCAAGGTCACGGCACTCTGTTGGGCTCAGATGTGGCCCACTTTGTGGCACGCCGGCGGCGGCACATCCAGTCAGCAGGAGCACCAACGCTGCAAGCGTCGAGCGGTTTCTCGGGAGGTTTTCCATAGCGCATCTCCACGCGTCCAATTGGCGCAACGCAAGCGGCGCGATGCCGCCGGTCGCGCGTGACTTCCGCGTTTATTGTGCCTTAGTCCAGTCACCGGAAGTCGCGCACTGTACCAAGAGATGAAAGTCAGGTGCCAGCGCCTCGAATGATCATCGGCGGGACGGGCTACTCCCTCACCAGAAGCCAAGCATCTTCCACCAGAGGCTGCCGACCACCGCGAAGATCAGCAACTCCACCGCACACATCACAAACCCGACGCGCCACCAGGTTCCCATCGTGACATAGCCGCTACCGAAGATAATCGGCGAGGTGCCCGTCGCATAGTGGGTCAGCGTCATCATGATCGCCGAGCCGGCCGCCATCATCAGCATGAACGGCGCCACGTATTCGGGTGGTATCAGATGGACCCCGACCGTCAGGAAGGCGAGCATCATCGCACTGATGTGTGCCGTCGTGCTGGCGAACAGGTAGTGTGAAAAAACGAAGGCCAGTACCAGGATCGTGGCAGTGGCGCCCCAGCCGATGCCGCTGGCAACGATTGCGCTCTTCATGGCTTCCGAGAACCAGGTGATCACGCCTTGCTTGTTCAGTTGCTCGGCCAGCATGATCAGCGCGCCAAACCACACCAGCGTGTCCCAGGCGCTCTTCTCCGACAGCACATCGTCCCAGTCGATGGTGCCGGTGATGATCAGCAAGAACAGGCCGACGAAGGCGACCACTGTGGGGTCCAGGATGAACGACGGACCGAATACCATCGCCGGCACGTCGGCCCACAGCAGCAGTAGCAGCGCGAAGGTCCCCAACATGACCATTTCCTTCGGCGACATGGGGCCCATCTTCGCCAGTTCGGCGCGGGCATACGATACCGCATTGGGTGTGGCATGGAGTTGCGGCGGCGCCAGTACGTAGATCACAAGTGGCATGACCAGCATGCAAAGCAGGCCGGGCAGCATCATGCACAGCGCCCAGCTCGTCCAGGTCAGATGCAGGCTCTGATTGGTCGCCTTGGCGATGTAGTCCACCACCAGCGGATTGGGCGCGGTGGCGGTTAAAAACATCGCCGAGGTGATCGGGTTGGCGTGATAGTTGACCATCGCCAGGTAGGCGCCGACCTTGCCCTCGGTGCCTTTGGCGGGATCCGAGTCGAAAGCGTTGGCGATCGACTTCATGATCGGATGCACGATGCCGCCGCCGCGCGCGGTATTGCTCGGTGTGAACGGCGCCAGCACCAGTTCACAGACGGCCAGACCATAGCCGATGCCTACCGTGCGCTTGCCGATCAGTGAGATGAATATCAGGCCGATGCGACTGCCCAGCCCGGTCTTCTTCAGCCCGCGGGAGATCAGGATGGCCACCACGATCAACCAGATCAGCGGACTGTCGAAGGCGGTCAGCGCATCGGCGATCGCCCCCTTGGACGAGGTCGAGGTCACCTGTGACAGCGAGAGGACTACGATTGCCATCACCGCCATGACCCCGATCGGCATGACCTTCAAAATAATCGCAACGATTGTTGTCAGAAATATAGCAACGAGACCCCAAGCCTTGGGCTTCAGCCCCTCGGGCACAGGTAGCAGCAGCAGGGTTACCAGCACGGCCGTTGTGATCAGCGCGGGACCAAGTCGGAACGGGACAACGCTGTTGAAGTAGCGGAACGTCGCTTTTAGTCTTGTGAGCATTCTGCGATCCTTCCCGAAATAGTTGGCCGCGTCCGCTGGAACATAGTTCAGAGAGGTCCGTTTGGCAATGGGCAGCTTGCCTCTCTCCCGCACTTTCAGGAAGGCGCAGACGCTGATCTGTCGTGACCTACACGCCGCAGGCATACTGTTCAATGGATGCCGGAAGGCAACGCAATGCGTATAGCAATGGGTTGCATCAATGTGATGGACGTTTCCTTTGCGCGAATGCGACTGTCGGCAATGGGTCAGCTGCCTCCTGCATCGGGCAGTACCCGGCCAATCGATGACGCGCTCGTTGTCGACAGCGACGGCCGTTGTACCCGGGAGCAGCCATTGGAGTGACCTCACGATGAACGACGGAAATGGTCCGGATAAGACGCATTCGTCACACGCTCGATTCCGACCGCCATCCGGAGAATCGGTGTCTCGTAGGACAGCTTGCCGGCGCGGCGCCCGGCGCCACTACGTTTTTCAGTGACGATCAACGTCGATCTTTTTGACCATCGAGCTTGCGCGGTCCAATCAGCGCGGTAACCGCTAGAATTGCGGTTTTAGCCGGAATACGCCCATGTCTTTTGCCTCGCTTGGCCTGATCGCTCCCTTGCTGCGTAATGTGCAGGACCTCAATTACCAGACACCTACGCCGGTGCAGGTCAAGGCGATTCCTGTTGTGCTCAGTGGCAAGGACGTCATGGCTGCGGCACAGACGGGCACTGGCAAAACGGCGGGCTTTGCGTTGCCGCTGTTGCAACGGCTGGTGCAACATGGCCCGCCCGTGTGCAGCAATCGCGCGCGTGTTCTGGTGCTGGTGCCCACGCGTGAACTGGCCGAACAAGTCCTGCAAAGCTTTATCGCTTACGGCAAAGGCCTCGACTTACGATTTCTGGCCGCCTACGGCGGTGTGAGTATCAACCCGCAGATGATGAAGTTGCGCAAAGGCGTACATGTACTCGTTGCCACGCCGGGCCGTTTGCTCGATCTCAATCGCCAGAACGCAGTGCAGTTTGATCAAGTACAAACGCTGGTGCTGGATGAAGCCGACCGCATGCTGGATCTGGGCTTTGCGCGCGAACTCAACGCCGTCTTTGCTGCCTTGCCCGCTCAGCGCCAGACCCTGCTGTTCTCTGCCACGTTCACCGATGATATTCGCGCTATGGCCGCGAGCATTCTGCGTGGCCCGGTCAATATCAGCGTCAGCCCGCCCAATGCCACGGCCAGCAAGATCAGGCAGTGGGTGGTGCCGGTGGATAAAAAGAACAAGCCTGACCTCTTCATGCACCTTGTGGCTGAGAACAACTGGGAGCACGCGCTGGTGTTCGTCAAAACCCGCAATGGCGTGGATTACCTGGCGGCCATGCTGGATGAAGCGGGATACGCGGTCGACACCATTCACGGCGACAAGCCGCAACCCGCGCGCCTGCGTGCGCTGGAGCGCTTCAAGACGCGCGAAGTACAGATGCTGGTCGCCACCGATGTGGCTGCGCGCGGGCTGGATATCGACGATCTGCCGCTGGTGATCAACGTTGATTTGCCGATCGTGGCGCAAGACTATGTGCACCGTATTGGCCGTACCGGCCGCGCGGGCGCCAGCGGCGTGGCGGTGTCTCTTGTGTGTGCCGATGAAGCGCCGCAACTGGCCGCGATTGAAGCGCTGATCCGGCAAACGCTGCCCCGTGAAGAAGAGCCGGGTTTTGAAGCCGAACACCGCGTGCCGCAAACCAGCGCGACGGGCCAGATCATCAAGAAACCCAAAAAGCCTAAGAAACCCAAAGTGCCGCAAGCTGCGCCGGGCGCCATGCCGGTGCTCAGCAACAAACCGCGCCCGCAAAGTGGCGAAAACAAACGCAAGCCTGCGGCGCAGCGCGCTGTGGCCACGAGTAAAGGCACAGGCCTGTCCAGCGGTAACCCATTCAGCGTGCAAAAGCCACGCAGCAAACCCGCCAGCAAGCCAGCTACGGGTTCACATAAGCCGGCTGGCAAACCCACTGGTGGCCGTGGCAAACGCCAACCCTGATCCTTGCGGATGAGTAACGCAGCCCTCTGTAACCGGCGGGCGGTTTGCGGCCCGCTGACAGGCGGCGCGGCTTCGGCCAAGAACGAATGGCGCAATATAGGCGAGTCTCCAACGCGTACCGAGTCGCACATCGCCGCAGCACCGGAGACGCAAACCGCACAATCAACCCGTGGGCGCCAACCCTCTGACGCCAGCACGGTCGAAACCTGTTCGACCGGCGCGGGCATGCTTCAGCAAATCTTCAGCGCGTCAGACTATAACGGTTGATGCGAACTGTATTACCTGCCGCGATTCTTCCGGAATTTTTTCGAGGTTGCTGAATAGCAATACACGGTCACTGGTGCTGACCTTCGTCCGGCCAATAGTGATGCCGTGAACCGCGCCAGCAAACGATCACTGCTTGCGACACCTCGAACCAGGGGGCGCCATGAACGAGAATGCAACGACTCGGTTCCGTCTGGACGAATGGAGTGAGCTACTGCTGCTGGCGATGAAGACGAGTCTGTCGGTAGCCCACGAACTGGGCTTGCTACCGGACGCTGTGCTCGACTGTGCGGCGAGGCATCTGCAATTCCATGATTTCGAATGTTTCGCATCGGCGATGCTGGGGGCTTCGCGAGCACAAACTTGCTGTCATGGACGACGTGATTGCATCACCGCAATCGAAGTCGCGTACATCAAAACGGTCGCGGCATGCATTGACAGCAACAGGAGTGTGCTGGCTTGCATGCCTGCAATGTGTGCCTCCGACGTTCCGTATCAAGTCGATGCGCCTGCTCAGGCATACGAACGGGTGAGCGCGGCCGTTCAGACGTTGAAATATGACGTTCAGAGCACGTTTTCGCTAAGTGGCGGATTGACCGATGCGTCTGTGGAAGAGGCTTCGGGACTTGCAAGGGCACTTGCGGCGATTACGCCAGCGGACAGCGACGTCAAGGCCTACGAGCGTGCGCTGACCGCAGTGTTGCATGTGCGATTCGCGATGGAGGACCAGGCTGTTCGTGACGACGCCGAGCACCATCAAAGCGGCGTCGGGCATCTGGAATCCATGCATCTGCCGTCTGCGTCAGGCACGCGGATATAGCGACAACGCAATACTGTCAGGCTGCACAGGTGATTGATCCTTCGCCTTCAGCCTGGCGTTGCGGCGTTCAACTTCGGAAGCCTTTACTTGGCAAGCTATGCAAAGGCCATTACCCGAGTGTATTCCCTAAAACCTTAGATTAAGCTTAAGAAGATATACTTTTTCGAACATTTTAATGTTTGATCTTATTTTTCAATCTGGAATTGAATCATTCATTAATTTCATTAAATTCGAAATGTTCCGTTTTGACGTCTGATCGTTTCAGCGAATGAACGCGATGCCAGGCGTTTTCCCTTACATCATGTATTTTTCTCCGAACATTTCTCTTTTTTCACCGCTATTCTCGCTTTCCATTTCATAACCAAGGCTTACAGCGCTGACAATTCTAATTCCCGTGCCCGATCCGAAGATCGACGCACCGCAGATCCTTGTGCCTTGCCGCATTTGTTCCTCCACGTCTTCACGATCAAGCACGACGTTCTATACCCACGTCAGCGATATAAGCGAATGCGGCATTGCAGCGCGATTGGTATTTCTGGTCGATTTGTATCGCTTCTCATTGTTATTTCTGATTTTCGACGCGCGCTCAATCTTACGAAAACATCAATCCGGGTCGATATGAATATTTCGTATTCCATACGTTCATTCAAATCTCTGAATAGAAACTATCAATTTATTTTCTGTGCATTATTTCCGCCCATTCCTCATCCTTACCACTGGAACGAAGCACTGCATCAAGCCGCTTCGACTAAATGGATGACGTGAGCCCACGTGTGTGATGAATCATCGAGGCGCTCCAGTAGATCCCGTGCAGCACTCAAGTTTTTCCCCACCTGTTTTTGCCGCTCAAAGGAGCCGACTGATGAAAAAACCTTTATTGGCCTTCCTGCTCGTTGCGACAGCCGTAATCGCCGGATGCGGCGGCTCAGACAACTCGACTCCGACTCCGGCGTCATCGACACTCGCCCCCACGCCGTCCAGGCTGCTGACGAACATTGCCGTACCCAATGCCAAGACACCCGCGTTTAGCTTCGATATCGGCTACACGGAAGCGGGCAAGTACTATCTGGCGGATCGAAATAACAAAGCCGTCGATGTCTTCGATACGAAATCGAATACGCTGATCGCGCAGATTCAAGGAAGTTTTACCGGTGCAGGCGCGAGTACGGATGCGTCCGGGCCTGACGGCATCGTGGGTGTGACAGGAATGAATACGCTGTATGTGGGCGACGTAGATTCCGTGAAGATCGTCGATACGTCCGCGATGAAAACGGTCAAGACGATTCCAATCAGTACATCAGGCTCGCGCGTCGATGAAGGCTGCTACGATCCCGACGATCATCTCATCATGTTCGCGAGCCCTGGCGATACACCGCCGTACGTGACTTTCATTTCGACCACGACGCAAGCCGTCGTATCGAAACTGGTCTTCACTGGCTCATCGGGACTGGAAGCTTGCACGTACGACTCATCCTCAAAGAATTTCCTGATCAATAACGATGGAACGGCGGCCAACCCGGACGGCGAACTCGACGTCATCACCGCCGCTTCCGTCACGTCAGGTACGCCCACTGTCAGCAAGTCCTTTCCGCTCGGCAAATGTGGACCCACTGGCATTGCGCTCGGTCCTAACGGCGATGTGCTGATTGGTTGCGATCCGTCTGCGGGGAGTCCGCTGATCACGTTGATTCTCGATCGCAACACGGGTTCCCAGCTCGCATCGGTACCGTTCGGCGGAACGGACCAGGTCACCTACGATCCGACGTCGAACCGCTACTTCTTGCCAGCGCGCCATTGGGTGACGAGCGGCACGGCGGCGGCATCGGGTTTCACGCCGCAAATGGGTGTGATCGACGGGGCGACGCGCAAGCTGCTCTACACCGTCGCGGTGGGAAGCGGCGCGCACTCGGTTGCCGTCGATAGCGACCTCGGTCAGGTCTATGTGCCGTTCCAGGCAGGCGCCGGAGCGTTCCCGAATGGTGGAGTTTCGGTTTTCGCCACGAAGTAGTCGGCTCATCGTATTGGTGACCTTTGCACGAGACTTCGGTCGTCGCAGTGCTCAGCCAGCGGACAAGACATTGTCGGCTGGCTTTTTTCACTTCACTAACAAAAAAACCATATCGATGATTGCCCCGCTTCTTCTGCGCCCGGATCGCCGATTGTGCCGGTATGTTCAAGCGTCGTCTCTCTTCGGCTCATGGCTATTGACTACCGGAGCAAAAAAGCGGAGCGTGTCTCTCTGGCATTAGGTTCGCTGTTGTCTCGATCAGACTCCCGAGGTGACCATGTGGATCTTCCGCGTCGATGAACCGCGTCTCGGGGTCATCCGTATTCGAGAATGGCGCCGCCGCGCGCGCTACACGATCAGCCTTCTCGTGCTGCTGCTCTGCGGCACCGTCACTGGGTTGGTCGCCTGGATCAGTCCAGTACCTCTTTCCCCAACAAAATGTTTACGGCCCTATGGGATGGGGTCAACCTCGTCACGACACTCGGAGCCTTCAGCGAGTTCAATCAGCCTCAAAAGACCTTCATGCTGCTGGCCATGATCGCGACACTGCTGATCGGCGGATTCGCGGTTTCGAGGCTCACGGGGATGTTGTCAGGGGACGACGTGATGGTTTATCGGGAGAACAGGGTGATGGAACACAAACTCGAACGACTCGCCAATCATGTCGTGGTCGTTGGATTCCATTCGCTAGGAGAGTTGGTCGCAAAACGCCTGCATGAAGCGGGAGAGACCGTACTCGTCCTCGTGGGCGATCAGGATCAGGCCGACCGGGCTGCCGATAGCGGCCACATGGTCGTGCTCGGCTCGCCGAATGCGTTCGACGACGTGCTCAAGCGTGCACGCCTGGACAGCGCCAAGGCCATGGTCGTGACGACACCCGACAGCAACAACAATCTCGCCATCACCTTGCTGGCCCATGCGCTGAACGCTTCGCTCGCGATTGCAGTACCCAGCGAAAACCCTTTGAGACAGAGGTTGTTCGAAAGCGCGGGTGCATCCAACGTAGTCATAGCCGATGACATCATCGCCAATGCGCTGATCAGTAGGCTTACAACAGCAGTGGAGGCGACATGAAACCCGTAGCACCGCCGCCGTCTCATCTGCATCACATGCCTTTCCTGCAGGGGCTTCTGCCCGTCAATCCCGCGCAACTGCCGCACGACATCGTCGCCGGGATTACGCTGGCGGCACTCGGCATTCCCGAGGTGATGGGATACACGAAGATTGCCGGCACGCCCACGGTCACGGGCCTTTATACGATTTTGCTGCCGCTTGTGGCGTTCGTGGTCTTTGGTGCGTCGCGTCAACTGGTCGTCGCTGCGGACTCCGCGACAGCCGCTATTCTCGCGGGTACGCTGACGGCCGTCGCCGCGTTGGGCAGCAAGGAGTATGTCTACCTGACGAGTACTGTCGCCGTGACGGTTGCCGTGATGCTGGTGATCGCGCGCGTCTTTCGTCTGGGTTTTCTGGCCGACTTTCTTTCGCGCAGCGCGTTGATCGGTTTCCTGACGGGCGTGGGCGTCCAGGTCGCGGCAGGCGAACTGGCTGGGCTGATCGGACTCGCGAAGCAGGGACACGGCCCGTTGATGCAGATCGTGTCCGTGTTTGAGCGCGTCGCTGAGGCGAACTATCAGACTACAGTGCTTTCGATTGCCGTCCTTGTCGTGATCATCGGTTGCAAGCGTATCGCGCCGCACGCACCCGGTGCGCTGATCGCCGTGATCGGTTCCATCGTGGCAAGCGGCGTGTTCAATTTCGCCGGCCGTGGTATCGCTGTAACGGGTGAGGTGCCTGGCGGGCTCCCGTCGCTGTTCCTGCCACCGTTGCATATGGGCGAGATCAACCAGGTACTGGTGACAGCCGGCTCGTGCTTCATCGTCATCATCGCTCAGAGCGCGGCGACAGCACGCGCGTACGCCAACCGCTACAACGAAAAGGGTGACGACAATGCAGACATCATCGGGCTCGCTGCAGCGAACGCAGCAGCGGCGTTCACGGGCACTTTCGTCGTGAACGGCAGTCCGACCAAGACCGAGATGGTCGACGATGCAGGCGGCCGCACTCAAGTCGCCCATCTGACAACGGCCGTCATCGTGCTGCTGGTGCTGCTATTTCTCACGAGGCCGCTGAGTTTTCTGCCTGCCGCCGTATTGTCGGCCATCGTCTTCATGATCGGCGTGAAGCTGGTCGACGTGAAGGGCATGACCGAATTGTTTCGCATGCAGAAGGATGAATTCGTCGTCGCGTTGCTGACGGCGGGCGTGGTCGTGTTTGTCGATGTGATGCACGGCATTCTCGCTGCAGTCGTGCTTTCGCTGATCGCGCATGCGAGGCATAGCTATCGCTTGCGCACACGTGTATTGACGCGCGGTCCTGCCAGCCACTGGGTCGCGCATCATGTCGAGCCGAATCTGCTCGCGGCGCCTGGCATCGTCGTGTACCGCTTCGAAGCGGATCTGTTCTACGCGAACACCGGCC
Organism: Paraburkholderia sp. PGU19; assembly: GCF_013426915.1. GTDB lineage: Bacteria > Pseudomonadota > Gammaproteobacteria > Burkholderiales > Burkholderiaceae > Paraburkholderia. Next base: position 2,338,996 of record NZ_AP023181.1, read on the forward strand.
GCTTCACGGAAGAAGTGCTGAAGCTCGTCAACGACGCGAGTGAGCCGTTGCGCTGGGTGGTGATCGACGCAACGGAGATCAACAATATCGACTACACAGCGGGCAAGAAATTGGTGCAGTTGGGTGAAGAACTGGACAAGCGTGGAGTGGGCATCGCCACGGTCGCGCTTCCGACGGGTGTGCGGCATGAACTCGACCGGTACAAGGCGCTGCGAGCGAATGGCGCGCATCGCGAGATATTCGCGACAGTGGACGCCGCCGTCGAGGCACTCCGCGATTTCTCGCCACCTGCACCAGCACCTGCACCTTCACCGGGTGCAAAACGGAAATGAAGCAAAGCCAACTGACGCATGTTCGATTCGACCTGAAGACGAAAGAGGGGTGATGTGTGTCTGATTCCGCCGCCGAAAAGCGCACCAAACCCGACACGGATCGCGCTGATCCTGGGACACTGGCGCTGCAGGAAGATCCGTCCGCGCTGTTTGGAGGGCGTGGTTCGCTAGCTGCTCGCGTCGCGCAGGGCAAGGCGGCGCGCAGTAAAGTGCCGCGCGAAAAGCTGGCAGATTGCAAGATTGCAGATCGCGATCCCATCGCGCTGCTCGATGCTTCGAATGTGGGCCGGGTGCCGGAACTGATACCCATCCGCTACGGGCGGATGATCGCGGGTCCGTTCTCGTTCTACAGGGGGGCGGCGCCGCTGATGGCGCACGATCTGTCGAAGCTGCCGCATTCGGACATCATCGTGCAATTGGGGGGTGATGCACATCTGGCGAATTTCGGATTGTTCGCGAGCCCGGAGCGGCGAATTCTCTTCGGTCCCAACGACTTCGACGAGACGCTGCCGGGCCCATTCGACTGGGATGTGCGCAGGCTTGCCGCATCATTCGTGATCGCTGCGCGTGAACGCGGATTCGCCCTGCGTGACCAGCGCGGCGTGGTGCGTCGGCTGTGCGAAACCTTCCGGCAACGGCTCGCCGAGTTCAGCCGCATGGACACGCTCGACGTCTGGTACTACCAGTTCAAGGCGGCGAGCATGCTGGCCATTGCCGATTCGATGGTGGAACGCAGGAAAGAACTGGCCGTCATCGACAAGGCGAGGCAACAGTCGTCGCGTTCCGTGATGACGCATGCAACCGAGCTTGTCAACGGCAAGCTGCGCATCAAGGACGTGCCTCCGCTCGTGTACCACATCCCACTGGAGAGCCCGCACGATCATAAACAGTACGATGCGATGGTACGGCGTTTCTTCGCCGACTACCGGCTAACGCTTCCCGATGACAGGCGCGCACTGTTCGATCGCTATGAACTGGTGGATGTCGCTATTCGCGTCGTAGGCATCGGGTCGGTGGGAACGCGTTGCTACGAGGCGCTTTTCATGGCCGACGGACAATGCCCGCTGTTCCTTCAACTCAAGGAGGCGCGGGCTTCTGTGCTGGAGGGTTACGTGCCGCCCAGCCGCTATCCCAATCACGGCCAGCGTGTAGTGAACGGGCAGCGTCTGCTGCAGTCGGCCAGCGATATTTTTCTCGGGTGGTCGAAGATGCGCCACACGGGCAACGACTTTTATGTCCGGCAGTTGCGCGACATGAAGGGCGCATTCGACTTTTCCACCTTCGACGTCGGAGACCTCGGTGAGTATGCGGTTTCCTGCGCTCATGCGTTGGCTCATTCCATGGCGAAAGCGGGCGACCCCGCGTTGCTCAGTGGATATCTCGGTAAGTCGGATACATTCGACGAAGCCATCATGCGATTCGCACTAGCTTACGCAGAACAGAATGAGGCTGACTGGACGACTCTGAAAGCAGCAGTCAAAGCGGGACGTATTCAGGTCATTCGTGAATGAGGTTAGTCGCGGCGTTGCGCTCATGGTTATCACCTGGCTGGATCTCGAGCGTTTGCATCTGACCGGTAGATCGATCGCTATTCCAGCGTCCGTATCGAGTTGCTGATACCTCTCGCGCAGTCGATAACGGCAGGGGCGAGCTTCTGACGCGCGTCTTCGAAAGTCCATCTGCTTGTGGGCGCAACCACATGCACGGCTGCAACGGGACGCCCCTGGCTGCCGACCACGGGCGCCGCGATCGACATATCGCCGATGAACAGTTCCTCGCGGTTCGTCGCATAACCATGCTGGCGCGCTTCGGTGAGCCGCTCGCCGAGCGCAGCGAGGTCCGTCACCGTGTTCGCCGTGAATGAGATCCGGTTCATCTGTTCCAGACGCACGAGCGCTTCTTCCACGGGCAATGCGCTCAGATACGCGCGCCCACTGCCCGTGCAATACATGGGGATGCGACTGCCGATGGGCATGTGGATCGGCACAAACTTCGTCGACACGAAGCGTGACACGTAGACCATCTCGTCGTCGTCGGGCTCGGTCAGGTTCGTCGTTTCGCCCGTGATGTTGGTGAGTTCCGACAGGAATGGATTGGCGACGTCGATCAACGTGTCGGCGGCGAGATAGTTGAAGCCGATCTGCATCACGCGCGGCGTGAGCTGATAGCGGCGCGTCAACGGGTGTTTGCGGATATAGCCGAGTTTTTCGAGCGTGTAGACCATCCGCTGCGCCGAACTTTTCGACATCGACGCGGCATCCGCGACTTCAGCCAGCGTCATCGTGCGACGTTTCGCGCTAAACGCGCGCAGCACGTTCAAACCCTTTTCCAGCGATTGATTGAAGAGCAGGTCGGGGCCGTTTCCGGCGGCGCTGTCGGAAGGCGAAAGATCCATCGTCGTCTCAATGGTGAACTCGATATCGCATCATAGCGTATCGCATATCGATACACAAAAATCTCTTTGCGATTTTTTTGATTCGATTATCATGATTTCGCGGTCACAAAACCAAATCCGCCAGCGGTCGCACTGACGCGCCGGCTCCCGTCTGGAGATATGCATGGTTACGTTTGCCAAACGCTTCACCCTGTTTGCTGCTGGTCTCGCTGCCTGTTTCGCGATTTCGTCGGGTGCCGCGCGCGCCGCCGAGCCTGTCTACAAGGTAGGCGCAACGGCCACGGGTGTGCCGTTCACGTTCCTCGACATCAAGACGAATTCGATCCAGGGGATGATGGTCGATGCCGTCACCGCCGCAGGGCGCGCGGCCGGCTTCAAGGTCGAAGTGCAGCAAAACGTGTTCTCGGCGCTGATTCCGTCACTGACCACGCAGAAGATCGACATCATTTCCGCGGCGATGCTCAAGACGCCGGCGCGCCAGCAGATCGTCGATTTCTCCGACACCGTCTATTCATATGGCGAAGGCCTGGTCGTCAAAGCGGACGACAAAGGCCACTACACGTCGATGGACGACCTCAAGGGCGAGGTAGTGGGTGCGCAAGTCGGCACCGCGTTCGTCGATGCGCTGAACAAGAAGGGCATTTTCAAGGAAGTGCGCACCTACGATTCCGTCGCGGACATCATGCGCGACGTCGCGCTCGGTCGTATCAAGGCGGGCTTCGCGGATCAGCCTATCGTCGCGTATCAGTTGCAGCAGGGCGCCAACACGCAGGTGCGGCTCGTGCCCGAATACCAGTCGGCAGTGAAGGGGCAAGTGTGCTTCATCGTGCGCAAGGGCGACACCGCAACGCTCGAGCAGCTCAATACCGCGATCAAAAAGATGAAGGCCGACGGCACGCTGCAGCAGATTCTGCAGAAGTGGCACATGATCTGAACGACACCGCGTATCGCTGCATTCGAACCTGTCCGCGTGTGAACGCACGCGGACGATCTGCCAAGCGTGTCAGGAGGCGCGATGTTTTTGCAGAACGCAATCGACTTTCTGCCGATCCTGCTGAAGGGCGCAGTCATCACTATCGAGATCACGGCCTGCGCATTCGTGCTCAGCTCGATTCTCGGTCTCGCGCTCGCGCTGCTGAAGGTGTCGCGTAATCGCGCGGCATCGACGTTCGGCAGTACCGTGATCAATCTGATCCGCGGGCTGCCCATCATCGTGCAGCTTTTCTATATCTATTTCGTGCTGCCCGACATGGGCGTGCAACTGTCGGCATTTCAGGCGGGCGTGATCGGTCTGGGCATCGCGTATTCGGCGTATCAGGCGGAGAACTTCCGCGCGGGCATCGAGGCGATCGATCATGGACAGATTGAAGCTGCGCACGCGATCGGCATGCGGGGTCCGCTCATCATGCGGCGCGTGGTGCTGCCGCAGGCGTTCAGGATCGCGCTGCCGCCCTACGGCAACACGCTCGTGATGTTGCTGAAGGATTCGTCGGTAGCTTCGACGATTACCGTTGCCGAGATCACGCGCGCGGGGCAGCTGATTGCGTCGTCGACGTTCCAGAACATGACCGTGTACACGCTCGTCGCGCTGCTCTATCTGGTGTTGAGCCTGCCGCTGATGTTCAGCGTCAACCAGCTTGGCAAGCGACTCGCCGTGAGGAAAAGTCGATGATCGAGATCAACGGAATACACAAGCGCTTTCACAATCAGGAAGTGCTCAAAGGCGTGAGCCTGAGCGTGAAAGCAGGCGAAGTGGTGTGCCTGATCGGGCCGTCCGGTTCGGGTAAATCGACGGTGCTGCGCTGTATCAACGGCTTCGAAACCTATGATGCAGGCTCGATCACCATCGATGGCGTGCGTGTCGATGCGCACGCAAAGAACATCCACGAATTGCGCATGCGCGTGGGCATGGTGTTCCAGCGCTTCAATCTGTTCGCGCATCGCACGGCCCTCGAAAACGTGATGGAAGGGCCCGTGTACGTGCGCCGCACGCCTGTTGCGCAGGCTCGCGAGCAGGCTCGCCAGCTGCTCGACAAGGTGGGCCTGTCGCACCGGATGAATGCCTATCCGGCAGAGCTGTCGGGCGGACAGCAGCAACGTGTCGCAATTGCGCGTGCGCTCGCGATGGAGCCCGAAGCCTTGCTGTTCGACGAACCGACATCGGCGCTCGACCCGGAGCTTGTCGGCGAAGTGCTGAATGTGATGCGCTCGCTCGCACGGGACGGCATGACGATGGTGGTCGTCACACACGAAATGGCATTTGCGCGTGAAGTGGCCGATCGCGTGTGCTTCCTGCACGGCGGCACGATCTGCGAAACGGGTCCGGCGCGCGACGTGCTGACCGACCCGAAGCATCCGCGCACGCAGGAATTCTTGCGACGTCTGCTTTCGTCCAGCGACGCTCACGTTACCGCCAACCAGAACTGAATATGATCGAAGTGAAAGAGGGGGCCGCGTTGCCCGATTCACTGTGGGCCGCGACGGCGCAGCCTACGCCCGACACGCCGCCGCTGCGCGAGTCTGCATCCGTCGACGTGGCGATCGTCGGTGCGGGCTTTACCGGTTTGTCGACAGCCCTGCATCTGGCCGAACGCGGTGTGAAGGTGTGCGTGCTCGATGCGGCCGAGCCGGGTTGGGGCGCATCGGGCCGCAACGGCGGCCAGGTGATTCCGGGGCTGAAGTACGATCCCGACGAACTCGTGCAGCGCTTCGGTGAAACGGCGGGCAACCGGCTCGTCGAAACAGTCGGCGCGGCAGCCGATAACGTCTTCGATCTGATCGGCAAGTACGGCATCGAATGCGAAGCGGTGCGCCGCGGGTGGATTCAACCCGCCCCTTCGCCTGCGATGCTCGAAACCGTCACCCGTCGCGCACGGCAATGGGCGGCGCATGGTGCCGAAGTCAGTCTGCTCGATGCTGCACAGGTGTCGCGTCGGCTGGGCACGAAGAGCTATATCGGCGGATGGGTCGATCATCGCGCGGGCAGCATCCAGCCGCTCAGTTATGTGCGCGGTCTCGCACGCGCGGCGCAAGGGCTGGGCGTGGCCATTCATGGACGCACATCGGTGACGCGGCTCTCGCGTAACGCGCGCGGCTGGCGCCTCGATACGCAGGGCGGGGCGAGTGTCGAAGCGCAGCGTGTCGTGATCGCCACCAACGGCTATACGGGTGCGCTTTGGCCTGGCTTGCGGCAATCGGTGATCGCGGCGAACAGCTTCATTGTCGCAACCCGGCCATTGGCGTCGGAGATCGGCAACGACATTCTGCCGGGCGGTGAAGTGGCGTCCGATTCACGCCGCCTGCTACTGTACTTCCGTCGCGATGCGGCGGGCCGTCTCTTGATGGGTGGACGAGGACCGTTCTCCGAGCCGCGCGCGAACGGCGACTGGGCGCATCTGGAACGTGCCGTGGAACTGATGTACCCGCAACTGAAGGGGATAAGCTATGAATATCGATGGGCGGGGCGTGTCGCGATCACCTCGGATTTCCTGCCGCACATTCATGAACCCGCACCGGGGCTGAGCATCGCGCTGGGCTATAACGGACGCGGCATCGCGATGGCCACAACGGTCGGCAAGCACCTGGCCGAACGCATGTGCGGGGAGTCGCCTGCATCATTCCCGTTTGCAGTGACACCCGTCAGATCGATCCCGTTCCATGGGCTGCAGCGCTTTTACATCACGGCTGGTGTGGCGTGGTATCGCTTGATGGACGCCGTTGCGTAACACGCCTGTCGAGTGCGCACGATCGAACAGGGGACGGCAGCCCGCTGCTTCAGCGAACTCTCACGCTTGGCCGACTCGAGACGCTTCGAGTCGGCCGCCGCTTACGTTATCAAACGTTCGTTCATCGTTCAGTACCAAGGCGGTGGAGGTTTCCATGACAACCAGAAATCGCGAAAAAGGATTTGGCCTCGGTCTGTCCATTGTCCAGGGTCTCGCAAATCTTCTGGATCACGATCTCGATGTGGACTCGACACCCGGGCGGGGATCGCGTTTTTCGGTTACGGTCCCGTTCGCAGGACTCGTGCCGCCGGCGCTGCTGGAGGCTCAAAAGGTTGAAGACGGCGACCTGGACCTGACCAATATGGTGGTGGCGATCATCGAGGACGATAGCGACTTGAGACTCGAGATATCGACGCGTCTGATCGAGCATGGATGCTACGTCGTAGCGGGAGAATCATCGCACGACATCATCGATCAGTTGCGCATCGAGGCTTTGGCGAGTGGTCCGCATTTCATTCTCTCCGACTACCGGCTGGAACACGAGGACGGTGTTGCTGCGATTGTGGCAGTCCGCACTGCAACGGGCGCTTCGATCCCTGCGATGCTGTGGTCGGGAGATACCTCATCGGCTGTGCTCAAGAAAGTGGCTGACAGTGGCATGAAGCTTCTATCGAAGCCGGTTTCGGAGCAGACCTTGTTGACTCTACTCGCAAAACACAAGCCAAAAGCATGGGTCGAAGGCGAGGAGAGCGGGTAGCGGAAATCTTCACGACAGTCCCTTATCTGCTGCTTCTTTTCCGAGAGTCAACTCGGCATTGACTCTCAGTGCGGCTTCGACGCGGTTTCTGACTTGAAGTTTGTCGTAAATAACACAAGAGACCTGTCTCACATGTCCCTCGGAGACGTTGAGTTCTCTTGCGATCTGTTTCCCTGATAGGCCACGTGCAATGCAACGTGCCAGGTCCCATTCTCGCGGCGAAAGTCCAAGGTGATGCTGATTCTGGCTAGCTGAGGGCGTTTGCGTCGAACAGGCAAAGCGCAGCAAGACCTCTTCCGGAATCCAGAGTTCGCCACCTAGAATCCTGCTCAGTCCGATGAACATTTTTTTGTGTGCGCCTCCCTTCAAAAGGATTCCTCGAGCCGCATAGTCACGCATGCACATGCGCAGAATTTCAACTTCATGATCGTTGCCAGGAGCGAGTCCCGTGCAGATGACCACGGGAACATGGGATGGATTGCCCGCCTGGAAATGTTCAAGTGTCTTGGCGCCGCGATTCTCACCATCCAGATTCAGGTCCATGAATACCAGATCTGGGGGAGGTGTCTCGTTTACTTTTTCGAGCGCGCTTGCAAGCGTGAATACTGGCGTGACTTCAATTGGGGTTGCGCTCAACTCCGACGCGTGTGATTGGACATATTCGGAAAGAGCAACGCAAAGAATTTCGTGGTCATCGACCCATATGATTTTCATGGTCGCTTCTCCTCTTTTGCACATCAGAGAAAAGCAGTCGATTGCGCGCTACGTTCGTGCGCACTCTATCTACCAGCTTAGCATATCGGTCGGGGCTGCGGATCTTGAAGGGATGGACAGAACGCTTTCCGATTGCGGACGGTTTGAGACATCACGGCGGAGAAATGCATGGGCGGTCCGTGAGTGTAGGTGACGCGCCGACAGCCTCGCGGCGAATTGTCTGCGGCGTACCGACAGCTGAGTGCGCCACCCGCGCGCGAAGTGTGTCGACGTATGCACCTTCCTGTCATTTCTTTCGCGCGGCCGACGGGCGTGCCGCAGCTTTCACACAAGGATGCAGACCCGTCCATTTTCATCATGCCTTGTCGCAGTTTATTCATGTAGTTATCCTTCGTAAAATCTATCCACCCGATTTCGCTTCCTGAGGTTCGCGGCGCCGTTGAACACCTCAAGCGCTTATGAAACAATGGACGGAGATCACATATAGCAGGACATAATGTGCGTCATAACCAACAGCGCCGCCGGACCGTTCTGCATTTCGCGCTCTATGGCGCGGAAGTCGACCCATCCCTGGTCGACATGGTGCATTACGAACGCATTCCCCAGCGTGCCGGCCGTTTCGACTTCGACATCAAGCCGCACGTCCATGATGCGCTGATCCAGGTGCTCTACGTCACCGCCGGGGCGGCGATACCTTCATCGACGGCAAGACCTGGTCAGTCGAACCGCCATGTCTGATCGTCGTGCCGGCGCGCTCGGTCCATGGCTTTCACTTCCGGAGCGACATCGACGGTCACGTCATCACCGCTGCGCAGTCTGCGCTGGAATCGCTGGCAATGACGGCCGCGCCCGAGCTGCTGGAGTTCATCCGCACGCCGACGGTGCTGTCGATCGATCCCGACGTCGAGCGCGGCACGCCTTTGGACATCCTGTTTCAGTCGATCGGCCACGAGGCGGAGAGCCACGAGCGCTGGCAATTCACGGCAGGCGCAGCACTGACGATCGCCCTGTTCGTCAAGATCGGGCGCCTGAGCGAGAGCGCCCGTCTTTCGGCCAGTTCCGAGCAGCGGACAATGGCCGCGCGGATCGAGCGGTTCCGCGCGCTTCTTGACCGCCATTGCCGTGAGCGGCGGCCGGTGGCCAGCTATGCCGACGAGATGGGCGTGTCCACCGGCCAGCTCTCCCGCATCTGCCGCGCCACCTTCGGGGTCTCGGCAATCGAGGCCATCGATGCACGCTCGATCCATGAGGCCAAGCGGCTGCTCGGCTATTCGACGCTCAGCGTGAAGCAGATCGCCAGTGAACTGGGGTTTCAGGACGAGGCTTATTTCGGTCGTTTCTTCCGCAAGCAGACGGGTCTCCGGCCAACCGAATACCGCTCCGCGGCTCACGATCGATCCTTGCCGTCTAAAAAGGGGAGAGCGGGCTGAGTCGACCTCGCCCCCGTCATCCGATTTAGGCCGATAACCCGCCGAGTTTCACGAACAGATGCTCCGGCCCGGAGTTGGTCAGATTGTTGCCCCGCACATACTGGATCGGCCTTGCCGGATCGAGCGTAATATCGCCGATCTTGCGGGCCAGAGCCTTCGTCGCGATGAGCGTTTCCAGCTTGGCGAGCGGCGCGCCAAGGCATTTGTGCATGCCGTTACCGAACCCCAGGTGGCCGCCGGAATCGCGATCGATGTCGAACGTCTCACCCTCGGCAAATTTTCGGCTGTCGCGGTTCGCAGCCGACAGCAGCAATCGCACCATCGCGCCCTTGGGCAGATCGACGCCCGCGACAGTGGTCGCCTCGGTGGTGATGCGGCTTACGCGCTGGACGGTGCCGCGATAGCGCGCCACCTCTTCGACGAAACGGTCGGCGTCGGCGGGGTTTTCGCGGATACGTCCCAGCATATCCGGCTGTTCGGCGAACATGCGAAAAGCGTTGGCGACAAGGATCGTGGTCGTGTCGTGCCCGGCGATGAAGACGAAGGCGCACAGCTCCTTCGCTTCCTTTTCCGAAAGCAGCCCGTCCTTCCACATGCGCGCGATATGCCCGCCGATCGACTGGCTGTCAGTGAGAGCGAGCCGCTCCAGCGCTTGCTTCAGGTAAGCGAAGAAAGCCTGCGCGCTCTGCTCGTCGGTGCCCGTCCCGGGCGCATTGCGGGCGAGGCGCCCGAAGTAGCTAAAGGTCTCGTCCGACCAGAACTTCATCTTCTCCTCATCCTCGTTCGGCACCTCGATCATCGTGGAGATGGTCGAGATGCTGAGCGGGATAGCGAAATCGTTGACGACATCGCCGCCGCCATTGGCAATCATCGCGTCGAGCAGGTCCTCCGCCCTTTGCGCGATCTGCTCGATAAAGGGATCGAGCGCCAGCGGCAGGAAGGACGGCTGGACGACCTTGCGTAACCGCGAATGGTCGGGCGCATCGAACAGCGTCAGGAACGTCAGCGGTGGCGGGCTCACGACCTCGGAGGAAAACAGCTTCGGGTTGCGGATTGCCTGGTAGACGTCGTCATAACGCGAGAGGAACCACACGTCCGAAGTCGCCGACTTGCAACGCAGCACGGGCGCATGCTCCCGCATCCAGCGGTAGTGCTCGTAAGGGTCGCCTTGCGAGCCGTCGTCGACCACCTTGAATGGCTCCAGCCCCTCGGGCCAGTCCAGTTCGTGTGAATAGGGCGGAAGGGTTTTGGACGTGAATGGGCAGACCTGCGGTGCACTCTCCGGCACAGCAGACGGGAGAGCGGGGGACGCTGCGACCATGGGTGCCGTCTTGCCCATCGTTATACGCTCCAGCGCCCGGCTCATCGTGGCCCTGGAATGGAGCGCATGCAACGCAATCACGTCGCGCGCCGCGTTCAGGTCGCCCATTTCGAAGGCAGCGACAATGTCCCGGTGCTGCTGGACGATATCGCCGACGATCTCGATCTGGTCGGTCAGCGCGCGAGCGATGTAGTCCTGCACGGCCAGTTGCCGGTAGAGCGCGATCAGTTGGGCGTTCCCGGAAGCCTCGATCGTGAACATGTGGAAGGCGTGATTTGCCTCGATGTACCGCTGAACGTCGGTAAAGCGCCGCCCCGACACGAACGGCGCCGTCGCCTCGGCGAGCTGGCGGAACATGATCAACTGTTCACTCGAGAGCCGGCCCATGGTCAGCTGGGCTGCCCCCAGTTCGAGAACCATCCGCAGGTCGAAGGCTTCATCGACATCGACGGGAGCGATGCGCTCCTCGCCGCTCTGGACCACCAGGCCGGTGCCGGCGAACTTCTCGTAGTAGAAATTGCGCGGCGTCAGCCCTTCGGACGAGAGAAAGCTGCGTACCGCGTCAACCATCGGCGGCGGCCCGCAGAGGTAGACGTCCGCATCGCCACCGTTGAGCTGGGAGGCGCTGATGTGGTGGGTCACATAGCCCTTGTTGGGATGGGCGCTGTCAGGGCTGGCAACCGTGCAGGCATAAGTGAAGTTCGGCAGACGCCGCGCATAGATTTCGAGCCGGTCGATGCCAACCAGATCCTCATCGCTGTTCACACCCAGGATCATGTGGATCGGATACGGGCTGCCGCCGTCCTCGACGATCTTGTCCAGCATCGACAGGAACGGCGCGAGGCCCGTGCCACCCGCCAGAAACAGCAACGGCCGTTCAATGGGGCGCAGGTAGAAGCTTCCCATCGGGCCGCGAAACTCGATTGGGTCGCCTGTTTTTGCGGTTTCGCAGAGCCAGGTCGACATCATCCCTTGACGCACATTGCGCACAAGGAAGGACAGGTGCGGCTCGGATGGCCCTGAGCTGAAGGAGTAAGACCGTGTCTGATCGGTGCCGGGTATCCGGATGTTGACATACTGCCCAGGAAGGAAGCTGATATCTGCGCGGTTATCGAGTTCGACTGAGAAGGCAATCGTGGTGTCTGACGCTCGTTGGCAGGCGACGATCCGTCCACTGTAGGAGGAAGGCCCGGTACCCGAGACATCGGCGTTCGTCGCAATCTGGATCACGCAGTCGGAACGTGGGCTCATCTGGCAGGTGAGAACCTTGCGCGTGCTCGCTTCCTCAGGGCTAAGCGCATCTTCCACGCAGTCGCCCAGAACGTACTCGCCGGATTCGCAGACCGCTTTGCAGGTGCCACACACACCATCACGGCAATCGAGTGGAATATTGATCCTGGCGCGAATGGCGGCATCGGTGATGCGCTCGTCCGCCTCGCAGTCGATGAAGCGGGTTACTCCGTCCTCAAAACGGAGGGTTATCTGATGGGCCATGGCGGTGTCTCCTCTAGAGCCGCCCGAACATGCCGCTCCGCTCGCGGTCTGCCCGGGGGCGGGCGCGCGAGGTAGCCTTGTTTCTCGCAAGCGCCCGGTGGGTTTGGTGACACCAATTTAGAGCCTGAGGAGCGTTCCCCTCAATGGACAGAGACGACGTTAACCCGGACAAAACGTGCATTGTGATGGATGCCGGGATGGACCTGGTAATCTAGAGTTCACCGCTTTCCGCGTCCCAGAAAATACACATTGACCACATTAAATCCGCCGCGCGTCTCTGTTCGCTGTACATGCCAATTGGCCGGATCGGGCTATGTCACAGCGTGATGCATTGCCGTCGGCGCCTCGCGACGGGGCCCGGACAAGGAAGCAGTCCCCGATGCAATGCCGATTACATCCGCAACCACACCGATGGCTCGGTTTATCTGGCGCGCACGGCGCTCGTGGCAAGCGCGCGCTGGGAAATCGCGTGTGTACCGGTTCTGCCTGGTGCGTCCTTGTTGTTGGCGGGTATTTGCTATGTCCTAGGAATGGACCTCGGTCCTATTGTCGACTGGAGCCTTATTTTCGGTGTCGCGATGCCGGCCTGCATCCTGGTTCCTGGTGCGATCGCCCGGCTTTTCGGATGGGTTCTGATGCCAGAAGTCAGGGGGCATGCAACCGCCATCACGTTCGCTTCATCTGATCGTATGTTGTCAGAGCGGGGCGGTCGGGAAGTCTTACCTTGATCGTCGTGCCGGCTCCCGGCGAACTGATGACGTCGATCAGACCGCCCAGCATCAGAACGCGCTCTTCCATCCCCGCCAATCCGAACGACCTTTTTCGGGTCGCCAGAACGTCGAATCCCAGACCGTCGTCGCGTACTTCCAGAAGGCAGCCGTCGGGCGCTCGTTCCAGCGTGATGACGACCTCGTTGGCGGCAGCGTGACGGGCAACATTGGTCAACGCCTCCTGAACGAGGCGGAACAGGACGATGGCGCAATCCTCGCTAACGACGATATTCTCGTCTTGCAAGTGGAGGCGACAGACGGTACGGCCATTGCGGTTGAACTCGGCCGCGAGCCACTCGAGCGCTGCCGAAATACCCGTGTCGAGTGCGGCCGGGCGCAGTGACGCGATCACGCCTCGTACGACCTGCATGGTTTCGTCCACAAGGGAAATCAGTGACTGGGTTTGCACGGCCAGTTCCGGGAGATCGTCGCCGAACTGCATGCGTAATACCGACGCCCTCATGCGAAGCGCGGTGAGGTGTTGTCCAAGCTCGTCGTGCATTTCACGAGCAATATGCTTGCGCTCTTCCTCGCGCGCCGTCTCACGATGAGAGGTGAGTTCGCGCAGCATCTCGTAGGACTCGCGCAAACGGTGCTCAGCCTCCTTGCGCTCGGTCAGATCGACCACGAAAGCAACACCCTCCTTGCCACTGGTGTCGAATGCAGCCCTGCCGACCATGACGGGCACACGACTGCCGTCCCGCCTGATGTATTCCTTTTCGGCAGGTTGAATGTGCCCGTTCTGTCCGATCTGTGCCAAAGCCCGTTCGCTGCTTTCGCGCCATTCCGCCGGCGTCAAATCCCTCCAGCGGAGGCGGCCTGACACAAGGTCGTCGCGCTCATACCCCAGCATGTGCAGGAATGCGTCATTGGCCTCCAGAATGTCACCCTCGGCATTCCATACAATGATGCCGACAATGTTGGCGTCGACGAGTCGCCGTATTCTGGCCTCGCGTTCCGCAAGGTCGCGGTACAGACGGCTATTCTCGAGCGAGGTCGCGGCCAGTGAGGCGAGAAGCCGAAGCACCGCGGTCCGGGCCGGCGCGAAGGCGCGAGTGATCAGGTTGTTTTCGAGGTAAATGGCACCGATGAACTTGGCCTGGTTCATCAACGGTAAGCATAGAACTGAATGGGTCCGATGCCTACTGATGTAAGGGTCCATCGCGAATGTGGGCTCGCTGGCGGCATCGTCGAGAATGACACTCTCCCTTGTGCGCAGCACATGGTAAAGCACCGACTCGGGCATCGCCATCGCGCTCACGGGCGCATCCCGCAACTGCACGCGAGGCAGGTCGCCGTCCGTCCTGGCTTCCGCTGCGATCCGTTGTACGCCCGCATCCAGAAGAATCAGTAAGCCCCGCTCGGCACCTGCCTGTTCGAGTGCAGTACGCATGATCGTATCGATCAACCTGTCGAGGACGACCTCGCGCGAAACAGCCTGCGACACCTTGACGACAGTGGCGAGGTCGAGGTGTTCGACGGGCGCTCCAATCGTGCTAGCTGGCCCGGGCGCTCGCTCGCCCTCCATGAGATGCGGATAGCGCTCATCGAGTTGCCGCACCTTGCCGTCGGCGCCCCAACGCTGGTAGCCCCGCCGTGCGTCGTCCAGATACACACGGGCAATCCTGTCGAACCCCTGCTCGGCGTAGAAGCGGGACGCGAGTTCGTTGGCCAGCGCTTCATTGTGTGAGAAGCCGTTTGCGCGTGCCGACCGGACGGCCTCTTCGTAGAGTTGCATCGCCTCAACAACGCGGTCCTCCAGTCGGGCCATTTCGGCACCGACCAGCGCCGCGCGGTTGCCGAAATTCTCCGGACAGTTTTTCGCCCAGATCTTCAGTTGCCGGTGATGCCCGGCAATGGCGTCGTGATGCTGCTCTCGCTCGCCGGCTGATGCGCGGTCGCAATGTGCGGCCCGGACCAGCGCACCATAGAAGTGATATTCGCTTTCTTCCAGATGCGACGATGAACTCCAGAGCAACTGCTGCGCCATCGACGCGGCGTCCATGGCGCCCACATGGTCACCTGCTAGATAGCGCGCCTGCAGTTTCCGTATCCAGTACCAGCACGCAGCCGTTGCGAGCGCTGGATTGCTGGACAAGTGCTGCTCCGTACGAAGTTCGTTGAACTCACCGTAGTCGAGGCGACCGAATTTCAGCGTCGCGCCTCGGAGCATCCGGATCAACGCGAGTTGCGTGGTGAGGTTATCGACGACAAGACCGAACCGCGCCTTCGCTGAAAACGCGAGGCCCTGTTCTGCTTCGCGTTCCACCTCGATCAACGGCTCACCGGCGAACAGCAGGTCCGACACGATATGGCAGCATGTATAGGCGCCAGATGGGAGGTCCCCGATCCGGTTCGCCGCTTCGAACGCGCGACGCAGCATCTCAGTGCTGACGCGCACATGTGTCGTCCAGCGCACGACGTAAAGCGCGAAGCAGAGATACGTCACCGCTTCGAAGCGTTTGAGCCCACGGCGCTCGACCAGTTCGAAGCCGATCTGGCCGAACTGGAATCCGGCCTGATAATCGCCAAAGCGTGGTCCTGCGATCCGGGGGAACATGACATACGCAAAACACGACGCGTCGCAGTTACCGTGCTCGAGACTAAGACTGATCACTTTGCATATCGTCAGTGATGCCAGATTGGCGTCAAAGAACCACGCTGGCCTCATGAGTTTGCTCAGCACATCGACGGTCGCGAGGGACGCTGGGTCCGTCATCAATGGCAAATCGATGAGCGCCTCGATAGTCCGGCCGGCAAGCCGTGACCGGATGTTTTCATACTCCTGCCGCGCGTCGTTCTCTTGCGGATGCGCTAGCCAATCGATACCGACTTGCCGGAGGTGGTCGAGACAAACCTGGACCGCGTGACCGCTCCGATCGAGAGTCAGGTAGACATCCATTCGCAGACAGGCGACATGCGCCTGTTCGACCGTGGTCGTCGCGCGGTCTGACAGCATGGCCAGGCGCTCTTCCGCGACCGATAACCGGCCAGTGAGGAATTCGCATTCGGCCCGGTTCAACTCCAGCGCGAAGATCAGTTCATACCTGCGCTCCCAGCAGTCGCCCGTCAGGAGGTCAGTGCCGGCAGTCAGATAGTTGAGCGCCGATGCATACGCTGTCGACGCCTTGGCTCGCTGGCCGGCGATCAGGTTGAATCCGGCCAGTTGCTCGCGCGCTTCCCGCGACGTTACCAGAGCAGCGCCACGGTTGTGCTGACTGACGATCTCGAAGATGGTCTCTTCAAGTTTGTCTGCGGGCGTCTGAGCCGTAAGCAGCTGCCCGATATGCAGGTGAGCATCGGCGCGCGAGTGTTCCGGGATCAGTGAATAGGCGGCCTCCTGTATCCGGTCGTGCGCGAACCGGTAGGCGCCTTTGACGTGCTCGACGAGATCCTGATCAACTGCCGGCCGCAGTTGCACCTGAATCTCATGCAGCGAATTCCCCGAGACCTTCGACAACATCTCGATCGAGGCGGTGTTGCCGAGACAGGCGAGCCGTTGCAAGGCGAGCAGCGTTTCGGTGGGCAGACGCGCCAGCTTCGCGACCATCAGGTCTATCACGTTGTCGGTGTAGCCCTTGCCGTGAATTCTGGACAGGCTCCAGTTCCAATTCGCCGTGTCGTGATCGAAGGTGAGTAAATCTTCATCAGCGAGTGCGTGCAGAAACTGGATGACGAAGAATGGATTGCCCGCCGTCTTCGCGTGCACGAGATGCGCAAGCGGTGCCACGCGTTCGCGCTCGCAGCGTAGCGCTTCGGCGATCAGTTGCTCGACGTGCTCGTGGGCGAGAGGCGCGAGCGCAATTTCATCGAGCCGCGCACCTGCGTTCCTGATAGCTTGAAGCTTGCGCATCAACGGATGCGCGGCATCGACCTCGTTATCGCGATAGGCGCCGATGAGCATCACGTATTGAAGATCGGAGCGGGTCAGGAGATCCTCCAGCAGATCCAGCGTCGCGGCGTCGAGCCATTGCAGATCGTCGAGAAACAGCGCCAGCGGATGTTCCTGTCGCGCGAAGACACCCATGAAGCGACGGAAGACGCGCTGGAAACGGCGCTGCGCCTGATGCGGCTCCAGTTCCGGGACGGGCGGCTGATCGCCGATGATGTGCTTCAGTTCGGGGATCAGGTCCGTCATGAGCCCTGCATTCGGCGTCAGTGTCTCCAGCATGGCGTCGCGCCAGACTGCCAGTTCCGACTCCTTCCTGCCGAGAAGCGGCCGCACCAGGCCTCGAAAAGCCTGCACGAGCGTCGAATAGGGTATGTCACGTTTGTACTGGTCGAACTTCCCGAAGGCGAAGAGTCCCCGCGGCGGCACCAGTACCTTGTGCAGTTCGTTGACCACGACGGATTTGCCGATGCCGGAATAGCCGGAAACCAGCACCAGTTCGGGCGTGCCGCTGCTGACGACGCGGTCGAACGCGGCCACCAGAGCGTCGACTTCGCGCGCCCGCCCATAGAGCTTCTCCGGGATGAGCAACCGGTCGGGGGTGTCGTGTTCACCCAGCGCGAAGGCATCAATGTGGCGCTGACGCTGCCACTCGTAGAGGCAGCGCTGCAGATCCCGCTCGACGCCCGCCGCTGTCTGATAGCGCTCCTCGGGCGTCTTGACGAGTAGTTTCATGACGAGGTCCGAGACGGCGGGCGGGATCGTGTCGACCCGTGTGTCGGGGGGCGCCGGTTTTCGGGCGACATGGCAGTGCACCCATTCCATCGGATCGGCGGCCGCGAAAGGCAGCGTGCCAGTCAGCATCTGGTAGAGCGTGACGCCCAATGCATAAAGGTCGCTGCGCGAATCGATCGAACGATTCATCCGCCCGGTCTGCTCGGGCGCCATGTAGGCGAGGGTGCCGGCAATGGTTTCGGGCGGCTCTGGCGATTGCCGCTCGCGTGGCAGGCGCGATGCGATGCCAAAGCCGGTGAGCCGCACCCGGCCGTCTGTGCAGTTCATCAGAATATGCGCGGGCTTGAGGTCCTTATGGACGAGGCCGCGCTGGTGCAGCTTGCCCAGCGCCGCGACGATGCCCACGGCGAGGGGCAAGGCAGCTTCCAGCGCCATGGGTGCGCCAATCAGGCGTTCGAGTGGCTCGCCGCCCGGGTCCTCCAGCACGAGTGCGGTCCGTCCGTTTTCCCGGACCAGTTTCAGAGGTCGCACCGCCCACGCGCCATCGAGCTGATCCTTTAGTGCGAATTCGTGTGCGAGGCGATCGAGGGTGGCGGACGAGGGGCGTTCCGCGGCGGCGCGAACGATTAGCACGCTGTCACTGCCGTCCGACGCGCGGAACCGGCAGAAGGTGCGCTCGCCATCCTCCCACAGGATCTGGGCACCGCTACCAGCGTTGGAACTCTCTGAAGCGTTCATCTGCCGCCATTCACCGTCATGCTTGTGTTTGTCATCTTATCAAGCGAGTTTGCCCGTTTCGTCTGCGTTTACCGCGGTAGGCGTACTGGAGTAACACCGGCAACGCGATATCTCGAGCCGTGCCATTGCGTTGTTTTCTTCGTCTGCGCTGAAGATGTGCTGGACCAGGTGTGGAAAGATCGGCATCGCAAGCGACGCGGTGGAAACGTCGTTGGGGCCGTATACACGTTGATTGCGACGGTTAGCGGGCCGCGCTGCCTGCACTGCTGCTACCCGACCATCGAGAAAAGCTGCGGAAACCTTACCGACGGCATTGATCCGCACAGTTGAAGTGCGTC
This sequence comes from Paraburkholderia sp. PGU19, assembly GCF_013426915.1. Classification (GTDB taxonomy): domain Bacteria; phylum Pseudomonadota; class Gammaproteobacteria; order Burkholderiales; family Burkholderiaceae; genus Paraburkholderia. The sequence goes on from NZ_AP023181.1 coordinate 2,357,634, forward strand.
GAGCAGCGCACGCGCCGAAGACGGCAGCGAGCGCCGTGCGCGCCTGCCACTCATTCCCGTTCAGGCGGCAGCGGACTGAATACGCGGCGCCATTCGGCGACCGGCCGTATCAACGTGCAAAGGGCAGGCCTGCTTCCCTGCGAACATGATCCCGTGCGGAGACATCGCCGTTTGCCGCTACCCAGAGAACCCGCCATTCATAGGTACGGTTCGAAAGCCAGTCGTCGATCCGTTCGATCGCCGCTTCTTCGCCGGGTTCGCCAAGACCGTCCGCGAGTTGCTCGCTCCACAGCATCATTGCGTAGGTGATGACCTTGTCGGCATCCTCTTCGGTTGCCTCGCCGCCCAACCGTTCCATCACGCAGTGCGTCATGGGCCAGACGCCTGCTTCAGTCACCCGCAGTTCTCCATTTTGAGCAGGCGCGGCGCGTTGCGCATCCGCGTGATCGACAAAGCCTGCATCACGCGCCATTGCGTCGAGTGCGTCCCGTTCGGATCTGGCCTGGTATTCGCCAACTACGACTCCAGAAATCGTGTTTTCGATTCGGAAGGTTTTCATGGTCTTTCTCTGGCCCAGATTCGCGGAACGGTACGCGCGGTGCGTCCGTGGAGGAAATAATACTTGCAGTACGCGCAGCGTCAATGATTCGCACGACGCGTCGCTTCAAGCCAGTCTGTACGGGGCGCGGACAGGTGTTGCACGCATTGAGCGGCCCCACGATCTGTGCGAATCTAGTGGGCATCAGGGTCCGCAATCAGGTCACTCGGCAGGGGAGACGGCCATGTCCCTCGATCCAACCGCTCATCCGGGATTGACCGCCTTCGTTTTCGCGGGCGGCGGCAGCCTCGGCGCAATTGAAGTCGGCATGCTGCGCGAGCTTCTTCAACAGGGCGAACGGCCCGGTTGCGTGGTCGGCGCATCCGCGGGCGCGATCAACGCCGCCTATTTCGCCGGACAACCTGATGTCGGCGGGGTAGCGATGCTTGAATCCTTATGGCGCAGCATCCGGCGGCAGGACATTATGCCGTTCTCGATGCTTGGACTGCTCAGGATGATCCTGCAAAACCGCACGCACCTCGTCGAAGCGACGGCGCTGCGGATGCTGCTGGAAAAGCATTTGCGGTACAAACAGATCGAAAAGGCGGCGCTGCCGCTGCACATCGTTGCGACCGACATGCTCAGCGGCAACGAAATCGTATTTTCATCGGGCCTGGTGGTGGACGCGGTGCTCGCCAGTGCGGCGATTCCAGGCGTGTTTCCGCCGATACGAATTGACGGCCAGCTTCTGGTCGATGGCGGCGTCGCCAACAATACGCCCGTCTCGGTGGCCGTGGCGCTGGGCGCCACGCGCATCATCGTGTTGCCGGCCGGCTTTGCCTGTGGGTTGCACAAGCCGCCCGGGAGCGCGATCGGGCAGGCGATGCATGCGTTGACGCTCGTGATCGCGCGGCAGCTCGTGCGCGACCTCGAATTCTATTCGACCCGCGCAGAGATCTACGTCGTGCCGCCGCTGTGTCCGCTCGACGTCTCGCCGTACGACTACACGCAGTGTGATCACCTGATCGAGCGTGCGGCGGAGAAGACGCGGGCGTGGCTAGGCGAGGGCGGTCTTCAACGCACGTTCATTCCGGGTGCGCTGCGCGAGCACACGCACACGGCAGCGCATCCGACCTGCGACGCCAGCGCCTAGGTGATGATCCTCGGTGGCCGAGGTCAGTCCCGTTCGGTCGACAACCTTGTCACGGCGATGATAGATGCGGACACACTGCGGGGTTCAGGCGCTTTCTCGCACCACCAGTTCGTAGCCGAGATCGACGACTGGCGACACGATCGGCTCGTTTTCGATTATCGACAGCAGAAGATTCGACGCCACGCGTCCGACTTCGGCGCGCGGCGTTCGAACCGTGGTCAGTCGCGGCACGCAGTCGGCGGCGCCCGCCAGATCGTTGAAGCCGACTATCGCTACCTGTTCCGGAATTGCGATGCCTTGACGGCGTGCTTCAAACAGCGCGCCTTGCGCGAGGTCGTCATTGCCGAAAAAAATCCCGTCGACGTCCGGCCGCCGTTGCAGCAACTGGCGGAACAGATCGCATCCAAGCCCGATCGACGACGGCGCCGGCGTAAGGACTTCGAGGTCGGCGTCATACAGGTTTTTGCGCCTGAGCGCCTCACGAAAGCCTTCTCCGCGCTGCATCATCCGCGAGTCTAGCTGGGCGGCGACGAAGGCATTGCGCCGGCAGCCACGCGCAATCAGATGCCCGGCGACGGCCTCGCCAGCGCCCGCCTGTGAAAAGCCGACGCAGTGCACGCCTTCGGCTTCTTCCAGTTCCATGATATGCACACAAGGCACGCCACTCGCCTCGATCAGGCGACGTGCGCTCTCGGTCCGTTCGAAGCCGGTAACGATCAGCCCGCTTGGCGGAGACGCCAGGTAGTGGCGGATCAGATCCTCTTCGGCGTTGCGCGAATAATGCGAATTGCCGATCAGGATTTCGTAGCCGCGAGGACGCAGCACGGCGTGAATCGATTCGAGCACGTCGGTAAACACCGTGTTCGACAGCGATGGAATCACGACGGCCACCGCGGCGCTGCGCGAGGACGCGAGCGCTCGCGCAGCGGGGTTGGTGACGTAATTCAACTCTGCCGCTGCAGCTTTGACCCGTTCCACGTATTCCGGTCCGACCGAGCCCAGACCACGCAAGGCACGCGACGCGGTAATGATGCTGACGCCAGCCAGGCGGGCGACCGCTTCAAGGGTCGGCCGGCCGGTGCTTCGGGTTTTCCTGGGTGTTGGGTTCGCCATGATCGATTTAGGATAGCGCTGTCCCAAGCCTCGCGCAATAGGGCTCTATCACGCCGTCCGTGATCTCGGTCGTGAATGAGTTTCCTTGCTCAGGCCTTATTTTTTGTCTTCACGAGATAGCGCTGTCTCAATCGAAGGAGTTGCATATGATCGGGAACATCTCATCGCTTGTCGTCATGGGTGTCGCAGGCTGCGGCAAGAGCAGCGTTGCGCAGGCACTCGCCGCGCGTATCGGCGGTGTACTGATAGAAGGCGACGCGTTTCACCCAAAAGCAAACGTCGACAAGATGCAGCGCGGCATCCCGCTGACTGACGAGGATCGCGCGGGATGGCTCGACAGGCTATCCGAAGAACTGGAGCGCGTTGCCAGCCGCGGCGAGCGCGCCGTGCTCGCGTGCTCGGCACTCAAGCAACGCTATCGCAACCGGTTGCGGAAGGCGACAGCGTCGCTGGGTTTCGTTTTTCTCGATCTGCCGCAAACCGAGGCATTGCGGCGCGTGGCGCAACGCGAGAGCCATTTCATGCCGGCATCGCTGGTCGAGAGCCAGTTCGCCGCGCTGGAGCGACCCGATGTCGAGCCGCTGACGCTGACGATCGACGGCACCCGTCCACTCGTGAGCATCGTCGGCGAGGCGACGGCGTGGTGCGGGAGCGCGCAAGCCGAGTCGGGGCTTTTGCTGTCCGCATGAGATAGCGCTGTCTCAAGACATTGCGCGGACCAGATGACTGGCCAGAACGATATTTTTTTGAGGAGACTAAAAGTGGCAAACATTTCGGGCGCTTCAGGGCAACGCGTTCCCAACCGGCGTTGGGCAATCGGCCTGCTGTTGGGCATTGGCGTGCTCATCAACTATTTCGACCGGATCAATCTGTCGGTAGCGGCACCGCAAATGAAAGAGGCGTTCAACCTGTCGCCCGCAGACATGGGGCTGCTGTTCAGTGCTTTTTTCTGGCCGTACGCGTTGCTGCAGGTGCCGGCGGGAATCCTTCTTGACCGTTTCGGCGTGACGCGTATTGGCCGCTGGGGCGCCTTCCTGTGGGGACTGGCGTCCGCCATCACCGTTTTCGCGAGTGGCTTTGGCGGCGTGTTCGCGGCGCGCGCGGTGCTCGGCATCGCGGAAGCGCCGGGCTTTCCCGTCAGTTCGAAGGCCACGGGCTACTGGTTCCCGCGCAAGGAGCGGGCGCTCGCGACCGCCATTTTCGATGCGGCCGCCAAATTCTCGAACGTGATCGGCGTACCGTTGGTGGCAGTGGTCGTGGTGAACGCCGGCTGGCGCTGGGGATTCGGCGTCACGGCGCTGTTGAGCTTGGCGTACTTCATCGCGTTCCTGCTCATCTATCGCGATCCGAGCCAGGACAGCAAGCTCTCGGCCGCTGAACTCGACTACATCCAGAAGGGCGGCGCAACGCCCGAAGGCACGTCGAGCGCGAGCGTGTTCGGCATGCTGGGCTATCTGCTGACCAAGACGAAGGTTTGGGGCCTGACGATCGGGTTCGCCGCCTACGGCTATTCGTTCTATCTGTTCCTGACCTGGCTGCCGGGGTACCTCGTGCAGACCATGCACATGAGCATTCTCAAGTCAGCGGGCTTTGCCGCGATTCCGTGGGCCGTGGCGACGGTGACGGACCTCGTCGTCGGCGGCTGGCTGATCGATCATCTCATCGCGCGCGGCAAGGATGAGACACGCGTGCGTAAGGCCGTCCTCGTGACGGGCATGCTGTTCGGTCTCGCTGTCTTCGGCGCGACGCAGACGGTCAATCCCGGCTGGGCGATCTTCTGGATTTCCGTTGCGCTGGGTGGCCTCGCAGCGGCAGCACCCGTTGGCTGGTCCCTGCCGTCACTGATTGCGCCGAAGGGCGGCGTGGGTACCGTCGGCGGCATCATGAACTTCGCCAACAACCTGATGGGCGTGGCCGCACCGATCGTGACGGGCTTCATCGTCGGCGCGACGAATTCGTTCACCAATGCGTTCCTCGTTGCGGGTGTAATCCTGGCCATCGGCATCGTGTCGTTCGTGTTCGTGATGGGGCGCATCGAAGCGATTCCCGAACCGACCGATCGCGACGAAGAAACGCGTCGCCGCACCTCGAAAGCGTCGACGCCGGCGGGTTGATCCCGTCGCTGCGAAGGCGCGACAGGCCGGATCAGCCAGCAAGAAAGCAGCATCAGAAAAACGAATCAATAACAGCCTCAAAGAGGCATCTGGAGAACATCACAATGAAAAAGAACCGTCAACGACGCCTGATCGGTCTCGCGGCTGTCGCCTCGGTTGCGACGGCTGCTCACGCACCCGCGTTCGCGCAGAACAGCGTGACGCTGTACGGCATCGTCGATAACGGCATCGGTTATCAGTCGAGTTCGACGTCGCTGGGTTCGACGTCGGGCGGTCACTCGGCGTTCAAGATGATCACGGGCGTCTGGGCGGGCAGCCGCTTCGGCCTGAAGGGCGCTGAAGATCTGGGTGGTGGTACGAAGGCGATCTTCACGCTGGAAGAGGGCTTTAGCGCCAACAGCGGCGCGATGTCGACGAACAACCTGATGTTCAGCCGCCAGGCGTTCGTCGGCGTGACTAACTCCACGTACGGCACGCTGACGGCGGGCCGCCAGTACGCGTCGTACTACCAGTTGCTCTCGCCGTACAGCCCGACGACGTGGCTCACCGGATTCTACGGCGCGCACCCGGGCGACGTGGATGGCCTCGATACGATCTACCGCGCGAACAACACGCTGCTGTATATGTCGCCGTCGCTGTACGGCTTCAAGTTCAGCGGCTCGTACTCGTTTGCGGGCGTGCCGGGCAGCGTGAACCAGGGCTCGACATGGAGCACGGCGGTGCAGTATCAGCAAGGTCCGGTCGGCATCGCGGTCGGCTTCTCGCGCATCAACAACTCCACGACTGGCGGCGGGGCATTCGGTACCGACTCGACGACGTCGAACGCGGGGGCGCAGACGGGTGTGTCGGCCGTGACGAACGGTTACCGCACGGCGCAGGCGCAGCAGCGCTTTGCAGTCGGCGCGGGCTACACGTTCAACAGCCAGTTCGATATCACGGCGACGTACACGAACGTGCAGTACATCCCGGGTGCGGGTTCGTCGTTCCGCAACGAGGCAATCTGGAACACGGGCGGCATCGTGCTGCACTGGAAGCCGACGGCTGCATGGGACTTCGCGACGGGTTACAGCTATACGCGCGCGACGAAGGCCAACGGCATCACGAGCAGCGCACAGTACCAGCAGTTCAACCTCTCCGAGTACTATTCGCTTTCCAAGCGCACGGGTCTCTATGCGTTGCAGGCATATCAGCGCGCGAATGGCCAGACGCTCGGCAATAACGGTGCCGGTAACATCATCAATGCAACAGCAACGCTGGGTGATGGCTTTAACTCGACGCCTTCTTCATCCCGCAGCATGGTCGGTGTGGGTGTGGGTATCGTGCATCGGTTCTGACGCCGTCTGCATTGCATGAAGCATGAAAAAGCGCCGCAATTGCGGCGCTTTTTTTCTTGTAGCTTGACATGCCGTCGTCGATAAGCCGCTGTGTGACTGCACCGAGGACTCAAACGCCATGCTTTCCGGCGATAATGAGCCCGGGGATTCGACTTGAAAAGCGGAGAAGGGATGGACAAGCAAGGCTTCACAACAGGTATCGTTCACGGTGACAGGATCGCAGGCACTGAGCACGGCGCCGTGCATCAGCCGATTCACACCTCCGTGCAATATGGCTTCGAGCGCGTCGAGGATCTGATCGGCGTGTTCCAGGGTACGAAGAAGGGTGGGTTCAACTATGCGCGACAGGGCACTCCCACGACGGCTGCGCTCGAGCGCAAGATAACCAGCCTCGAAGACGGTGTTGGCACGGTCTGCTTCAGCACGGGCATGGCCGCGATCACGGCGACGTTCCTCACGCTCTTGCGTGCGGGCGATCACCTCATATCGAGCCGCTACGTATTTGGCAACACCAACAGCCTCTTTGGGACCTTGAGGATGCTCGGCGTGGAAGTCACAACCGTCGATGCATGCGTCGCCGACAATGTGAAGAACGCGATCCGACCGAATACGCGCATGGTCTTCGTCGAAACCATTGCGAATCCAGGTACGCAAATCCCGGACTTGCAAGGCATCGGTGACCTATGCCGTGAGCGCGGTATCAGCTATGTCGTCGATAACACGATCACGTCGCCAGCATTGTTCAAACCGAAGGCGGTCGGGGCGAGTCTCGTTGTCAACTCGCTGACAAAGACGATTGCGGGCCATGGTGCTGCGCTCGGCGGAGCGGTGACGGATACGGGCCTGTTCGACTGGAGCGTGTATCCGAACATTGCCGACGACTACCGACGCTCCTTGCCGAAGGAGCAGGGCCTGTTGCAAATCCGCAAGAAAGGCTTGCGCGACATGGGCGCATCTTTGTCCTCCGAGCAGGCGCACTCGATCGCGATGGGCGCGGAAACGCTCGCATTGCGCGTGAAGCAAAGCAACGACAATGCGCTCGCACTCGCCCAGTTCCTGGAGGGACACAAAGCCGTCGGCAAGGTTCTCTATCCCGGTTTGAAGAGCCATCCGCAATACGACATCGCGCAAATGCTGTTCAAGGGTGCGTCGTGGCTTTTGTCATTCGAATTACTGGACGCGCAGCGTATGGTGGAAGTCGTCAACGCGCTCAGACTGCCTGTCAAGGCGACCGGTCTCGCCGACACGCGCACGCTTATTATTCCAGTAGCGCCGACAATTTTTTTCGAGGCCGGTCCGGAAACGCGCAAAGCAATGGGTATTTCGGACGGCATGTTGCGGCTGTCGGCCGGCATCGAGGATATTGACGATCTGATCGCGGATTTTTCGCAGGCACTAAGGCTCGCGGAGTGATCTGGGCTGCTTGATGTGAGCGCGTTTATCGGCAGATTGATAAATCTCCAGGTGGCCGATGGGGGCGTATTCAGTGCCTGGTTGGCGTCCGCCCGACGGTCATGGATGCGCCTTCCCGGATAACGGCTGGCATGACGTCGTCGCATGCCTGGGGTGAGATATCGCTCTCGCAGGTCTCGCGTTCGCAGCGTCACCTACTTGTCTCGGCTCGGCATCTTGTCGACGGTTAAACGCGCACCGCCGACGAATCCCTTACAAGTCCGTTAACAGAATTTATTGACGTGGAAAAGCGGCGGTGGAGCGGGATGCGCGTCTTGGCAGATCGGCCGCGCTTACGCACCGGCTCGACTGGCGATCACGCGGCGTGACGCATGCCGATGCGACGGGCCGGTCGACGCGAATCGCACCTTCACGCGATGCGGTTGGCTGGCGACGACGGGGTGGCCGTGACGCGAATGCGCCGAGGCGTAGTACAGCCGGGGCACGGCTACGGGCGTTTCATCACCGCTCACCCAGTTGCGGATCGTGGCCAGATCAGTGGAGCGCGCACGGGATGAACGTGCGCCAAGCAGCGCAATGATCACCGGACCTCTCGGCATCGCGACGTCGACCACGATGCAGCGACCCGCCTCACGCGTGTATCCGGTTTTGGCGAGCTGAACGTCCCAATCCGTCCAGCGGACGACGGGGTCCGTGTTGCGATAGAAACGCGTCCGGCTGCCAATTGTCTGTTCGTACGCTGTCAGCGTGGTAAATGAACTGATCATCGGATAGTGCGACGCTTCGATTGCCAGTTTGACAACATCGCGCGCCGTCGAGACATTGTTCGGCGAAAGTCCCGTCGGATCTTCGAAATGCGTGTCGGACATGCTTAGCCCGCGCGCCTTCAGATTCATCTGCTCGATGAACGCCGGTTGGCCGCCAGGGAACGAGCGTGACAGGGCGGACGCCGCACGGTTTTCGGACGACATCAGCGCAAGGCGAAGCATTGCCTCGCGTTCGAGCGATGTACCGACGGGTATCCGGGAACCCGAGTGCTTGAGCCGGTCGATGTCGGCGTCGTCAATGGTCAGGGTATCTCCCATCTCCTGTGTCTTGTCGAGTACCACCATCGCGGTCATCAGTTTGGTCAGCGACGCGATGGGTCGGGGATCGTCAGCATTCTTTTCCAGCAGGACTTCCCCACGCGTGACGTCGTACACGATCACGCTAGGCGAGTAGAGCGACGGGGTGTCGGCACGCGCGCATAGAGACGTGGCCGCAAGCAGCAGTGCGCAGATCGATTTCTTCATGTCATTCTCACTTCGGAACTGCGGACCGCAATTCGGAGGCAGCGGTGACTCCATGCGCAAGATTGTCTTCCTACAACATAAATGTAGCCGCTTGATGCAGGATCGTGTGAGGGAAGGCGAACAGAATTTTTAGGGCCATCGGACGCGCTTCTCCGAAGCCATCTTTCGCAACCGGCGTTCGTCCAGCACAAGAAGTTGAACTTGTCAGTCAGCGTGCTGGCTTTAGAATGGCTGACCACCTCACAGGACGATCGATCTTCTGACGGCGCACGAACAGGCCGCACTCAGCGCATCATCAATACCGCCGCGCCCGACAGCCGCCCGCTACGCAGATCGTCGAGCGCGCGATTTGCGTCAGCAAGCGGATAGCGCGTCACTTCGATATCGAGCTGCGTGTCGCCGGCGATCTTCATGAACGCTGCGCCATCGGCTCTCGTCAGGTTCGCAACCGACACCACGCGGCGCTCGCCCCACAAAAACGCATACGGAAACGCGGGAATGTCGCTCATGTGAATGCCGCCGCACACGACGATACCGCCCTTGACGACCGCCTTCAGCGCGGCCGGCACGAGTGAGCCGACGGGCGCGAAGATCAGCGCGGCATCGAGCGGTTCGGGCGGCGTTTCATCGCTGCCGCCCGCCCATGTCGCACCGAGCCTGCGAGCGAGTTGTTGTGCAGTATCGTCGCCAGGGCGCGTGAACGCGTACACCGCGCGGCCCTGGTGACGCGCGACCTGCGCGACGATGTGCGCCGCCGCGCCGAAGCCATAGATGCCGATGCGCTTCGCGTCGCCCGCCATGCTGAGCGTCCGGTAGCCGATGAGACCGGCGCACAGCAGCGGCGCAGCTTGCGCGTCGTCGTAGCGTTCGGGCAACGGCAGGCAATAACGGTGATCGGCGATCACCTGCTCGGCGTAGCCGCCGTCGATCGTATAGCCGGTGAAACCAGGCGCATCGCAGAGGTTCTCGCGGCCGCTCGCACAATACGGACAGACGCCGCACGTGCTGCCAAGCCACGGTACGCCGACGCGGTCGCCGATATCGAATGCCGTCACGTCAGCGCCGCGCGCCGCGACCCGGCCGACGATTTCATGCCCTGGAATCACAGGCCGTTTCGGTTCACTCAGTTCGCCATCCACGACATGCAGATCGGTCCGGCACACGCCGCATGCCAGCACGTCGATCAGCAACTCGCCGGCTAATGGCGCTCGCTGGGATAACTCGCGTTCGGCCAGCGTGGGACTCGATCCGTCGAAAACCATTGCGCGCATGTTTGATCCTCCTCGCGTGGAATCCGCCAATGCCGCGTCAGGCGTGCGGCGCCGCGCGATAGCTCAACCATGCGGTGTGGATGACGGGTCATCCTTGAGCCGCTTTTCAGGCTCCTGAGATGCCTGAACGGGCGCAGCAACGGACGGGAGCCACGGCTGCCACGCGCGCATCCACATCGACCACATAGAAAACATCGACAGCGGCGACGCGAGCGAGAAAAAGTCCGGTTGCAGAAACCACCGTGCGGCGGCTTCGACCGATGGTACGGCGGTAATGTGAATCGCGACGCTCTCCGCATTGCGGTCGGGCAGTTTGCGTCGCGTAATTTCTATATCGACGGTGGGCAAGTGGGCGGTAAGTTTCGTCTCCATGCTCGGCCTCGCAGTGACGGATCAGGTGCTGGGAGCGGGCATATCCGCGAAGATACGCCCGACGGTGACGCGTTCAGCAAACTCTATCATGCAGCACTGCATGAACCATGTCCCGACCGCTGGCGCAGCGGGCGAGGCGCGTTATGCGCGCCCACGCCCGAAGCGCCGCAGTGCGGCAGCACCGCAGCATTGAAGTGCCGCCGCGTACCGCTCAGCGCCGCCCGCCGTGGAATCCCCCGCCGCCGAAATGCGCGCCGCTGAACCCGTTACCCCCGCCAAATCCGCCGGAGTGTTGGCCGCCAAACCCGTCGCCTCCGCCAAATCCGCCGGAGTGCTGGCCGCCAAACCCGTCGCCTCCGCCGAATCCGCCGGCATGCTGGTTGAAGCGCTGCTCGCCCGTCGTGCGCGCGTCACGCTGCTGGTCGAGATCGCTGCCTGTTCTTTGGTCCGGTTGGGCCGTTTGCCAGCCGTTCGACGTATGCTGCTGCCACGACCCGTCCGATCGACGATAGACATTGCCGTCGTGTCCCGCGTAGACGTCGCCGTTGTTCCAGGCAACGGCATTGCCGCGCGACTGGTTGGTCACGATGCCTTTGCTGGCGGTCTGATATTGACCCGTCTGCGCATTGCCGGAAACGCCGAACTCAGCGGCGCCAGCGCGGCCCGTGCGGGCGTTGTAACCGGCGACCTGACGGCCAGCCGCATAGTTGCCGTTGTACTGGTTGCCGACGATACCGCCGCGACCCGCGCCTTCTCGCCCGGTGGTGGGATTGGCAAACGAGCCTTGCCGGCCGGCCGCATAGTTACCCGAATACGGATTGAACGCGGCTCCGCGTGCGCCCTGAAAGTGCGCTCCCGTGGCGGGGTTATAGCCGGAGCCCGCCGTGCCGCGCCATTGCGTACCCGTCCATGCATTCCAGCCTGCCGTGTGCGTCACGGTGCCCTGGCCCCAGCGGCCGTAGAAATTCGCCTGGTTGATATTCACGTTGTTCCAGCCGCCGCCCCAGTATCCGCCGCCCCAGTACGGTCCCCAGTAAGGCGACGCACATCCCCAGATGGCGCCCGCCGCAAAGCCGAACGCAAAGCCCTCCGCCGCGCCCAGCGCGAAACTCGCGCCGTATCCATAGGTCTGCGGGTAGCCGTAGTAATACGCGCCGACGTACGCCGGATACACATAACCCGTGCCGTAGACGACCGTGCCTTGTGCATCGACGACGACCCCGAGATACCCCGGCGTGTAGCCGACGACAACGGTATCCGGCGTCACCGAATAGATGTGGACATACGTCACGTAGTGCAGTGGCGCGCTGATGGGGATCGTGTAGATCACGGGCGGGACCTCGGTCGCGACGGTCCAGCCGCCCATCGGCGAAATCGAGACGAACCAGACGCCGTTAACTACGGCGTAGAAATGCGTCGAGTCGACTTCGATGACGGGCGTTGCCGTATTGACCGCATACCGCAGCGACGTGTCCGCGATCGGCTCGAAGCGCGGCGCGCCATCGTATGAAACTTTGGTGGAGGCTTTCTGACGCGAGACCGAGGCTGTCTGTGGAATGGAGGCAGCTATCGCCGCTTCTCTCGCTTGAGGCGTGCCCGGCACGGACACCAGCACATTGGCCTTCGGATCGTTCGGAGAAATCTTCGCGAAGTCTGCAGGAAGCTGATTGCCCGGGACGTAAGTCCAGGGGCCGTTAGTCGTCGCGGCCTGGAACCAGCGCCCCGACACGAGCACGTAGTACTGGTTGGTCGTGGGATTCACGAACACGGCGTGATCGGTATTGGTGATGGTCAGCAGTCCCGTGCCGTCGACGGGCTTCAACTGCGCGGGACCGTCCGTCACGATCAGCTCTGCCGGATGAGTCGCGACCAGCAGGGCGGGCGCCTGTGCGGCGGGCTTGCCGCTGGCGGGCAGCATCGGATCGGCGGCGCTCTTTGCGGAAGACTGCTTCGCGGCATCCGACAGCGTTTTTGACGGCCTTGCGAGGACGCTCCACGGCCCGTTCGTATCGCGCGCGTCGAACCAGTAGCCGGCCGCATGCAGATACAGCGTGCCGTCGGCATCACGCATCAGCAGCGCGCGGCTGTTCAGCGCGCGCCGGAAGCCCGTGCGTCCGACGTTTTACCACGCGGGCGCGCCGTCGACCAGCACGAGCACGGTAGGCTGCGTGGCGAACACGATTTGCGGCGGGTCGTTTTTCACCGGCATGCGCATCGTTTTCGACAGCTCTTGCGATGCCGCGTAGCTCGTCTGCAGTTGGTCGAGCGACACGCTCATGCCCGTTGCTGGCAGCCGCGCGAGCAAGGATCGGCGAACGCTGTCAGCGAGGCTCGTATCGGTTGGAACGTCGACACTGTCGATCTGGATGGCAGTGAGATTGACCAGCCCCGATGGCTTGTCGATATAGGCATTCGCGGAGAAATGCGCGACGCCGAAGGTCGGCGTTCCGTTGGCCTTGCCGACGGCAACGGCTGCGCGCCCCGAGATGCGATTGCCGTCCCACTGCTCGATTTGCGGCTGATACATTTCGACATGCTCGCCACTCGCTTCAAAGTCGCGTGGCCAGTCGGCCTGGGTCGCCGGTGCAGAGGTACTTGCTGCGTACGACGGCGGGAGTTCCCAGGTCAATGCGGTGAGCGTCAACACCGACGCGACGATCTGAGTCAGTCTCGCCTTCGCGCCGCGCCTTTTAAAGTTTGCGTTCATCTTCGAGATACCTCGTCCAGTTATCGGTTGCTTGTCCAAAAGAAAAAAGCCGCCCTGAAAGGGGCGGTTAAAACTGGCGGAGACCAGAGAAGACTCTTAAAGATCGGTGAATCGATCAGAAGCGGTGCCGGATGCCTGCCGAAACGACGTATTGGCTCTTGCTCGTGGAGGGTGCCGCAGTGCCGTTGACTTGCGTCACGTTCGCGCCGACCTGATTATCTGCACCGATCTGCATGACGCTTTCAGCGTAGATGTCGGTGCGCTTCGACAGCGCGTAGTCGGCCTGCACGCCAAACTGGTTCCAGTGAGCCGAGCTGTTGCTCGTCGCGGACGTACGCGGCGTGCTGCGCAAGCCTTGCGTGTACGTGTACGCCGCGCCGAGGCTGAACGCAGGCGTCATGCTATAGCGGGCGTGGATTTCGTGGTTGTTGTAACGCACGGAGGAATCGCCGATGTTGTCCTGATAGCGGGTCTGCGTGAACAGCGCGCCGAGCGTGAACGGTCCAATTTCATAGTTCGAACCAATACCCCAGGTACGCTGATTCTGAAGACCCGGAAGGTTTGTCATCGAAAGGGTGGGAAGATTCTGGATCGCGCCCGAGCTGTTGTTGGAATTCAGCCCCTGAATCTGCAGATAGGCGGCCGCGAAATGCACGCCGGCATAGTCGTAGCCAGCACCGACGCTATACGCGCGGTTGTTCGCAAAGCCACTCGCCGAGTTTGAGAAACCGTACAGCGCGTTGAACGAAGCCCCAGCGTAGTTTGCGCTTTGATACTTGACCGAATTGCTGATGCTGAACGTGCTGTTCAGGTTGTCGTTATCGCCGCGGTGCGCGAAGTACGTGCCGCCCCAGGTGCCGGCCGCGGAGACCGGGCCCAGGTAATCAACGACCGAATCGTACTGGCGGCCGAGGGTCAGCGTGCCGTAGTCGGCAGCAGACAGTCCGACGTACGCCTGGCGGTTGAACAGGCTGTTATTGGACGTATTGTTATTGGCCAGACTGCCATTGTTCACGTTGAACCCGCTTTCGAGGTTGAAGACCGCCTTCAGGCCGCCGCCCAGGTCTTCCACTCCGCGCATGCCCCAGCGGCTTTGCTGCACATTGCCGCTCGTCATGCCGAACACTGCCTTGCCGTCAGTCAGGCCATTCGGTGTGATGGGCGAATGGCGCGAGGCTTCGTTGCTCACGTAAGTCAGGCCCGCGTCGACGAGGCCATAAAGCGTGACGCTGCTCTGCGCGTGCGCCGCACCTGCAAAGGCCGCCGAAGCAGCCGCGAAAATCAAGGTGGTTTTTTTCATGTTCGTATTCCGTACTAAGCCTGACGACTTGAATGAATGTGCTGTTTTCCGTGTGCGAGATAGCCGCGGTGCGTAGCTTTGCAAATTCACGGCACACATCGATCACGCAGGGCAAACTATAGAGGCCATGTCGATGTTTCGTTATGTTTAATAAGTGAAAATTATTTTTTAGTATTTCGAATTAAATTGAGTGTTGAATGATAAGGCTATGTATATTCAAATGTAAGTAGTAAATGGTGCTTGCTTGTTAGTATGTTGTGGCGGTGCTACATGAGGGCTTTCCGTGGGTGATAATCGTATTTCCGTTGGCTGAAACTGAAGCTTTAAATGGGGCAAGGTAATTTAATGTTGATATATATGTCTAATCTGTTTTATATTTGTTGCTCATGCTGAATAAGCTGCAGGCAATACGAATATTCCTAAGAGTCGCCGAGAACAACTCTTTCAGTCGCGCCGCGTCGAGTCTCAATCTGTCAAATGCTGTGGTGACGCGCTATGTGGCGCTGCTGGAGGCGCATCTCAACGCGCGCCTCGTCAATCGCACGACGCGTAGCGTTTCGCTGACGGAAGCGGGCCGCGCCTATGCAAGAGGGTGCCAGCAACTGCTGGAGTTGCTGGATTCGATGGAATCGGCCGTGACAGAAGAAGCGGGCGAGCCCACGGGCACGCTCAAGGTCGCGGCGGCGGCCTCGTTTTCACTGGCGGCACTGGCGCCTTTGCTGCACCGCTACCGGATGCGTCATCCGAAGGTGAAGCTGGACGTCACGCTGTTGCATCATTCCGTCGATCTCGTCGAAGACGGGTTCGACGTCGGCATCGTCGCATCATGGCAGGTGAACGGCAGCACGCTGGTGAAGCGTCCTTTGCTGTCGGTGCGGCCCATCGTGGTGGCGTCTACCGGTTATATCGAACGGCACGGCGCGCCGACGTCGCTCGAACAGCTTGCATCGCACAGTTTCCTCGCGCCTTCGCGAGATATGCATGGAACCGAGTGGCCATTTGCGAGCGCCGACGGTCGCGAGGAGACCTTGAATCTCGACTCCGTGTGCAGGGTCAACAGCATGATCATGCTGCGGCAAATGGTACTTGCCGACATGGGGCTCGCTATCCTGCCCGAGGACTACGTTCTCGGCGACATTGCGAGCGGCGCGTTGCTGGGTCCTAGCTGAGTATCGGGTGACCAACGGTCTCAAGGAGCTGTCGCTCGTCTATCCCGGCCGGCGCCATGTGTCGGCGAAAGTGCGCACCTTCGTGGACTTCACGATCGAATACTTCCGAAGGGGTTTCTCCCCGGCTGCGCCGCGCGCCGACCTGACGGCGGACTGAAGCCACGGCGGATCGTTGCCCGGAAGGTGGGGCTTGCCAGTTTCTTTTTGCTTCGGTAAGGTCGCACTGTTCCACCACGCAGCACGGGAGAGATCGTCCCCAGCGACGACGCCGACGGAGCAACCGCCCCGGAAACTCTCAGGCAAAAGGACCGTGCAGCCGGAACATCTGGAGAGCGGCGCCACGCGCGCCCACCGAAGGGGAGCCCCCGCCATCGCGGCGCGCGGGCGAAACTCTCAGGTACATGGACAGATGGGGCATCGGCGCCGGCAGCGGCAGTCGCAGCACGAAGCGCGGCCGGCGATGCTCAACGAACTCTGGACCATGTCATGTCACGAATCGCCATCATCGGCGCCGGGATCACCGGCGTCACGACCGCTTACGCCCTCGCGCAACGCGGCTATCGCGTCACCGTCTTCGAGCGTCACCGCTATGCGGCGATGGAAACCTCGTTCGCCAACGGCGGACAACTGTCGGCGAGCAACGCCGAAGTCTGGAACAGCCGCGCCACCATCATCAAGGGGCTGCGCTGGATGTTCACGCGCGACGCGCCGCTACTGATGAATCCGCGTCCCGACTGGCACAAGTACAGCTGGATCGGCGAGTTCATGCGGCAGATTCCGCACTACCGCGCGAACACGATCGAGACGGTGCGCCTCGCGATTGCCGCGCGCGAACATCTGTTCGGCATTGCCGCGCGGGAAGGCATCGACTTCGATCTCGAACGGCGCGGCATCCTGCACTTCTACGCGACGCGCAAGGAGTACGAATCCGCGCTGAAGGTCAACGCGCTGCTGCGCGAAGGCGGGCTCGAGCGGCGCTCGGTCACACCGGACGAAATCCGTTCGATCGAGCCAGCGCTGCACGGCGAGTTCTACGGCGGCTTTTTCACGCCGTCGGATTCGACGGGCGACATCCACAAGTTCACGCGCGGTCTTGCGGACGCATGCGCGCGGCATGGTGTCGAGTTTCGCTACGACACTGCGGTGCAGTCAATTCAAGAGGAAAGCACCGGGCGGCTCGTCATCGCGAGCGAAACGCAAGGGCAGCGCGATGCCGCGGCGTTCGACAGCCTCGTGATCTGCGCGGGCGTCGGCAGCCGCGCGTTCGCGGCGATGGTCGGCGATCACGTGAACGTGTATCCCGTGAAGGGCTATTCGATCACCGTGTGTCTCGACGACGCGAAGAGCCAGCAGCACGCGCCCTGGGTCAGCCTGCTCGACGACAGCGCGAAGATTGTCACGAGCCGGCTCGGCACGGACCGCTTTCGCGTCGCGGGCACGGCGGAACTGAACGGCCTCAATCGCGACATCCGCTCGGACCGCATCGAGCCGCTCGTGCGCTGGACGCGCGAGCATTTTCCCGGCGTATCGACGGCGCGCGTCGTGCCGTGGGCGGGGCTGCGTCCGATGTTACCCGGCATGCTGCCGAAGGTCGGGCGCGGCAAGCGCCGCGGCGTGTTCTACAACACGGGGCACGGCCATCTCGGATGGACACTGTCGGCGGCGACGGCGGAAGGCGTCGCGCAGGCGTTGTCGGTATCGGCGTAATGAGCGCGCCGCGCTGACGTAACGCGCAGTCGGGCGGCCTCGACTTTCGAAGTCGAAACGCGAAGCAGCGGTCATGGGTGTTTTCGAACATGCGCCGCTGCAAGCGTTTGGCCGTCCGCTTCATCGACGCAAAACTGACACAAACGGATGACGCGTTTTACGTGACAGTAATCGCGTCACGACGGCGTAGCGACTGACGCTTATCGATCAACAGCGCGCACTATCAACGCGGACTATCAGCGTACGGCCAGAGCCACCATTGGCGCACGCCAGGATTTGTACTCGCTGCAATTTTGCTGCCCGCTTTCTATAAATGAATCAGGACGAACGGGGCAATCGTTCGCGTCCCTGATTGTCCATCGCGGGCAAACATGCAACTGAATCTCACGTCGACTTCGATCCACCCAGACAGAGTTCAAGGGTCGATCGCATCCGTCTGCGCTCGCGGCTGGATTGCCATGCAATATGGTTGCGTCGGCCGGATGGGTTCGCTTTCTTTTCGAACTATTCGGTGTGCTATGTCACAGTCGCCCGCCACCACGCGCGAAATAATGTCTTCACAGTGCCAGGCATAACGAACGCCATGGAGGTGCGCTGTGTTTCACTCAACTCTATTCCGCACCAGGTTTTGCACCGCCGTGACAACGGCATGCCTCACCGGATACCCCTACGCCAACGCCGAAGCGATTGCACCGCATGCTGCGGCTGCTTCCGCGCCGTCGCCTGCGTCCGCGCCAGTCAAGGAGAAGCGAATGGCGCCCGCGACTGCGAGCGCGCCGCTCGACTTCCCGACGATCGTCGAGCGCTACGGACCCGCCGTCGTGAACATCCGCGCGATCCTGCCGGAGAAGCCGCTGGCGCTGCCGACGCCGCCGGCGCCAGCCGCGTCGCCTGCGCCCGCTTCGGGCACGAGTTCCGAAGCGATCGACGGTGACGACCCACTGTTCGCATTCTTCCGGCAGGCGATGCCGCAGACGCAGGACGGGCAGAGCAGTTCGCCGCGCGCGATGTCGGGCGTGGGCTCGGGTTTCATCGTCAGCCCTAACGGATTGATTCTGACGACGGCGCATGTCGTCGATGGCTCCGATGACGTGACGGTGCGCCTCACCGACCGGCGCGAGTTCAAGGCAAAAGTCGTCGCGGTCGATGGCCCAAGCGATGTCGCCGTGATCCAGATCGACGCGACGAAGCTGCCCGTCGTCAAGCTCGGCGATTCGACACGTGTGCGCGTCGGCGAACAGGTGCTGACGATCGGCTCGCCGGATAGCTATCAGAACACGGTGACGGCGGGGATCGTCAGCGCGACGTCGCGCACGCTGGCGGATGGCACGACGTTTCCGTTCTTCCAGACCAACGGCGCATTGAATCCCGACAACTCGGGCGGCCCGGTGTTCAATCGCGCGGGGGAAGTGGTCGGCATCCACGTGCAGGTTTATGCCGACGGCGATCGTTTTCAGAGTCTGACTTTTGCCATCCCGAT
This sequence comes from Paraburkholderia sp. PGU19, assembly GCF_013426915.1. Classification (GTDB taxonomy): domain Bacteria; phylum Pseudomonadota; class Gammaproteobacteria; order Burkholderiales; family Burkholderiaceae; genus Paraburkholderia. The sequence continues at coordinate 2,376,597 of NZ_AP023181.1, forward strand.
CGCGATGGCGAACAAGGTGCGCGCGCAGTTGCAGGCGCAGTCCAAGTCTCCGCCTCAGGACGGAGACGCCGCGCGCGGCGCGTTCGGCATGCAGGTGCAAGACGTCGATCCGGGGCTGGCCGGCGCGTTCGGTCTGCCGCGTGCGGCGGGCGCACTGGTGATTGCCATCGAGCCCGGCAGTCCCGCCGCCACGAGCAAGCTGAAGCCCGGCGACGTGATCGTGCAGATCGGTGACAAGCCCGTCGAGCACAGCGCGGATCTCACCGACCAGGATGCGGTGCCGCAGTCGGGCACGAAAGTCCCTGTGAAGCTGATTCGTAATCGCAAGCAGATGACGATCATGGTCAATCTGACGGCATCCGCGCAATACGCGAGCACAGGCGTAAGCGACGTCAACCCGCTGGATCATCTCGGTCTCAGCATGCATCCGCTGACGGACGACGAACGGCGCACCACGGGCCTCGCCGAAGGGCTGATGGTCGAGGACGTGTCGGGCACGGCGGGCACCGCGGGCATCAAGCCGGGCGATGTGGTGTTGTCGCTGAACGGCACGCTGGTTGCATCGCAGGATGAACTGGCGGCGCTCGCGGCGAAGGCGGGCAAGAAGGCGGCGCTGCTGATCCAGCGTAATCACGCGCGCAGTTTCGTGACGGTCGAGCTGAAGTGAAGCGCAAGCGCGGCGGCGGAACGATTGAAATGTCCGCCGCGTCCGCCGTTCTCGGTTAGAAGGACCGGGCCGTCTGGACCGGCCCGTCTGACCGGAGAACGAACATGTCCCGCTACCACGCACGCATCACAGGAAAAGATCAGGCGGCATTGGCCGATCTCGTGACGAAGCACAAGGTTACAGTCGCGCGTCATACGATCGAAAAAGTTCACGGCGGTTATCGCGTCGACGCGCACGCCACCAATGCGCAGATCAAGGCGCTCGAAGCGGACGGCTACCACGTCGAGCGTCTCGAGGACGCCGAAGCGCAAGGCAAGGTACGGCAGGCCGAGACGCGCGCGCAACTGGCCGCGCCGCACGCGCTGGACGCGTTATCCGTCGCGGCGGGCACCGGCTATCTCGATGTTGCGCAGATCGAGGCGGCACTTGCCGCAGCAAGCGCCGCGCCCAACGATGCATTCACGAAGCTGATCAAGCTGCCTCACCCAACGTGGGAAAAGCGCACCTGCCACGCGCTGAAAATCGGCAAAGGCAGCGCAGCGGGGCGGCCCGGCATCTATTTCCTTGGCGGCGTGCATGCGCGCGAATGGGGAAGCCCGGATATCCTGATCCATTTCGTGCAGCTGCTCGCCAATGCGTACAACACGCATGCACCGATCAAGATCGGCAGCCGCACGTTCAAGGCGGCGGACATCAAGCACGTGATCGAAAGCAAAGACCTGTACGTGTTTCCGCAAGCGAATCCGGACGGCCGCCACTACAGCATGTCGACCGAGTCGATGTGGCGCAAGAACCGCCGGCCCGCACCCGCGGGGCATAGCAAGCCGCAATGCTGCGGCGTCGATATCAACCGCAACTACAATTTTCTGTGGAATTTCCCGCAGTACTTCGATCCGGAAAGTCCGATCACCAATTCCACCGATCCCTGCGATTACGAGGTCTATATCGGTCCCGCCGCCGAATCGGAGCCAGAAACGAAGAATGCCGTGTGGATGTTCGACACCTACCCGAACATCCGTTATTTCGTCGATCTGCACAGCTATTCAGAAGACATTCTGTACAACTGGGGCGACGACGAGGACCAGAGCGGCCATCCCGACATGAACTTCCAGAACCCTGCCTACGACGGCAAGCGCGGCATTGCCCACGACAAGGCCTATCGCGAGTACATCGCGACGGCGGACAAGAAGATCGCCGTCGATCTCGCGAACGAAATGCGCGACGCGATCAAGGCGTCGCGCGGCCGCGTGTACAAGACCGAGCAGTCGATGAGCCTGTATCCGACGGCGGGCACGTCCGACGACTATGCATTCAGCCGGCATATCGTCGATGCGAAGAAGGCGAAGGTTTTCTCCTATACGATCGAATGGGGCAGCCCCGACAACCCCACCCCGTTCCACCCGCCGTATCCGGAGATGAAGCAGATCATCGACGAGGTGACGTCGGGGCTGCTGGCGTTTTGCATTGCAGCGAAGTGACGGCGCTGCCGTTTTAAAGCCCTTCGATCAGCACGACACGGTGACGCGATCCTTTGAGCCTGTGTTGCGCGACTTGCTAATACGCATCGCTGTAGTACCAGGCGCGGGCCGCCGCGAGCGACGGAAATTCGAGCACGACGGTCGCTTCGGCGGGATCGCCTTCCAGCACCTGTTGCGCGCCATAGGCGGCGAGCATCGGATCGAAGTCTTCTCCGCGCTGCATGGCGATACGCGCTATGCGCCGTATAGAAAGTTCGCTGTCGAGCGGACTTCGTAGTTGGCGCAATCGTTTGCGATACACCTTTTCCTGCTTGCACTGACGGCGACGCCGCGCCAGATTTCAACCACTCGCGCGCCCAACTGAGACGCACGGTAAAGCCTCGCCGCAAGGCGGGGTTATCGTCGTCCGAAAAGAGCCGGACAGGTCGCGCGGCGGTGCGTCATAAAGATCGACAGCACCGTGCGCGCGATGACGCCGCTCCGCTGTCGGCGAGGACAGCCGGGCGCGACCTGCCGGGCAGCTACGGGTGACGATCGGGGGCCAATATGGCGGTAACAAGAGTGGAAACGCCGGCGGACGTCGGGACGCTGCGCTCGGCGAGCCTGGCAGACGTGGAGCTGGACCATCTGGAAAGGATGGTTCAGTACGTGGTTCGCCGGACGGAAACGGACGACGTGTCAAAGCTCGACTACGAATACTGGGCGAAGCGCCTGCGCAAGCTCGCGCAGACTTACGATCTGGTGACGACGCAACGGCAGCGGGTCATCGCGCTGCTCGATCTGCTCGAACGGGAAACGCTGTATCAGGCGCGCCGCGCGGCCGCCGTCTGAACGCGGCATTGTTCGATCCGCGGTGCGTCAATTTCGTCGCGCCGCCGCGCGGATCGACTAGGAAAGCATGCCGAGCGCCGTCTCCAGCACCATCCGCTTGAACTTCTTCTCGTGCTGCGGCAGCGACGAGAACGCCAGCATCAGATGGCTGTACGCGACCGTCTTGCTGATCGCGTTCAGCAGCATGAAAAACAGCAGCTCCGCGTCCTTGACCTTCAGCTCGTCTTGCCGTGCGGCGTCGGCGAAGAGCGGCATCATCACGTCGTGGTAAGGGCGCACCAGCCGCTCGATCAGCACATTGAGCCGCTCGCCTTCTTCCGTCGCCGCCGTCGAAAAGAAAATGCCGACGTCGGGGTCGTCGAACACCTCGTCGATGAATCTCGCCACCGCCATTTCCACGCGCGCTCTCGCGCCCAGCGGCGCGGTCCGCAACGCTGACGTCGCGTCGATCATCGGCGCCATCTGCCCGGCGATCTGTTCCACGACGGCCAGCCACAACGTCTCTTTCGACCCGAAATGATGCGCGACGAGGGCGGCATCGACGCCTGAGTCGCGGGCGATCTCACGCACGCTCGTCGCCTCGAATCCCCGTTTGCCGAAACTCTTGCGCGCATTGCGCAGGATCGCGTCCGGCCCGACCGACGCGCTCGACGCCGGGCGTCCGCGCGCGCGTTTCTTGTCCTTTTGGGGTTCTGCTGTTGCCGTCACATCTTTCATTCGAATCAGCCTGCCGATCGTCAGATCAGGCGTGAGTTTAACCGAGCGTCCGGAAGGGGGCCGCAGTGGGCCTCTCGGCACATTCGTTTGACACACGCGCCCGGCGACGCTACGATCTCGATATTCATCACGTGTTGAATTAATCATGTCAGAGCGCATACAGATCGAAGAGCGTGCCGATGTCTGGTGCCGGACTGTTGTGGCGATCCGCAACTTCGACGTCACGCCGGAACCCGTCAAACCACCGCGCCCGGCGGGCCTGGCGCGGCGCAGGCCGCGCACGGCCGCATGCTGGGACGGCCGAAGCCAGCCGACCGTGCGCGTGCTCGACAAGCCGACCGCGCAGACGCTGACGGTTTCATGGTGCGACGCGCGTACGGGACACTACGGCTATCAGACCTGGCGCGTGAACATCGCGCGCAGGGCCGGGCAATGCGTGCTGACGGGCCGCACGATCACGGCGGGCGAACCCGTCTACTGCCCGCGCGCGAACGGCACGCCG